>NZ_JBQEQE010000001.1:0-447015 GCF_052046095.1 Pseudomonas sp. 22072
GCGTTACACGCTGCTGTCAACACCTCTTTTTCAACTTCCTTTTGGCTTCGATGAACTGAAGCAACTTGCTGCCGAAAACTGCGTAACTCATTGTTTAACAAGGAGTTTTCCGTTTCGACTGCGCCGGAAGTGGGGCGAATTATAGACAGATATAATTCGCCGTCAACTCTTAATTCCGCTTTTCTATCAATAAGTTAGCTTCGGCTAAAAAACAACCAGCTCTCCACTGGACTTCTATCTATATAGAAGGAAAAGCTTAAATAACACCTGCTTCCTTCAATGCAGCCACATGAGCAGCTCCCAGCCCCAGAACTCCTTGCAGCACCTGAAGCGTGTGCTCGCCCAGTAGAGGAGGCGCACTCCGGTACTCTACAGGCGTCTTGGATAAGCGTATCGGGCTCGCAACCTGAGGCACCATCCCCGCCAATGCATGAGGCAACTCCACCGCCAAGCCACGCGCCTTGACCTGAGGATCGGAAAACACCTGCGCCAGATCATTAATCGGCCCACACGGCACGCCCACTCGCTCCAGCTGCGACACCCACTCAGCGGTAGTCTTGAAGACCGTCGCCTGGCGAATCAAGGGAATCAGCTCCGCGCGATTAGCCACCCGTGCGCGATTGGTGGCGAAACGCACGTCATCCGCCCATTGTGGTTGCCCAGCGACTTCAGCGAATTTACGGAACTGCCCGTCATTGCCTACTGTGAGAATGAAATCTCCATCGGCAGTGGGGAAATCCTGATAGGGCACAATATTAGGGTGAGCGTTGCCCAGGCGCTTGGGCGGCGTCCCGGTGGTCAGGTAATTCATCGCCTGATTCGCCAGGCAAGCCACCTGCACATCCAGCAACGCCATGTCGATATGCTGCCCACCACCATCGTGATCGCGATGAGCTAGCGCAGCCAGGATAGCCACGGTCGAATAAAGCCCGGTCAAGATATCGGTCAAGGCTACGCCAACCTTTACCGGCCCGGCGCCTTCATCCCCTTCAGGCCGCCCCGTCAGGCTCATGAGCCCACCCAAACCCTGGATCATGAAGTCGTAACCGGCGCGCATCGCATAGGGGCCCGTCTGGCCAAACCCCGTGATGGAGCAGTAAATCAGCTCCGGGTTAACCTCTTTGAGGGATTCGTAGTCCAGCCCATACGCCGCAAGGCCACCCACCTTGAAGTTTTCGATCAGGATGTCCGACTTGGCAGCCAGGTCGCGTACCAACTTCTGCCCTTCCGGTCGCGTAAAGTCGATGGTCACCGACTCTTTATTACGGTTGGCCGATAGGTAGTACGCCGCCTCACTGGTGTTCTCGCCATCCGCATCCTTAAGGAAGGGAGGGCCCCAAGCGCGCGTGTCATCGCCGCTGCCCGGCCTTTCGACTTTGATCACCTCGGCCCCAAGGTCTGCAAGAATCTGCCCGGACCAAGGGCCCGCGAGTACTCTCGACAAATCCAGCACTCGCAGATGCGAAAGCGCGCCCATGCCCATGCTCCTATTAATAGAACGCTTGAAGACCGGTTTGCGCGCGCCCCAGGATCAAGGCATGCACGTCATGGGTCCCTTCATAGGTGTTGACCACTTCCAGGTTGACCAGGTGGCGTGCCACCCCGAACTCGTCAGAGATGCCGTTACCGCCCAGCATGTCCCGGGCCATGCGTGCGATGTCCAATGACTTGCCACACGAGTTACGCTTCATGATCGAAGTGATCTCCACCGCCGCCGTACCCTCATCCTTCATCCGCCCCAGGCGCAGGCAACCTTGCAGGGCCAAGGTAATCTCGGTCTGCATGTCTGCCAGCTTCTTCTGGATCAGCTGAGTGGCAGCCAATGGGCGACCAAACTGCTGGCGATCGAGTGTGTACTGGCGCGCGGTATGCCAGCAGAACTCAGCAGCCCCCAGCGCACCCCAGGAGATCCCGTACCGTGCCGAGTTAAGGCAGGTAAACGGCCCTTTCAAACCACGTACATCCGGGAAGATATTTTCTTCCGGCACAAATACGTTATCCATGACGATTTCACCGGTAATGGAGGCCCGCAACCCCACCTTGCCGTGGATAGCCGGAGCGCTCAGACCTTTCCAGCCTTTTTCCAAGACAAAGCCACGGATATCTCCCGCATCGTCTTTGCCCCACACCACAAACACATCCGCAATCGGACTGTTGGTGATCCACATCTTCGCGCCGGTCAGGCTGTAGCCGCCATCCACTTTGCGTGCACGGGTAATCATCGCCCCCGGATCGGAACCATGGTTGGGCTCGGTCAGCCCAAAGCAACCGATCCATTCACCAGAGGCCAGTTTGGGCAAATACTTCTGTTTTTGCGCCTCGGTACCAAACTCATTGATCGGCACCATGACCAGGGAAGACTGCACACTCATCATCGAGCGATAGCCGGAGTCGACACGCTCGACCTCACGAGCAATCAAACCGTAGCTGACGTAGTTCAACCCGCTGCCGCCGTATTGCTCGGGGATCATTGCCCCCAGCAAACCGGTTTCGCCCATCTCACGGAAAATAGCGGGGTCTGTCTTTTCATGGCGGAAGGCTTCGAGCACACGAGGAGCCAGCTTGTTCTGAGCAAATTGCTCGGCGCTGTCACGCACCATGCGCTCTTCTTCGGTGAGCTGTTGATCCAGCAGCAGTGGATCGATCCAGTTGAAGCTTGCCTTGCCAGCCATGAATAAGTCCTCGCGAAAAAATCAGAAGTCGTGGATCCAGACTAGGCGCGGTCGGCGCAGAGGGCAAACGAGGATTTTGCATAGGCTTGTGCTAATTTCTCACTTCGTAACACTCAAAAAGCCCATAAATGCGCTTTATCTGTGAGGGCAATGTACATGCGCCGGAAAATCCCCAGTACCACCGCACTCATCAGCTTTGAGGCAGCAGCCCGCCACGAGAGCTTCACCAAGGCAGCAATGGAGCTTTCCATCACCCAAGGCGCGATTTGCCGACAGATCGCCAGCCTGGAGGAGTTTTTGAGTGTCGAACTGTTTCGCCGCTCACGCCGCGGCGTGAAGCTGACGGAGGCTGGACTGTCTTATAGCCGTAGGGTTGCAACACAGCTGGACGCCGTGGAGCGCGACACCTTGTCGGTAATGGGCCAGCAAGGCGCCAATGTGATCGAACTGGCGGTGGTGCCCACCTTCGGCACGCAGTGGCTGATCCCACGCCTGAAGGACTTTCAACATCAGCACCCGGAAGTCACGGTGAACCTGACGAACCGCACACGCCCCTTCCTGTTCGCCGATACCGAGTTCGATGCGGCGATCTACTTCGGAGATGCCGATTGGTCGGGTACGCAATCCCACAGGTTAATGGGCGAAAACCCAGTACCGGTCTGCAGCCCGCGCTTACTCGGCGACCGCACGCACTTCACCCCTCAACAGATCGCCGAGCTGCCACTGCTGCAGCAGACCACACGCCCCTACGCCTGGCGCCAATGGTTCAACGCCCAACAACTGAGCATCCCTCGCGACATGACAGGCCCTCGATACGAGCTATTCTCGATGCTGTCTCAAGCGGCCATGCATGACATGGGCATCGCACTGATCCCTCCTTTCCTCATCCAGCAGGAGCTGAAGGAGCAACAATTGGTAATCGCCAGCACTGAAGCACTGACCAGCGAAAAGGCTTATTACCTGATGATTCCTGACAGAAAGGTCGAATCTGCCTCTCTGCATGCATTCAGGGACTGGCTGGTCGACCAGTCAAGACGCTACAACCCAAGTAAATGAAGGACAAAGCGCAATTACTGACTTTGTAGTCAAATAAATTAAGAGCCTACAGATGTACGTATATGTCGCATTTAAACAGGCTGTACTTGTCAGCCAAAAATAAGGCTAAAAGCCATGTATTTCATGGCTCGTAGCGACTCTTACCGGTCAATGCACGACTATTCACACTGGCAATGGAAAAACGGACCGAAAACGCCTGAACGCCTTTAAAGACCTGTATTTAAAGAGGTTATTTCAGCCTGTTGCGACAATCAGTCACAGGGTGACTTGTAGTTAATTTTTCGTCACCCGTCATAATCCCTTGATGGCCGTAAAGTTCGCCTGCAAAATGCCGCGCCCCGCTGTCATTTCAGCGGGATCGTGCTGATCGGCCGCCCCAGTTGCGCCACTCGCGGTGCACTGGCCTTTTTACAAAAAGATCAAAAGCAAAAAGATCATGCAGGAGATTTGACGTGCACATTGGTGTTCCTCTCGAAACCCAGACCGGTGAAACGCGGGTGGCTGCCACCCCGGAAACCATCAAGAAGCTGATCGGCCAGGGCCATAAGGTCACTGTACAAAGCGGCGCAGGCATCAATGCCAGCATCGTCGACAGTGCCTATGAAACGGCAGGCGCTACCATTGGCAGCGCCAACGACGCATTTGGCGCCGAGCTGATTCTCAAAGTGGTTGCCCCCAGCGACAGCGAACTTGCGCTGATCAAAAGTGGCACCGTATTGGTGGGCATGCTCAATCCGTTCAGCAACGAAACCATCGCCAAGCTCGCCGAGCGCGGCATCACCGCCTTCGCCCTGGAAGCCGCGCCGCGCACGTCACGCGCTCAAAGCCTTGATGTGCTGTCTTCGCAAGCCAACATCGCCGGTTACAAGGCCGTGTTGCTGGCCGCTCATCACTACCCGCGCTTCATGCCGATGCTGATGACTGCTGCCGGCACTGTAAAAGCCGCACGCGTACTGATCCTTGGCGCCGGTGTGGCGGGCCTGCAAGCCATCGCCACGGCCAAGCGCCTGGGCGCGGTGATCGAAGCGTCCGACGTACGCCCGGCGGTTAAGGAGCAGATCGAATCCCTGGGCGCCAAGTTTGTCGACGTTCCCTACGAAACCGATGAAGAGCGTGAATGCGCCGTCGGTGTCGGGGGCTACGCACGCCCGATGCCCACCAGTTGGATGCAACGCCAGGCCCTGGCCGTGCACGAACGCGCCAAACAGGCCGATATCGTCATCACCACCGCCCTCATCCCGGGCCGCAAGGCGCCGACCCTGCTCAGCGCCGATACCGTGGCGCAGATGAAACCCGGCTCGGTGGTCATCGACCTCGCCGCTGCCCAGGGTGGCAACTGCCCGCTGACCGTGGCCGACCAGGTCGTGGTGGAAAACGGCGTGATCATCTGCGGCCCGACCAACCTGGCGGGCGCTGTCGCCGCCGATGCGTCGGCCTTGTATGCGCGCAACCTGCTGGACTTCCTGAAGCTGGTTTTCACCAAGGAAGGGCAGTTTGAAATCAACCTCGAAGACGACATCGTCGCCGCGTGCCTGATGTGCCGCGACGGCCAAGTCATCCGCAAAAACGCCTAAGCAGGGATTCAGACGATGGAAGAGCTTATCTCCCCCGGTATCTACAACCTGATCATCTTTGTGCTGGCGATTTATGTCGGTTATCACGTGGTCTGGAACGTAACACCCGCATTGCACACGCCGCTGATGGCCGTGACCAACGCCATTTCCGCGATTGTCATCGTCGGCGCCATGCTGGCTGCCGCGCTGACCGTCACCCCGTTGGGCAAGACCATGGGCACACTGGCCGTGGCCCTGGCGGCGGTAAATGTCTTCGGTGGCTTCCTGGTCACCCGCAGAATGCTTGAAATGTTCAAGAAGAAAGCCCCGAAAGTAAAAGAAGAGGCGCCCAAGTAATGAGCATGAATCTCGTGACGACGCTCTACCTGATCGCGTCGATCTGTTTCATCCAGGCCCTCAAAGGCCTCTCGCACCCGACCACTTCGCGGCGCGGCAACCTGTTCGGCATGCTCGGCATGGCGCTGGCGGTACTCACTACCGTCGGCCTCATCTATAAGCTGGGGGCTGAACTGGCGACTGCCGGTATCGGCTACGTCATCGTTGGCCTATTGGTTGGCGGTACCGCCGGCTCGATCATGGCCAAGCGTGTTGAAATGACCAAGATGCCCGAGCTGGTCGCCTTCATGCACAGCATGATCGGCCTGGCAGCGGTGTTCATCGCCATTGCCGCCGTGGTCGAGCCGCAGTCCCTGGGCATCGTCAAGCACTTGGGCGATTCGATACCGGCCGGTAACCGCCTGGAACTGTTCCTCGGTGCTGCTATCGGTGCAATCACCTTCTCCGGCTCGGTGATCGCATTCGGCAAGCTGTCGGGCAAGTACAAGTTCCGCCTGTTCCAGGGCGCACCGGTACAGTTCGGCGGCCAACACAAACTGAACCTGGTACTCGGCCTGGCAACCCTGGGCCTGGGCCTGGCGTTCATGTTCACCGGCAATCTCAGCGCATTTGCACTGATGCTGGCCTTGGCCTTCGTGCTGGGTGTGCTGATCATCATCCCGATTGGCGGCGCCGACATGCCCGTGGTGGTGTCGATGCTCAACAGCTATTCCGGCTGGGCAGCGGCGGGCATCGGTTTCTCGCTGAACAACTCGATGCTGATCATCGCCGGTTCCCTGGTGGGCTCCAGCGGCGCGATCCTGTCGTACATCATGTGCAAGGCGATGAACCGCTCCTTCTTTAATGTGCTGTTGGGCGGTTTCGGCAATGCGCCGGATGCTGGCGCTGCGACGGGCTCCAAAGAAGCACGCCCGGTGAAGTCCGGCTCCGCTGATGACGCCACCTTCCTGCTGACCAACGCGGACACCGTGATTATCGTCCCAGGCTACGGCCTTGCGGTCGCGCGGGCACAACACGCGCTCAAGGAGCTGACTGAGAAGCTGACCCACCACGGCGTCACCGTAAAGTACGCGATCCACCCGGTGGCGGGCCGTATGCCGGGGCACATGAACGTATTGCTGGCCGAGGCCGAAGTGCCTTACGACCAGGTGTTCGAGATGGAAGACATCAACTCCGAGTTCGGCCAGGCCGACGTGGTGCTGGTATTGGGCGCCAACGACGTGGTCAACCCGGCCGCCAAGAACGACCCGAACTCACCCATCGCCGGCATGCCGATCCTCGAGGCGTTCAAGGCCAAGACCATCATCGTCAACAAGCGCTCGATGGCCAGCGGCTATGCGGGCCTGGATAACGAGTTGTTCTACCTGGACAAGACCATGATGGTGTTCGGTGATGCCAAGAAGGTCATCGAAGACATGGTCAAAGCCGTCGAATAACACTGCGCCAGCGCAATACCCGAAACCCTGGCCTCACGTAGGCTGGGGTTTTTTTATGGTTCCCCCGTTCTGCGTGGGAACGGGGTGTTCCGCGTCCCGCTTTGCACACACATGAAACCCGACCAAAGGCTCTAAATCGTGACCTGGCATTCGACCATGGTAGCGGGCCGAAACTTTTTGAAATCACTACACTGCCCACCTTGCTTTCCGTAGCCAGAGATAACAATTCATGTACCGTGATCGTATCCGCTTGCCTTCGTTGTTGAACAAGGTCATGAGCGCGGCAGACGCCGCTGCACTGATCGAGGACGGCATGACCGTCGGCATGAGCGGCTTCACCCGTGCCGGTGAAGCCAAGGCCGTCCCCCACGCCCTGGCCGAACGAGCCAAGACTTCGCCGCTCAAAATTACGCTGATGACCGGCGCCAGCCTGGGCAATGACCTGGACAAGCAGTTGACCGAAGCCGGCGTACTGTCACGACGCATGCCCTTTCAAGTCGACAGCACCCTGCGCAAGGCGATCAATGCCGGCGAGGTGATGTTTATCGACCAGCACCTGTCGGAAACCGTCGAGCAACTGCGCAACAATCAGCTCAAATTGCCCGACATCGCCGTGATCGAAGCCGTCGCGATCACTGAGCAGGGGCATATCGTGCCCACCACTTCCGTAGGCAACTCGGCCAGCTTCGCGATTTTTGCCAAACAGGTGATCGTCGAGATCAACCTGGCGCACAACCCGAACCTGGAAGGGCTGCACGACATCTACATCCCGACTTACCGGCCGACGCGCACGCCAATCCCGCTGGTGAAAGTCGACGACCGTATTGGCAGCACCGCGATTCCGATCCCGCCCGAGAAGATCGTCGCCATCGTCATCACCAACCAGGCGGACTCCGCCTCTACGGTAACGCCGCCTGACAGCGACACCCAAGGCATCGCCAATCACCTGATCAACTTCCTCAAGCAAGAAGTCGATGCCGGGCGCATGACCAACAAACTCGGCCCGCTGCAAGCCGGCATCGGCAATATTGCCAACGCAGTGATGTGCGGATTGATCGAGTCGCCGTTCGAAGACCTGACCATGTACTCGGAAGTGTTGCAGGATTCGACCTTTGACCTGATCGATGCCGGCAAGCTGAGCTTTGCCTCCGGCAGTTCGATTACCTTGTCGGAGCGGCGTAATGCCGATGTGTTCGGCAACCTGGAGCACTACAAAGACAAATTGGTGCTGCGCCCGCAGGAAATTTCCAACCACCCTGAAGTGGTACGCCGCCTGGGCATCATCGGCATCAATACCGCGCTGGAGTTCGATATCTACGGCAACGTCAACTCCACCCATGTCTGCGGCACGCGGATGATGAACGGCATCGGTGGCTCCGGGGATTTCGCCCGCAATGCGCACCTGGCGATCTTCGTTACCAAGTCCATTGCCAAAGGCGGCGCGATTTCCAGCGTGGTACCGATGGTCAGCCATGTGGACCACACCGAACATGACGTGGACATTCTCGTCACCGAAGTAGGCCTTGCCGATCTGCGGGGCCTGGCGCCACGGGAGCGCGCCCGGGTCATCATCGATAACTGCGTGCATCCTGCCTATCGCGATGCGCTCAACACTTACTTCGATGCGGCCTGCGCCATCGGCGGGCATACGCCGCACATCCTGCGCGAAGCACTGAGTTGGCACATCAATCTGGAAGAAACCGGGCACATGCTCAAGGCTTGATGAGTACAGATCCGGGCTGATGCAAAGACAGTTTCATCAGCTCGGTGAACCCACACACACTTATGAAAAAAACTGTACTGCTGTACTGGTCATTTCCTACCGAAATATCCCACACACCAACTCAAAAATGCCTATTTCGCACCTTTTAAGTGCGCACAGGTACAGTTGCCCCAATTTCGTACCGTACAGCCTCGCTAAACAGTTAACTGGCCTCTCACAATACAGGTGAACTGTATCTAGAGAGTCTTGCCTCGGAGGAGGATCATTGGCATCAGTTAAACCACTACCTAATCCCGCCACAAGCGGAAGGATGTCATCATGGAACGTACACTCAGTTCCGAACTGTTCTTCGAAGAAAAAGCTGTAAACACCCAGGCTTCCCTGCCTTTGCGCGTTCTCGCCAACCTGATGTTGTGGCAGCGCCGCATCTCCAGCCGCCACCAACTGGCTCGCCTGGATTCGCGTCTGCTGGCTGACGCCGGTATCAGCGAAGCTCAACGCTACGAAGAGCTGAGCAAGCCGTTCTGGCGCTAAGTGGCGCCCGCTGGCCCTGACCTGACGGGTCCACTGCCAGCACCCTGATTTGTCAAAGCAAAGCCCGCCCCGGGTAACCGGAGGCGGGCTTTGTTGTATCTGCGATAGCGCATTGGATTGGCTCGATTCAAGCCCACAGATACAGTTTTAAATTTATAAAATATGACAGGTACAGTTTAATTACAGGCTTCCGAATAGCCCTGCACACGCCTAATATCGGTTCACCACGTGGCGAACCCTGTAGAGCGTGCGTCTGATGCTCGACAGTCCCAGTCCGTTTCATTGTGGCCGTTTCGCGCCACCTTATTATTCGTCTACAGGAGTTACCCCATGACCCGTCTTCGCCTGCTGTGCACTGCCGCTGTGCTGACCTTGGCTGCCAATGCCAACGCGAGCAGCCTGATCATGACGACCGACTCGATCGTCGGCGCTCTGAAGGCAACCTCCGATGCCACGTCTGATGCCACTTCATCCCTGCGCGACAACAAGGTCGTACAAGCCGCCCGAGATGACGCCGCCAGCTTTGTCGCCAGCGAAGGCGCCATCCGTGGCGTGAAACTGGAAAGCGCCCTGGCCCAGATCCGTCAACAAGCGCCGCAATTGAATACCGCTACCGATGCACAGCTGGCACAGGCCATCCTGGCTATCTGATCCACGGCAACCAGAGGGGAGCGCCCGCCGCTCCCGTCTGGCTCGGTGCTGGCTCTCGCCCGGCCGTTGCGCTAGCCTTGGCGCTCGCTTTCAGTTGTCGAGTCCCATGGCTTTTTCATACCGTTTATTGATTGTTCCTGCACTGTTTTGCGCCTGCTGGTCACCCCTGGCTTCAGCGTTGGATGTGTCCACCCAGAGCACGGTTGTCAGCGTGTATGCCACCAGCAAAGTGACCTCTGCGCCGTTCGACAATAAGTTGGTCATGGCCGCTCGGGATGATGCTGCCGCTTTCATTGCCACTGACGGCCAATGGCGGGGCGCACGCCTGGAGTCCGCGCTGGACTATCTACGCCGTACCCAGCCAAAACTTCATGCAAGCGACCTTGAACTGGCGCAAGCAATTCTCGTCCAATAATCATCATTGTATTTCTATCTTTGTCATTGGAGTCACCCCATGCGTAGCCCGCTGATCGTCGCCGCCCTCGGCCTGCTGTTTTTGGCCGATGTCGCCCAGGCGCAAACCTTGAAGGCCACCAGCAACATCGTCGTGCGAGCCTCGGCGCGCACCATTGATTTCACCTCGGACACCACCACCTCCATCCGCGACTCCAAGATCGTGCGCGAAGCCCACGATGACGCCGCCAGTTTCGTCGCCACCAATGGCGAGATCCGTGGCGCCCAGCTGGAAGCCGCGTTCGATACCCTTCGCACCCGCGTGCCAGAAGCCCGTGATGCCAGCGACCAGACCCTCGCCGAAGCTATCCTCGCTCTGTGAGGCGTCTCAAAACCTGGCTCCTGGCCGGGGCCGTGCTGCTGTGTGCAAGTACAGCCCAGGCCGGCCTGCAACTGCGGCTCAAGACCCAAGGCTTGAGCCCGGCCGAACAGCAGGCCAGCCAGGCATTGCTCGATGAAGCACTGCGTTCCTTGCCACCGCGCTTTGTCGAGCAGCTGGATCGACGTATCGATGTCGGCTGGACCGACAAGATGCCTGAAAACGCCTACGGCCAGGCATCCCTGGTGTCCGAGCTGGACCTCAACCAGAACCTGCTCGCCAGCCTGACTGACGGCAGCGCCGCCACCCAGAAAACCAATCGCCCCCACGGTACCGTGCGCCGGGAGATGCTCGCCACCGTGCTGCATGAACTGACCCACATCTATGACCGTGCGCGCCTGTGGTCCAAGGACGAGCGCACGCTGATCCAGCGCTGCAGCCGCCAGAACAACATCACCGGCTTGATCGGCTTGCCCGACCAGTGCCGTGGCCAGAACGACCGCCGCTTTACCCTCAGTGACGACCCGCGCCTGCTGGACCTCGCCGGCTGGCCACAATATGTCGGTCGCCGCGGCGAGCGTGAGCAGCACAACCATCAGGTGGTGCGCAGCCCGGACATCTACGAAACCACCAGCCCACTGGAATTCGTAGCGGTCAACATGGAGTACTTCCTCCTGGACCCCAGCTACGCTTGTCGCCGCCCCGCGCTGTTCCGATATTACAAGGATCACTTCGGCTGGGCACCGCCCGTACAGGACACCTGCGCCAGCACCTATGCCTTCCTGAACGCGGGCAACGATTTCGCCAAGACGCCCCTGGGCCAGATCGATCCGGAGCGCGTGTATGAAATCGACTATCTGCTGGCCGAAGCCAACCAGAACCTGGTGAGCCGTTGGGGCCATAGCATGTTGCGCCTGGTGATTTGCGCTCCAGGCCGCCCGCGTGGCCCGGATTGCCGGCTGGATCTGGACCGGCATCTGGTGCTGTCTTACCGTGCCTTCGTCGGTGACGTCCAGCTGTCCAGCTGGGATGGCCTGGTGGGCAAATACCCGTCGCGGCTGTTCGTACTGCCGCTGGCCCAGGTCATTGATGAGTACACCAAGACCGAACTGCGTGGCCTGGCGTCGGTGCCGCTGAAGCTCAGCCGCCAGGAAATCAACGACACCGTCGAACATGCGGCTGAGATGCACTGGAGCTATGACGGTAACTACTTCTTTATCTCCAACAACTGTGCGGTCGAAAGCCTGAAACTGTTGCGCAGCGGCAGCGCCAACCCGCAATTGACCGGCCTGGACAACATCACCCCCAACGGCTTGCTGGAAGTGCTCAGCGCCCGCGGCCTGGCCGATACCAGCGTATTGAATGACAAGCGCGAGGCACTGCGGCTGGGGTATCACTTCGACTCGTTCCGCGAGCGCTACCAGGCCATGTTCGATGTGCTGCGCAAGCAACTGCCGATCAAGCAGACCCAGGTCGAAGACTGGTTGTCCCTGGATGCGCAAGCGCGTCGCCAATGGTTCAGCCAGGCCGACCTGCGTACCAGCGCCGCGCTGTTGCTGCTGGAGCAGGCCAGCTATCGCAAACAACTGATGCTCGCCCAGGATGAGGTCAAACAACGCTATCTCAATGCCCGCGAGCTGAAATACGGCGGCATGGAGAAAGCCAACAACACGCTGCAGCAAATTCTCGCCAACAGCGGCTTCCTGAGTCGCCCGGCCGAGTTGCTGGACAGTGGAGGTTATGGCCTGCCGCAACCCTCAGAAGCCAAACGCCTGGAATCGGAGAGCGCCGAACGCCAGAAGCAGTTGCAGTCGTTGACCGGCGAGCTGGATAAAGAGGTGAGGGCGCTGCTCGATCCATCCCGCGCCGCCGAGATCGCCGCGTGTGAAGCCAACCTCAAGCAGGTGGGTGAGCATTTGCGGGCCTTGCACAAAGCCGCCGGCGGCCTGGAACTACCCTGATAGTCTGGCAGCGACCACTATCCAAATGTGGGAGCTGGCTTGCCTGCGANCCATAAGAGATGTTGGCTGATACACCGCCATCGCAGGCAAGCCAGCCCCCACATTTTGTTCTGCACCAACCTGAAGAATGATGCCTGCCCTTCATCAGCTGTTTTCTCAGCGAAAGCTGGCTGAAAGCTTCCCCGTCTAGGATCGCCCTCACTGCCGGCAACAGACCGGCTGTTAACAACAACAATGGTGATTCCCGATGTCCGCTCGTACCCGCCTGTTCGCTCCAACTCCACCCGTACGCCTCGTGCCTTTCGTTCTGCGCTGACCGCCACTCGGTCCGCCATTCCCTAGCCGCGCTACGCCTGGAGTATTCCTATGCTGACTTTCCTTGGCTTTGCCATGGTCATCACGTTCATGTTCCTGATCATGACCAAGCGCCTGTCCGCGCTGATCGCCTTGATCATCGTGCCGATCCTGTTCGCGCTGTTCGGCGGTTTCGCACCGAAGATCGGCCCGATGATGCTCGAAGGCATCACCAAGCTTGCGCCGACCGGCGTGATGCTGATGTTCGCCATCCTATATTTTGCCTTGATGATCGACTCCGGCCTGTTCGACCCGGCCGTGCGCAAGATCCTCAAGATGGTCAAGGGTGACCCGCTCAAGGTGTCGGTCGGCACCGCGGTACTGGCCCTGGTGGTCTCTCTGGACGGTGACGGTGCCACCACCTATATGATCTGCGTCGCGGCCATGCTGCCGCTGTACCAGCGCATCGGCATGAGCCCAAGAATCATGGCCGGCCTGATCATTCTCGCCGGTGGCGTCATGAACATGACCCCCTGGGGCGGCCCGACGGCGCGCGCCGCCAGTGCGCTGCATGTAGACCCGTCGGACATCTTCGTACCGATGATCCCAGCCATGGCCGCCGGTGTGGTGGCGATCCTGGTGATTGCCTACATGTACGGCAAGCGCGAACGTGCGCGCCTGGGTGAATTGCACCTGCAGGGCGACGAGATCGACCACAGCGAAATCAGCGTGTCGCAATTCCCCGACGCCCGCCGTCCGAAATTGATCTGGTTCAACGGCGCCCTGACCCTGGCGTTGATGTGCACCCTGATTGCCGGCCTGTTGCCGCTGCCGGTGCTGTTCATGGTGGCGTTCAGTATCGCCATGATCGTCAACTACCCATGCCTGCAGCAGCAAAAAGACCGCGTCGCGGCTCACGCAGGTAGCGTATTGGCGGTGGTGGGCTTGATCTTCGCCGCCGGTATCTTCACGGGCATCCTGTCGGGCACCGGCATGGTCGACGCCATGTCCAAGAGCCTGTTGGCGGTCATCCCAGAAGCGATGGGCCCTTACCTGGCGGTGATCACCGCGCTGGTAAGCATGCCGTTCACCTTCTTCATGTCCAACGACGCGTTCTACTACGGCGTACTGCCGGTACTGGCCGAAGCTGCCAGCCATTACGGCATCACCGCGGTGGAAATGGCGCGGGCGTCGATCGTCGGGCAACCCGTGCATTTGCTGAGCCCACTGGTACCCTCGACGTACTTGCTGGTTGCTCTGGCGGGTATCGAATTCGGCGATCACCAGCGCTTCACACTCAAGTGGGCAGTGTTGGTGTGCCTGTGCATAATGTTCGCCGCATTGCTGATGGGGATTTTTCCGCTGTTCAGCACTCTATAATCGTACCGACTCACTCACCGCGCGGCGCTACAGCTTGCGCGGTTAACACTTGCTCAAAGGAATACACATGGAATGGCTGACCAATCCGGAAATCTGGATTGCCTTCTTCACCCTGACGGCCCTTGAGATCGTCCTGGGCATCGATAACATCATCATGATTTCGATCCTGGTCAGCCGCATGCCCAAGCATATGCAGGCACGCACTCGGATCTTCGGCCTGGCGTTGGCCATGGTCACGCGCATCCTGTTGCTGCTGTCGATCACCTGGGTCATGCAACTGACTGCCGACCTGTTCGTGGTGTTTGGCCAGGGCATCTCCGGTCGTGACCTGATCCTGTTCTTCGGTGGCCTGTTCCTGCTGTGGAAAAGCTCCCAGGAGATGTACCACGCGCTGGAAGGTGAAGATGAAACCCAAGACGAGCCCAAAGGCGCCGGTGGCAAGTTCATCTACACCATTATCCAGATCGCCATCATCGACATCGTGTTCTCCCTAGACTCGGTGATTACCGCCGTCGGCATGGTTTCCCACGTGCCGGTGATGGTTGCCGCCATCGTCGTTGCGGTATTGGTGATGATGCTGGCTGCCGGCACTATCAGCGAGTTCATCGACAAGCACCCGTCGCTGAAAATGCTGGCGCTGTCGTTCCTGCTGGTAGTGGGTACCGTGCTGATCGCTGAATCCTTCGACGTACACGTGCCAAAAGGCTACGTCTACTTCGCCATGGCGTTCTCGCTGGCGGTGGAAGCGGTGAACATCAAGATGCGTACCGCCATCGCGAAAAAGAAGAAACAGCAGGACCCGGTGAAACTGCGCAAGGACATTCCGGGTCAGTAAATTTGACCCGCGAGTGATCGTTCCCACGCTCCGCGTGGGAATGCCCTCTCGGACGCTCCGCGTCCGCAAAGTGACGCAGAGCGTCACAGGATGCGTTCCCACGCCGAGCGTGGGGAACGATCTTCATGACAGTTTTGTTTCAATCCCGAGTTTAGCTATGCGATGCTGGCGCAGAGCCCATTCGCCAACTACAGCTTAGGTACAAGACGTAGAGCGGCACGCGGTAACTTTCCTTCGCTCCTGCTGGAGCGCACCCACACGGGGGGCCGAGCATGCTGACCTTGCTCAATCTGCTTTCCGCCGTGACCCTGCTTATCTGGGGCACGCATATCGTCCGAACCGGCATCCTGCGGGTCTACGGTTCCAATTTGCGCCAAGTCATCGGGCAGAACATGTCCAAGCGCTGGCTGGCATTTGTCGCCGGTATCCTGGTGACGGCCATGGTGCAAAGTAGTAACGCCACCGCGATGCTGGTGACTTCGTTCGTCGGCCAGGGGCTGATGAGCCTCACGCCGGCCTTGGCCACCATGCTTGGCGCCGACGTCGGTACGGCCTTGATGGCGCGGGTGCTGACGTTCGATTTGTCCTGGCTGTCGCCGCTGCTGATATTCCTCGGGGTGATTTTCTTCCTGTCGCGCAAGCAGACGCGGGCAGGGCAGTTGGGCCGGGTCGGGATCGGCCTGGGCCTGATCATCCTCGCGCTGCAACTGATCGTCGAAGCCGCCGGGCCAATTACCCATGCCCAGGGCGTCAAAGTCATCTTCGCTTCGCTGACCGGCGATATCTTGCTGGACGCCCTGGTCGGCGCGCTGTTCGCCATGATTTCCTACTCCAGCCTTGCTGCGGTGTTGCTCACGGCCACCCTGGCCGGTGCCGGCGTGATCGGCTTGCACGTGGCCATCGGCTTGGTGATCGGCGCCAACATCGGCAGCGGTGTACTGGCTTTTCTCAGCACCAGCATGCAAAACACTGCCGGTCGTCAAGTGGCCCTGGGCAGCCTGTTGTACAAATTGATCGGTCTGTTGCTGATCATTCCGGTGCTCGACCCGCTCGTAGGCTGGATGGACGGCCTGGACTACAGCGTCCAGGGCATGGTCATCACCTTCCACCTGCTCTACAACGTCAGCCGCTGCCTGATCCTGTTACCCACCATCGGGCCCATGGCACGCCTGTGCGAATGGCTGCTGCCGGAACGCCCCGAAACCAATGGCAAGGCCAAGCCACGCCATCTGGACCTGGCCTCATTGAATACCCCAAGCCTGGCCCTGGCGAACGCCGCCCGCGAAACCCTGCGCCTGGGTGACTTGATCGACAATATGCTCACTTCGATGCAGGAAGTGCTGCGCGGCAATCAAACCGCCGTTACCCAAGAAATGCGCAGCCTGAGCGATGATGTCGAAGCGCTCTACAGCGCGATCAAACTCTACCTGGCGCAAATGCCCCGTGAAGACCTGAGTGAACAGGACAACCGCCGCTGGGCCGAAATCATCGAGCTATCGATCAACTTGAAATTGGCCGGTGACCTGATCGAACGCATGCTGCGCAAAGTCCAGCAACAGAAGACTTCGCAACGCCGGCAATTTTCCGAAGTGGGCCTGGAGGAACTCAGTGGCCTGCACAGCCAGTTGATCGCCAACCTGCGCCTGGGCCTGTCGGTGTTTCTCAGCGGCGACCCGGAAAGCGCCCGCCAATTACTGCGCGAAAAGCGCCGCTTCCGCGCCCAGGAACGCCGCCTGGCCCACGCCCATGTCAGCCGCCTGCAGCGCAAGATCGTGCAGAGCCTGGAAACCAGTTCCCTGCACTTGGAACTGATTGCCGACATGAAACGCTTGAACTCGTTGTTCTGCAGCAGTGCTTATGTAGTGTTGGAAACGTCCGACACTGGCGCGCTCTCGGCTGAAAGTATTGCCGACATTACCCATTCGCCCTGAACGTACGCCCGCGAGCGAAGTCAGTAAACAGTGGACCTCATTCGCCAGGAAGCTTGTTATGCGTCGCCTGTTACTCGCCTGCCTGCTCTTGGGCTCGGTACACGCCTTTGCCTTTGACCGCCTGCAAGTCGAGGGCTACACCTTGCCCAACGGCCTGCAACTGCTGCTCAAACCGGGCACCGAGCGTGGGCATGTCGCTATTCGCCTAGTGGTTGGTGTGGGCCTGGACGACTTCGGTTGCGAAGAAAAAGAGCTGCCGCACTTGTTCGAGCACTTGCTGTTCAGCGGTATCGACGGCGGCGGCGAAGGCGACCTCGAAGACCGCATGCAAGCCCTGGGCGGCGAGTGGAACGCCTACACCAGCAACGCCGACACCACCTTCGTGATCGAGGCGCCCGCGCAGAACCAACGCAAGGTGCTGGACCTGCTGCTGGCAATCCTCACGCGCACGCAACTGACCGACGCCCATATCAATGCCGCCAAGCAAGTGGTGGAGCGCGAAGACGGTGGCCATTATTCACACTTGCAACGCCTGCTGGATCGCCAAGACCTCGGTCACAGCGCCAGTAACCAATTGGCCGTGGAGTTGGGCCTCAAGTGCGCCGAACGCGCCGAGGTCAGCCACCTCACCCGCGACTCGTTGGAGAAGCTGCGCAAAGAATGGTACGCGCCGAACAACATGACCCTGATCGTCGTCGGCGATCTCGACAAACTGCTGCCCGCCTACCTGGAACGCACCTATGGTCAACTCGACCCAGTGGAGCCGAGCGAACATCGCCCCCTCCCGGAAATCCAGCATACCGCCGCCAGCCACCGCGACCTGATCCGCGGCTGGGTGGGCGATGGCGCCAAGCTGCACTGGCTGTTCCCAGAGCCTGTGCTGGACGACCAGCACGATGAAACCTACAACCTGCTCAAGGACTACCTCGACTGGGCGCTGTACCGGCAACTGCGCCTCAAGCACGGTTTGTCCTACGGCCCATGGGTGGAACGCGAAGTGCTCGGCGGCGTTGGGTTCCTCAGCCTGAATGCCGACCTTGAGCGAGAAAACCTCCCTGAAGCCGAGCAGGTCTTGCAAGACCTCAAGGCCCAGTTGCTCAAGGATGGCCTCGACCCAACGGTATTCACACGCCTGCAACAAGCCGCCATTGCCCGCCAAGCCTGGGCAGTGCAAGGCAACAGCGCACTGGCCGACTATTACTGGAGTGCGGCCGGCGACTACTCCAATGGACGTTTCAGCGACCCGGTCAAACGCATCAAGGCCGTGAGCCTGGCACAAACCAACCAGGCCATGCGCGAAGCGTTCCAGCAGCCGGGCTACTGGCGCATCGAAAAACCGCTGTTGAGTTATGACGCCTTGACCTGGATCGGTGCGGGCGTACTGGGCCTGATCATCCTTGGTTTGATCGGCCTGAGGCTTTATCGCAAACCTGTTGAGTAATGAGGCGCAGAATATCGGGCCAAGGCGTTATTCTGTCTGAGATTTTTCCCACAACCAGTGAACCGTCCATGCCGAACTTGCCGCCCCTCATCCAGCGCGTTATAGAACTGATCAAGCGCTACCCAGGGGTGATCGCACTCGGCGGTTTCATCTCGGGGGTGGGCAGCTTCATCCTGGTAGACCGCCAGCAGGGCATGGCCAGCTGGATTGCGGTGATCATGCTGGTGAGCTGGTTGTGGCTGATGCTGGAGAACAGTTTTACGCAACTGTTCACCAAGGTCTTCAATCGCGAGATCCCTGAACCGCTGCTGCGCTACGCCACCCAGATGATCCACCAGGAAAGTCTGTTTTTCGTCCTGCCGTTCTTTTTCGTCACCACCGCCTGGAACAGCGGCCAATCGTTGTTCACTGGCCTGCTCGGCGCAGCGGCGCTGGTGTCGATCATCGACCCGCTGTATTACAAATGGCTGGCGCCCAAACGCTCGCTGTTCCTGGCCCTGCACACCCTGACCCTATTCGCCGCGTTGCTGACCGCGCTGCCGATCATCATGCACCTGACCACCGCCCAGAGTTACAAACTGGCGTTGGGCGTGGCCATGGTCCTGTCGATCCCGAGCCTGGCCGTCAGCCTGCCGCTGCGTAGCCTCAAGGGCTGGGCGATGCTGCTGGGGGTAACGGCCGCCATCGGCTGCGCCGGCTGGTTCCTGCGCAGTTGGGTACCGCCCGCCACCCTGTGGATGACCGAAGTCGCCATCAGCACCCAACTGCAAGACCGCACGCCGGGCGACGACCTCAAGCAAGTCACCGCCGCCCAATTGCGCAGCGGTGGGCTGTATGCGTACACCGCCATCAACGCACCACGCGGGCTGGATGAGCGGATCTACCATGTGTGGAAATTCAACGGCCAGGAAGTCGACCGCATTGCCCTGGACATCCATGGTGGGCGCAAGGAGGGCTATCGCGCCTGGACCCACAAGCAGAATTTCCCGGGTGACGCCGTGGGGCGCTGGCAAGTGCAGGTGCTCACCGAAGACGGCCAGGTCATCGGCGTTCTGCGCTTCAAGGTGATAGACACAGCACAAGCGGACAACCCAAAGTAAGCCGGATCGTGCTATTACGTAGCAATTGTGGATAGCCAAACAAGCTCGGAGCTTATGACCACTCGCACGACGGCCGGCGCGGCCCATCTTGATACGTCCAGCACCCCGCCTTCGCTACGGATTACCGGCGACTGGACGCTGGCCCACTATGCCCACCTGAAGAAGCTGTCGGCCACACTCGACGGCCAATATGACGCCGGCGCCCGCATTGACCTCAACGGCCTCGGTGCGCTGGATACCGCCGGCGCCTCGCTGCTGGTGGAGCTGCTGGGCCCTGCGCGCATCGAACATTCTGCCGAACAAACTGACTGCACCCTGGCAGCCGCCGACCGTGCCCTGCTCAAGACCGTCTACCGCTCCCTGAATGACTTTTGCGTACCGATCAAAGAGCCGGAAGAGGCCGCCGGCATTCAAGTGTTGGCTCGCATCGGCCGCGCAGTAGACACGGTCTGGCAAGACGCAATGAAGCTGTTGGGCTTTATCGGCCTGATCCTCGAAACCTTCGCCCGCGGTATTTGGCGGCCCAAGCGCTGGCGCCTGACGCCCATGGTCGCCCACATCGAACAGACGGGCCTGGATGCGGCGCCTATCGTCGCACTGCTGACCTTTCTGGTCGGCGCCGTCGTGGCCTTCCTTGGCGCCACCGTGCTCAAGAGCTTCGGCGCGACGATCTTTACCGTGGACCTGGTGGCGTTCTCCTTCCTGCGTGAATTCGGCGTGTTGCTCACCGCAATCCTCATCGCCGGCCGTACCGCCAGTGCATTCACCGCGCAAATCGGCTCCATGAAAGCCAACGAAGAAATCGACGCCATCCGTACCCTGGGCCTGGACCCCATGGAGCTGTTGGTATTGCCGCGCGTGCTGGCGCTGCTGGTGGCGTTGCCGATGCTGACTTTCCTGGCGATGCTCTCGGGGATCGTCGGCGGTGGCGTGGTGTGTGCGGTGGCCCTGGATATTTCGCCGGCGATGTTTCTTTCGCTGCTGCAATCGGACATTGGCGTGCAGCACTTTCTGGTGGGCATGGTGAAGGCGCCGATCTTTGCCTTTTTGATCGCGGCCATTGGCTGCCTGGAAGGTTTCAAAGTCAGCGGCAGTGCCGAGTCAGTCGGCGCGCACACCACATCGAGCGTGGTGCAATCGATCTTTGTAGTGATCGTGCTGGATGCGGTCGCGGCGATGTTTTTCATGGAGATGGGCTGGTGAGTCGTCTACACCGTGCGCCCACTGAGGCGGTGATTGAAGTGCGTGGCTTGTGCAATCGCTTTGGCAGCCAAAGCGTGCATGAGAACCTCGACCTGGATTTGTACAAAGGCGAGATCCTGGCGGTGGTGGGGGGCTCTGGCAGCGGTAAATCCGTGTTGTTGCGCAGCATCGTTGGCCTGCGGCGCCCCAGCGAAGGCGAAGTACGGGTGTTCGGCAAAAACCTGCCGAGCCTGCCTGAACATGAACGCTCACTGGTAGAACGCCGCTTTGGCGTACTGTTCCAGAAGGGCGCGCTGTTTTCCTCGCTGACGGTGACCGAGAACGTGGCTCTGCCATTGATCGAGCACGCCGGCCTCAGCCGCGCCGATGCCGAGCACTTGGCGGCGGTCAAGCTGGCCCTGGCGGGGTTGCCGCTGTCGGCGGCCGACAAATACCCGGCCTCGTTATCCGGCGGCATGATCAAACGTGCCGCCCTGGCCCGCGCACTGGCCTTGGACCCGGACATCCTGTTCCTGGACGAACCCACCGCCGGTCTCGACCCCATTGGCGCGGCGCAATTCGACCAACTGATCCTCACCCTGCGCGATGCGTTGGGCTTGAGTGTGTTCCTGGTCACCCACGACCTCGACACGCTGTACACCATCACCGACCGTGTGGCGGTGCTGGCGCAGAAGAAAGTGCTGGTGGCCGACGCCATCGATGTCGTTTCGGAAACGGACGACGCCTGGATTCACGAATATTTCCACGGCCCCCGGGGCCGCGCGGCATTGGATGCCGCTCAATCGCTCAACGAGGTATGACATGGAAACCCGAGCCCATCATGTGATGATCGGACTGTTCAGCGTAATTGTGGTGGTCGGCGCGATGCTGTTTGGCCTGTGGCTGGCCAAGTCCAGCGTCGATACCGCCTTCCAGGATTACGAAGTGATCTTCAACGAAGCGGTCAGCGGCCTGTCCCAAGGCAGTGCGGTTCAGTACAGCGGCATCAAGGTGGGCGACGTGATCAGCCTGCGTCTGGACCCCAAAGACCCACGCCGAGTCCTGGCGCGCATCCGCCTGGCCGGGCAAACGCCAATCAAGGAAGACACCCAGGCCAAACTGGCCCTGACCGGTATCACCGGCACCTCGATCATCCAGCTCAGTGGGGGCACCCCGCAGAGCCCGGAGCTCAAGGGCAAGGACGGCAACCTGCCGGAAATCATCGCGTCGCCATCGCCTATCGCACGCCTGCTCAATAACAGCAACGACCTGATGACCAGCGTCAACCTGCTGCTGCACAACGCCAACCACCTGTTCTCGCGGGAAAACGTCGAACGCCTGAGCAACACCTTGGATAACCTGCAACAAACCACCGGCGCCATTGCCGAGCAACGCGGCGACATCAAGGTGGTGATGCAGCAATTGATGCAGGTGAGCAAACAGGCGGGCGCGGCGCTGGAGCAAACCACCGTGCTGATGCGCAGCGCCAATGGTTTGCTCAGTGAACAAGGCAAGCAAGCCTTCGGGAGCGCCGAGCAGGCGATGAAATCCCTGGAGCAAAGCACCGCCACCATCAATACCTTGCTGACCAATAACCAGGACTCGGTGAACAGCGGCATGCAGGGCCTTAACGAGCTGGCGCCAGCCGTGCGCGAGCTGCGTGAAACCCTCGGCTCGCTGCGCGCCATCTCTCGCCGCCTGGAAGCCAACCCCAGCGGTTACCTGCTGGGCAGTGACAAGAACAAGGAGTTCACGCCATGAAGCGTGCTTACCACATGATCGTCCCAATGGCCCTGGCACTGGTCAGCGCGTGCTCGATCTTGCCCAAGCCGGACCCATCGGACGTGTACCGCCTGGCGTCCGCCCAACCGGCCAGCCAAGGCACGCCGGTGAGTTGGTCGCTGCGCGTGACCAAGCCGCAGACCAGCGAGTTTCTTGATAGCCCGCGCATCGCCGTAGTGCCAGATGGCAACTTGATCAGCAACTACGCGAATTCACGCTGGAGCGACCCGGCGCCGGTGCTGCTGCGTAATCGCCTGCTGGATGGCTTCCAGCGCGACGGGCGCGTGACGCTGTTGAGTACCGACGAGACCAACCTGCAAGCCGACTATGAACTGGGCGGGCAGTTGCAGGCGTTTCAGAGTGAGTATCGAGGCAAAGCGGTGGAGGTGGTGATTCGCCTCGACGCGCGATTGGTGCGTGGGCGTGATCAAAGGATTATCGCCAGCCGCCGGTTTGAAGTGAGGCAGCCGGTGAGTGACGCCAAGGTGCCAGCGGTGGTGGCTGCTTTTGGCCAGGCTGGGGATCAGTTGAATAAGCAGGTGGTGGATTGGGTAGTACAACAGGGTAATGCTGCGCCGAATAGATGATTCCGCCGCCCTGTAGGAGCGAGCTTGCTCGCGAAAAACCTGAGACCGCCTCGGGGAGTCTGATGCCCCGCGTCATCGTTAACGTTTTTCGCGAGCAAGCTCGCTCCTACAGGGTGCGGCTCATGCTTAACCGAAGAACCAGTAGCACACCAAAATAGCCGCGACCACACCAGCAAACTCCGCGAACAACGCACATCCCACCGCATGCCGCGCCCGCTGGATGCCTACCGAGCCGAAGTACACGGCCAGCACATAAAACGTGGTTTCAGTACTGCCCTGTATCGTCGCCGCCACCAACGCCGCAAAGCTGTCCACACCCTGGGTCTGCATGGTCTCGATCAGCATCGCCCGTGCCGCACTGCCGGAGAACGGCTTGACCATTGCGGTCGGCAGAGCGTCGACAAAGCGCGTATCCAGGCCAGTCCAGGCCACCACATGGCGAATCCCTTCCAGGCCGAACTCCAAGGCGCCCGAGGCACGCAACACGCCAACCGCACACAGCATCGCCACCAGATAGGGCAGTAGGTTCTTGGCCACGTCGAAGCCTTCCTTGGCGCCTTCGACAAAGGCCTCGTACACCTTGACCTTGCGCAACGCACCGATCACCAGGAACAGCATGATCAGGCCAAACAGCGTGAGGTTGCCCAGGATCGACGACAAACCGGCCAGCGCTGTGGCAGACAGGGTCGCCAGCAGCGCCATGAAGCCACCAAGCATCAACGCGCCGGGGACCAGATAGGCCAGCACCACAGGGTCCCACAGCCGCAGACGCTGCATCACCGCCACCGACAGCAGGCCCACGAGGGTCGAGGCGCTGGTGGCCAGCAGGATCGGCAGGAACACCAGCGTCGGGTCCGCGGCGCCTTGCTGGGCGCGGTACATGAAAATGGTCACCGGCAACAGCGTCAGCGAGGACGCGTTGAGCACCAGGAACAGGATCTGAGCGTTGGTCGCCGTATTGGGGATGGGGTTGAGCTCTTGCAGCGCCTTCATGGCTTTCAGGCCGATGGGCGTGGCGGCGTTATCCAGGCCCAGGCCGTTGGCGGCAAAGTTGAGGGTGATCAAACCTATCGCGGGGTGCCCGGCGGGCACTTCAGGCATCAGGCGGCGAAACAGCGGGCCGAGGGCCTTGGCCAGCCAATCGACGATCCCGGCTTTTTCCGCAATCCGCAGAAAGCCCAGCCATAACGTCAGGGTACCGAACAGCAGCACCATGACTTCCACCGACAATTTGGCCATGGCGAAAATGCTTTCGACCATCGCCGCGAAGATCCCGGCGTTACCGCCCACCAGCCATTGCGCCAGTGCTGACACCATTGCCACGACAAAGAAGCCAAGCCACAGGCCATTGAGCATCAGATAAGTCCCCCGAAAGATGGGGCGAATGATAACGGGGCTGGCAGAAACGACAAACCCCGGAATTTTCCGGGGTTTGTTTTCGATCAATCTGCAATCAGCTACGGGTGGCTTGTGCCGTAGGCAGGGCTTCCTTGCTGCGCCAGTGCGGCAGGGAATTCCAGTAGCGCTCGCCCTTGGCGTCGTCGTACATGCCTTCCCAACGGGAGATAACCAGTACGGCTAAGGCATTGCCGATCACGTTCAGGGCGGTACGCGCCATGTCCATCACACGGTCGACACCGGCGATAAACGCCAAGCCTTCCAGTGGGATGCCCACGCTGCCCAGCGTCGCCAACAACACCACGAAGGACACGCCCGGCACGCCGGCGATACCTTTGGAGGTCACCATCAGGGTCAGTACCAGCATCAGTTGCTGGCCGATCGACAGGTCGATGCCATACAGCTGGGCAATGAAGATGGCCGCGATGCTCTGGTACAGGGTCGAACCGTCGAGGTTGAACGAATAGCCGGTCGGCACCACGAAGCTGCAGATCGCTTTCGGCGCGCCGTAGGCTTCCATCTTCTCGATCACACGCGGCAGCACGGTTTCGGAGCTGGCGGTGGAGTAAGCCAATACCAACTCATCTTTGAAGATGCGGATCAGCTTGAGGATCGAGAAGCCAAACAGGCGTGCGATCAAACCCAGGACCGCGAAGGCGAAGAACAGGATCGCGACGTAAACCAGGATCACCAGCTTGGCCAGCGGCAGCAGCGAGGCGAAGCCGAAGTTGGCGACCGTCACCGCGATCAGCGCGAATACACCGATAGGCGCGTACTTCATGATCATGTGGGTGACTTTGAACATGCTCTCGGACACGCCCTGGAACATGGTCACCAGCGGTTCGCGCAGTTCAGGCTTGAGACTCGACAGGCCCAGGCCGAACAACACCGAGAAGAAGATGATCGGCAGCATCTCGCCACGGGCAACAGCGGCGAAGATATTCGAGGGGATCAAGTTGAGGATGGTCTCGATGAACGCATGTTCATGCTGCACTTCGGCGGCAGTCGCCTGGTACTTGGAGATATCGACGGTACCCAGGGTACTCATGTCGATGCCAGCGCCTGGGTGGAACAGGTTGGCGAGCAACAGGCCCACCACGATGGCGATGGTGGTGACGATTTCGAAGTAGAGGATGGTTTTGACGCCGATACGACCGAGCTTTTTCGCGTCGCCTACACCGGCAATGCCGACGATCAGCGAAGAAATCACAATCGGGATCACGATCATCTTGATCAGGCGGATAAAGATATCGCCCGCCGGCTGCAACACATTGCTGATCCACCAGGCCTTTTCAGCACTGAAATGGTTGAGCACGGCACCGATTGCAATGCCCAGTACCAAACCGATGAGGATCTGCCAGGCGAGGCTTAGCTTTGCCTTCTTCATGTCATTACCCTTGCTTCAAGTGGACTTACGGCAAATGCGCCAGCTGCAACGCTCGAAAGCGAAAAAGTGTGTGCATCTGCCTCCATGGAAGGTCACCGCAGCGTGGCCGAAATGGCTTACTGGCAGGCGAAAAAAGGCGCAACTATTCCCATGCAAGGGAGCGACGTCTAATGCCGTAAACGCCTACCCTATGCCGAATCGGCATGGCTTTTTTTGAAAATATTTGTCCAAACGGTCAGTTCGTATCCGCCATTCGAGCGGGTGAATATGCCGTTAAGCAGCCAAATCAGGCTCGCGCAGAGATACTGGACGACTTCGATTGGCTGGCAGAAATGTCTGAGAAATCCATCACCTAGGGCCGGAAAGATCCTATAGCGCGATTGAAAAATTCTCGATAGATGGTCACACCGACATATCCGGTAATGGTTGGCCAGACGCAAAAAACAAAACTGCGGCTATAGGCGGCATGAAACGCGGGAATGAGAGTCGTAAGCCCGCCGCAAGTTCAGCAAGCTTGAGGTCTTGTGAACTTGCGTCGCAGCTTTTCGCCTGACCCGGCCCTTGCGCAGGTACTCCCTGTACCCGTAGGTCACGCCGATCCTGATCGATCAGAGCAACCCGGCCCCCTGGTCATGCATCACTCAAGGAGCGATGCAAACAGAAAGAAGCACAAGGGCTTCCTTCTATGGACGCCGGCTCCGTCAGACGGAACCTAGTACCAATTCGGATCTTTCTTGAGCTGTTCCATCAGCAGCTTTTGCATACCCTCGTCCGGCTTACCGAGGAAACGGTAATCGGCGTGCCGTGTCGGGGACTTGTCCGCTGGCAAACCCGCCGGGACTTCCACCAACATGGCGTAGGCATCTTCCTTGTCGAGGCTGAAGGCAACGATCAGGCGCTTGTTCAGGCAGCTGTCTGCGGTTTCGCAAAGCGGCCCGACCAAGTACTTGTCGCCATCTTCCTCAACGGCATTCATTTGCTCGGCCGTGCCCGACAGGTTCATCACCCATTCAGGCAGGCGTTCCTCTTTCTTCACCACGTCTTGCCAGGTTTCACGGTACTGCGGATCCGCGCTGAGCAATTCGTTAGCCCGGGATTGGCCGTCGTTGGCGGCCATGGCCAGGCCGCTGCCGCCCAACAGCAGGGCGGCAGCAAGGGCTTTAAAAGGCAGGCTGACCATATTCAACCTCGGCCTTTGCGACCAAAGAAGAACGAAGCGATAAACATCACCAGGAAGACCACAAACAGGATCTTGGCGATGCCGGTGGCGGTGCCAGCGATACCACCGAAGCCCAGAACTGCGGCCACAATGGCGATGATCAGAAATGTGATTGCCCAACTCAACATGGTGATTCTCCTTATGCTTCTATAGGGGTAACAGCGGTGATACCGTGCAGCCGCTCAACACGAGCGACATTTTTTGCCTAGAACACCCAACGGTCATGGGTCGGCAGTTCGTCCAGAGTGGAACCCTGGTCTACCAGGCTCAATTGCGGGGCAGTCACATCGGCGCTGGCGCTGCCAATGGAACGAAAATGGGTCTGGGTCATGACAGGACGTTCAAATTGCGGGGCTGGCTGCGCACGCTCCTGCCAATGCTGCAACTGCTGGCCGGCAATCAACGTGACCATCAAGGCCAGGCTGGCGAACAGGCCCTGCTGCAAGCGCAGCGGCGATACACGCAATTGGCTGAGGCTTTGGCGAGTCATGCTGCATTACTCCCGCATTCTGATTATTCGTTCATGACGCTCTTGGGGGAGATATTGCAGAGTGCATGCCAGCTTTATTGCAAAATAAAACACAATAAAATCAAGCATTTACACTTGCTCGATAGATTCGTCGCCTAGCATCCTGCACGATGCCTCCTTGCAGGCCGTGCGAAATGCACGATGGTCGGGGGTCGGAACCAGACACCCAGCGCACACATCGAAGGATCGAAGGGTGAAAGGAAGGGAAAATGCCCTCAGACGTCGTCTGTAGGAAGGCGCGCAGATAGCTGCACGAAGAAGCCTTTTATGAATCAGAATAAACCATGCAACTTGCCCGATTATTCCGGGACTAAACACCATCACATTTATAGTTAAGGAGTGCGGGACAGATGGATTCAGCCAAGGAACTTCAAGGCCGCATTCTTTTAGTGGATGACGAATCCGCGATCCTGCGCACCTTCCGCTATTGCCTGGAAGATGAGGGCTACACCGTCGCCACCGCGAACAGCGCCGCCCAGGCCGATGCCCTGATGCAGCGTCAGGTGTTCGACCTGTGCTTCCTCGACCTGCGCCTGGGCGAGGACAATGGCCTGGACGTGCTGGCCCAGATGCGCGTGCAGGCTCCGTGGATGCGCGTGGTGATTGTGACCGCCCATTCGGCCGTGGATACCGCCGTGGACGCCATCCAGGCTGGCGCCGCCGACTACCTGGTCAAGCCTTGCAGCCCTGACCAACTGCGCCTGGCCACGGCCAAACAGCTGGAGGTGCGTCAGCTCTCTGCGCGGCTGGAAGCGCTGGAAGGCGAGGTGCGCCAGCCCAAAGACGGCCTGGACTCCCATAGCCCGGCAATGATGGTGGTGCTGGAAACCGCGCGGCAGGTGGCCGGGACGGACGCCAATATCTTGATTCTCGGCGAGTCCGGCACCGGTAAAGGTGAGTTGGCCCGGGCGATACACGGCTGGAGCAAGCGCTCGAAGAAGTCCTGCGTGACCATCAACTGCCCGTCACTGACCGCCGAACTGATGGAAAGCGAACTGTTCGGCCATAGCCGCGGCGCATTCACCGGCGCCAGTGAAAGCACCCTGGGCCGAGTGAATCAGGCGGACGGCGGTACGCTGTTTCTCGACGAGATCGGCGATTTCCCCCTCACGTTGCAACCCAAGTTGCTGAGGTTTATCCAAGACAAAGAGTATGAGCGCGTGGGCGACCCAGTCACCCGCCGCGCTGACGTGCGCATCCTCGCAGCCACCAACCTGAACCTGGAAGACATGGTGCGCGATGGCCGTTTCCGTGAAGACTTGCTCTACCGCCTGAATGTCATCACCTTGCACCTGCCCCCGCTGCGCGAACGCAGTGAAGACATCCTGACCCTGGCTGACCGCTTCCTTGCCCGCTTCGTCAAGGAATACGCACGCCCGGCGCGCGGCTTCAGCGATAATGCCCGCGAAGCGCTACTGAACTACCGCTGGCCCGGCAATATTCGTGAACTGCGCAACGTAGTGGAACGCGCCAGCATCATCTGCCCCCAGGAGAAGGTTGAGATCAGCCACCTGGGGATGGCTGAGCAACCGACCAACAATGCACCGCGTATCGGGTCGGCTTTGAGCCTTGACGAGCTGGAGAAAGCCCATATCGGCGCCGTACTTGCGACCAGCGACACACTGGACCAAGCGGCCCGCACACTCGGCATCGATGCGTCGACGCTGTACCGCAAACGCAAGCAGTACAACCTTTGAACAGGACCTTATGAAGCTCGCGATGAAACTGCGCACCCGGTTATTCCTGAGCATCTCAGCCTTGATTACCGTGGCTTTGCTGGGGTTGGTCCTGGGCTTGGTCAGCGTCATGCAAATGGCCAAGACCCAGGAATCGCTGATCCGCAGTAATTTCATCACCCTGGACCTGGGGCTCAAATTGCGTCAGAGCCTGGGCGACCAGTTGATCATGATGCTGGAGAAGCGTCCCGACCCAGACGCCCTGCAAGCCTCCACGCAGCATTATTTCGATCTGTTGGACCAGGGCATCGCCCATGAGCAGGTCGACGGCAAAAACCATGGCTTCAGCCAGGCACGCTCGGATTACCAGAATCTGCTCAAGGCGTTTGACCAATCCCAGCAGACATCACCGCCTGCGGGCAGCAAGGAAAAGCTCACCGAGACCTTCAACATACTGCGCAACGGCTTGATCGCCGACCACAAGCGGGCCCTGGAAAATATCAGTACCAGTGAGCATAAATCCCGTGAGCGCGCCCTGTTGATAGCGGGCCTGCTCGGGCTGGTAGGGCTCGCGGTGCTGATCATCGGTTTCGTCACGGCCCATGGCATCGCCCGGCGTTTCGGTGGTCCTATCGAAGCCTTGGCCAAGGCCGCCGACAAGATCGGGCAGGGCGACTTTGAAGTCACGCTGCCGATCTCCTCCGCAGCGGAAATGAACCTGTTGACCCGCCGTTTCGGCATCATGGCCGAAGCGTTGCGCCAACATCAGGCCACTAACATCGATGAGCTGCTGGCCGGCCAACAGCGCCTGCAAGCGGTGCTCGACAGTATCGATGACGGCCTGTTGATGATTGATCGCCAAGGCTGCCTGGAGCACCTCAACCCTGTAGCGCAGCGCCAATTGGGCTGGGATGAGGAGCGGCTGGGTCAAGGCCTTGGCGAAGCCATGGGTCGTGCGGAAATGGATGAACAGCTGCAACTGGTGCTGCGCGGCGGCAACCTGGAGCGGGCCCCGGACGATCTGGAGGTGGAAGTCGAGGGTGAGTTGCGCCTGCTGACCTACAGCCTGACCCCGGTCAGCCATACACAGGGGCACATTCTCGGGGCCGTAATGGTGCTGCATGATGTGACTGAACAGCGCGCCTTCGAACGGGTGCGCAGCGAGTTCGTATTGCGCGCCTCCCATGAGCTGCGCACGCCGGTTACCGGCATGCACATGGCCTTCGGCTTGTTCCGTGAGCGGGCCAAGTTCCCACCGGACTCCCGCGAGGCGGACCTGCTGGATACGGTGAATGAAGAAATGCAGCGCCTGATGCAGTTGATCAACGACCTGCTCAACTTTTCGCGCTACCAGAACGGCCTGCAGAAACTCACCCTGGGCACGTGCGATGTCACCGACTTGCTGGAGCACGCACGGGCTCGGTTTGCTGAGCCTGCGAACGCCCAGCACATTGAGTTGCTGGTAGAAGCTCAACCTGAGTTGCCAAGGCTGTATGCCGACCAAGTGCAACTGGAGCGGGTGCTCGACAACCTGTTGGGCAATGCCCTGCGCCACACCGCCGAAGGCGGGCAGATTCGCCTGCAGGCACGACGGCATGGCGAGCGGGTGATTATCAGCGTCGAGGACAACGGCGAAGGCATTGCCTACGGCCAGCAAGGGCGGATCTTCGAACCCTTTGTACAGGTGGGCCGCAAGAAGGGCGGTGCGGGCCTGGGCTTGGCACTGTGCAAGGAAATCGTGCAATTGCACGGCGGCCGCATGGGTGTGTACTCGCGGCCAGGGCAGGGTACGCAGTTCTATATGGCATTGCCCCTGTAGGAGCGAGCTTGCTCGCTCCTACCTGTACACCATCAGCGGTGATTCAAGGCCTTCAGGATCGCGGCGCTTTCAGCGTCTGGGGTGCCGTCAAACAATGACGGGCGAAAGCGCATCTGGAACGCAGCGATGACGTGCCTTGTGGCCACATCCAGCTCACCGGTCTGCGGCGTCTGGTAGCCCAGGCGCGCCAGCTCTTCCTGGAACCAGGTAATGCTCGGCAACTGCGCGGCGTACTGCACCTGGAACCGGGCCACTGCCTGGGCATCCGGCCACACGGCCAGACCTTCTGCCGCCAAGCGTTTCCAAGGGAACAACGGGCCTGGGTCCAGCTTACGCAGTGGGGCAATGTCGCTGTGCCCGATGATGTTCTTGGGGTCGATGCCATTGCGCTTGCTGATGTCCTTGAGCAGCACGATCAGCGACTGCACCTGCGCTTCGGAATACGGGTACCACACACGCCCCGTCGGCGTATCACTGAACCCTGGGTTGACGATCTCGATGCCGATGGAGCTGGAATTGAGCCAGGTGCGCCCCATCCACTCGCTTTGCCCGGCGTGCCAGGCGCGCTGGCTTTCATCCACCAGCTTGTAGATGGTGCCGGAGGCGTCGTCGCCGATCAGGTAATGACTGCTGACCTGGCCATGGGTCAACAGCGCCAGGGAACGTTCAAGGTTGGTCGAGGTGTAATGCACCACAACGAACTGCACGCGGTTGTCGTGGTTAACCGAAGGATGGCTGGTGTTCAGACGCGGGCCGCTGGCGCAGCCGGCAAGCAGAAGAAACGCTAAAGCGATATACAAGGATTTCATGGCGAGAGGTATTACACTGAAAGACGATAATGCAACAGTGTAACGTAAGGTTCATGGCTAGGCGGTCAAATCACAAAATGGAACATCTTTTATGCCGCCTGCACCTGATTACGTCCCGCAGCCTTTGCCCTGTAGAGCGCCTGGTCGGCACGCTTGAGCGCCAGGTCACTGCGCTCGCCGGCCTGAAACTGCGCCACGCCCATGGACACCGTGATCGTTACCGGCTCACCTTTGAAGTGGAACGGGCACGCTGCAATGGCCTCACGCAATAGTTCACCCACGGCCAACGCATCCGCCAAAGCTGAGTCGGGCATTAGCAGCACAAACTCTTCACCCCCGAAACGCGCGATGAAGTCAGTCGGCCGCAGGCGTTTGCTCAGCACGTTGGCGATGATCTTCAAGACCTTGTCCCCTGCCAGGTGACCGTAACCGTCGTTGATGCGCTTGAAGTGGTCCAGGTCGAGCATGGCCAGCGACAGGCTGTTACCGCGCTGATGCCAGGCGTTGACCTCGTAATCGAGGCGTTCGCTCCACGCCGCACGGTTGGGCAGCCCGGTGAGCGGATCGATCAAGGCCTTCTGGCGCTGCACCTCCAGGTGCTCGCGGTATCCCTGGGCCTCCTGCTCCATATGGGCCACGCGTTCAGCCAGGCCTTTGAGGCGTGCGGCCACTTCCTGTTCCCGCAGGTCACGCTGTTGCTGGTGTTCATCCATGGTGCCGAGCAAGCCTTCAAGGTGGCTTTCGAGCACCTGCTTGAGGCTGTCCAGGTCGGCGGCGTCCTGCACGCTGCTTTGCAGGCCGTCCACCTGCTCGCGAATCTGTGTGTCCAACTCCCGCGCGGCCAGGCTGCTGTCGGCGTGGCCGTCGCTGGCGACCTGCAAATGCCCTTGGAATGCCTCGAGACGCTCGTTGAGCTGCTTGAGATAAGCCTCGAACTCATGCTGGCCACTGTCGGTGACCGCCAGCATCAGCACGGCCAGGTCATCCAGGATCGGCAGCAGTTCGTACCAATTCAAACCATGGGCGAGACGCTCACGCATCGCCTCGGCCTGGGGCTGGTGACGTTCGGGCAGGGAAAGGTCTTCCAGCAGGCCGAGCAAAGTGCCTTCAATGTGCTTGGCCACCGAGCTGTAGGACGGTTCAGGCGAATCGGGCAGGGCGTAGGTGCCGTCCGGTTGCAGCTCGTCAGGCTCGGGGCTTTCCAGCACGGGGGGCAGCGACAGGCTGCCGATGGTGGTCTCATCCGGCGTTTCGACTGGAGCCGGCGGCGGTTCGATAAAGGCAGCGAGTGCGCTTTCGTGAGCAGGCTCCGCAACCGGTGGCGCCTGCACGTCGGGCTCCGGTAATTGCGCAGGCGCAATCGACGGCAGCTCTGGAGCGTCGAATACCGGCGTTTCTCTGGCGACCTCTTGCCCTTCGGCCGCGGCAACAGGCGCAGCCTTCAAGGCCACGGGTGTGGGTGACAGCGGTGCAAAGGCACGCAAGGCTTGGGTCAGCTCTTCCGATTGCGCAGGTTCTTCCGGTTCGGGTGCGGGTTTGGGCGCTGCAGGCTTTGGCGCTGCCAATTGCATTGCCGGCAGTGGCTCAGCGTCAACCGGCAATGCTTCACTGGCGGCCTCCTTACTACCGAACAGGCGTTGCAACAGGCCCGGGCCTGGGCGTGCGGTATCGCCTTCAGGCTCCAGATTATTCAGCGCCTGCCCCTGCAGGCTGCTCAGCTCACTGAGTAGCAGGGGTATCTCCCGCGCTTGTGCCACGCGACCATCGAGTTGCTTGGCGAAGGTTTTCAGCGGGCGAGCCACCTCGCGGGGCAACGGCAGCTTTTGCAACTGGGTGACCAAGGCGGTGAGCGCGGTGCTGATCTGGTCGACACGGGTTTCGCGGCGCTGCTCCGAATCCAGCACGGCCTTTTCCAGGCGTGGCAGTAAAGCGGCGAGGGCAGCGTCCATGTCGTCCGTGCGCACGACATCGCGCATTTCCTTCATGCATTGATCGACGGCGCGGTCGGTGCCTTCAGCGGCCAGCGTGCTGCGCACCAGCCCGCGGCGCAGCAAATCGAGGCGGGCAGCCCAGCGGCGTTCGAGTTTGTCTTGTTGCTCGATGCTCTGGAGGTATTTCTCTTTCCAGCGCTGGGCGTCGTCGCTCATGCAAGGGGTCCGCGAGGGCCTGGGCTCAACGCGGGTAATGCATCAGCCGTGAGCGAACCCGGCAGACGAATCTCTACCGCGACCGGCAGGTGATCGGAAATGGGCTGCGCTAGCACCTGCACACTTTCCAGTGTGAGGCTTGGGCTGAGCAGGATATGGTCAAGACAGCGCTGCGGGCGCCAGCTGGGAAACGTGGCTTCGACTTGCGGGGCCAGTAACCCCAGGTCGCGCAGCGGAGAATTCTGCAGCAGGTCGTTGGCATGGGTGTTCATGTCACCCATGAGCACCTGGTGCTTGTAGTTACCAATCAATTCACGCACGTAGGCCAGTTGCAGGTTGCGCGTACGCCCCCCGAGGGCCAGGTGCATCATCACCACCACCAAGGCTTCCGGGCCTTCGCCAAAACGCACAAGGATCGCCCCGCGCCCTTTGGGGCCTGGCAAGGGGTGATCTTCAATAGCCGTGGGTTTGAGGCGGCTGAGTACGCCATTGCTGTGCTGCGCCAGGCGCCCCAGGTTGCGGTTGAGTTGCTGATACCAGTACGGGAAGGCGCCCAGCTGAGCCAGGTGTTCCACCTGGTTGATATAGCCGGAGCGCAGGCTGCCGCCGTCGGCTTCCTGCAGGGCGACCAAGTCGAAGTCGCTGAGCAGGTCGCCGATTTTCTGCAGGTTACCGGTACGCCCCTTGTGGGGCAGCAGGTGCTGCCAGCCACGCGTGAGGTAATGCCGATACTTCTCGGTACTGTTGCCCACCTGGATATTGAAACTGAGCAGGCGCAAGCGGCTGTCTGCCGGCAGGCCTGTGGACTCCAGGTGATGCTCGTTGACCCGCGGTTCATGCAGGCCAACGACACGCTCGGTACCCCAGCGGCGCATGGCGAGCCCCTTACTTGGCAGCGCGTTCTTTGGCAATCAGTTGGTCAGCAACGTTCAGGGTCGCTTCAGGACCACCGGTGCTGCCCAGGTCGAAACGGTATTTGCCGTTGACGATCAGAGTTGGAACGCCTTGCACGCCGTACTTCTGCGCGAGTTCCTTGGCCTGTTTGATCTGGCCCTGGATAGCGAAGGAGTTAAAGGTCGCGAGGAACTTGTCCTTGTCGACACCTTGAGTAGCAACGAAGTCAGCCATTTCGTCCGGCTTGGTCAGGCGCTTGCCTTGTTTCTGGATCGCTTCGAAGACAGCGTTGTGGACCTTGTGCTCAACACCCATGGCTTCCAGGGTCAGGAACAGTTGGCCGTGGGCGTCCCATGGGCCACCGAACATGGCAGGAATGCGACGGAAGTTAACGTCCTTGGGCAGCTTTTCAGCCCATGGGTTGATAGTCGGCTCGAAGGCGTAGCAATGCGGGCAGCCGTACCAGAACAGCTCCACCACCTCGATCTTGCCGGGTACCGCAACCGGAACCGGGTTAGCCAGTTCAACATAGGTTTTACCGGCTTCAAGCGGCACATCGGCAGCTTGAGCGGTCATGCCGAAGAGGCTGGCAGTGACGAGAGCGGCGCTGAGGATCAGATTACGCATGCTTTACTCCTGGACAAATAAAGTCGCCTCACGCGACCTTTGTTGTGACAGGTCTACGCGGACATGAGTTCGTTAGTGTAACGGCAGCGGCCACAAAAAAGGGCGGCCTGAGCCACCCTTTTTATGCTTGCATCGCGGGATTAATCGAGCGTTAACGCCCAGCCCCGTCAGTGCAGGCCCTGGATATAACTGGAGAGGGCTGCGATATCTTCGTCGCTCAGCTTGCGAGCGATAGTGCGCATGGTCATGGCGTCCCCATCGTTGGCCCGGCCGGCTTCTTCTTTGCGGAAGTCGGTCAACTGTTTGGCGATGTAGGTGGCATGCTGGCCGCTCAGGTGCGGAAAGCCTGCGGCAGCGTTGCCTGCGCCATTGGGCGAGTGGCAACCGGTGCAGGCGGGCAAGCCTTTTTCCAGGTTACCGCCACGGAACAACTGCTCTCCGCGGGCGACCAATTTAGGATCGGCAGCTCCCACGCTACCCTTCTGGCTGGCAAAATACGCCGCGAGGTCCGCCAGGTCCTGATCGTTGAGATTGGTCAGCAGGCCGGTCATTTCCAGCACCGTGCGCTTGCCGTCCTTGATGTCGTGCATCTGCTTGCTCAGGTAGCGTTCACCCTGGCCGGCCAGTTTGGGGAAGTTCGGCGCCGGGCTGTTACCATCCGGGCCGTGGCAGGCACCACACACGGCGGCCTTCGCTTGACCGGCAGTGGCATCACCTTTGACGGGGCCCTCTGCAGCGACGGCAGCGCCTGTGATGCCCAAGGTCAACAGCAGACTCACGATCAGTTTGTTCATCAGCTAATCCAACTACGGCTAAGGGTTTAAGAGTTATCTACCGGGTTTACTCACCATCAAATCAATGACGGCCTGGTAATCCTCAGTACTGCAGTCCATGCACAAACCACGCGGCGGCATTGCCTTGAAACCCTGGGTCACGCACTGCTTCAGCCTGACCATGCAAACTCGGTTGATCCTGTGTAGCCTGAGCGCCGTAAAGCGGAATCAGGGCAGCAGAAGCGAGCAACCGTCGGTCCATACATCGACCTATTCAGGGTTTGAGAGCGTTTTGCGTTCTAATGCGCAATAAAGGTCTTTCGCTCCCGTGAACCTCATCCTTCGCTGGGACAAAGCACACACAAAATCTGCGGCATTATATACTGGCGCTACTGAAACGGAAACGACACCGCTTGCCGCACCCTTTCTCGGCACCGCCCACATCGGAAATCTCATGCAACTCAAGAACCCCATCCTCGGCCTGTGCCAACAGTCCACCTTCATGCTCAGCGCCGCCAAAGTGGACCAATGCCCCGATGACGAGGGCTTTGAAGTCGCCTTTGCCGGCCGTTCCAACGCCGGTAAATCCAGCGCACTGAACACCCTGACTCACGCCAGCCTGGCGCGCACCTCGAAAACCCCGGGCCGCACGCAACTACTCAATTTCTTCAAGCTAGACGATGATCGGCGTCTGGTCGACCTGCCGGGCTACGGTTATGCAAAAGTACCTATCCCGCTGAAGCTGCACTGGCAGCGTCACCTTGAGGCTTACCTGGGCGGTCGCGAGAGTTTGAAGGGTTTGATCCTGATGATGGACATCCGCCATCCAATGACCGACTTCGACTTGCTGATGCTCGACTGGGCTGTCGCCAGCGGCATGCCGATGCACATTTTGCTGACCAAGGCCGACAAGCTCACCTACGGCGCAGCCAAGAACACCCTGCTCAAAGTGCAGTCCGAAATCCGTAAGGGCTGGGGCGATACCATCACGATTCAGCTGTTCTCCGCCCCCAAGCGCATGGGCCTTGAAGAGGCCTACACCGTACTGGCCGGCTGGATGGAATTGGCGGACAAGGGCGCAGAAATCGCCGAGTAACTTTTCTACGGGCAAAAAAAACCCCGGACTTCTTTTGGGGAGGGGAAGTTCGGGGTTCAAGTTCCGGACCGCTAGGGCGGGGTCTGGAATTATCTGCCAACACTTAACACAACATAGGAGCATTGAAGGGCTTCACCACCCATTCAGTAACTCTGAGTGGCAGTTCACAGGTTAAGTTCCGACAGGCTCAAAAAACTATTGGAAATAACTGACGACGGTTTCCGATCTAAACCGCTTCGCCACCACTGACGGTGATGGCAAAGCCGCGGAATCAGTGCGCCTCGTCCCAGTTATCGCCTACGCCTACGTCCACCACCAAAGGCACGTCCAACTGAGCCGCCGCGCTCATATGCTCGCGAATCTTCTCGCTGACCTGCGCGACCAGGTCTTCACGCACCTCCAGCACCAATTCGTCGTGCACTTGAAGGATGACCTTGGCATCCAGGCCCGACTCGGTCAGCCAGTTATCCACCTGCACCATGGCTTTCTTGATGATGTCCGCCGCCGTGCCCTGCATCGGCGCGTTGATCGCTGTGCGCTCGGCCGCCGCGCGCTCCTGGGGCTTGTTGGAGTTGATATCCGGCAAGTACAGGCGCCGCCCGAAGAAGGTTTCGACATACCCCTGATCCGCCGCCTGGGCGCGGGTTCGCTCCATATATTCGCGCACCCCTGGATAGCGAGCGAAGTACACATCGATGTAAGCCTTGGCGGTCTTGGTATCGACGCCGATGTCCTTGCCCAGCTTCTGGGCGCCCATGCCGTAAATCAGGCCAAAGTTGATCGCCTTGGCGCTGCGGCGCTGGTTGGACGTGACCTCATTCAACTCGACCTTGAACACTTCGGCCGCCGTGGCCGTGTGCACGTCCAGGTCATTGCGGAAGGCGTTCATCAGGCCTTCGTCCTTGGACAAATGCGCCATGATCCGCAGCTCGATCTGCGAATAGTCCGCCGCCAGCAGTTTGTAGCCCTTGGGCGCGACAAACGCCTGGCGAATGCGCCGCCCCTCGGCGGTGCGCACCGGGATGTTCTGCAGGTTCGGATCGCTGGAGGACAAGCGCCCGGTCGCCGCGACGGCCTGATGGTAAGACGTATGAATACGCCCGGTACGCGGGTTGATCTGTTCCGGCAGGCGGTCGGTATAGGTACTTTTGAGCTTGCTCATGCTGCGGTACTGCATCAATACCTTGGGCAACGGAAAATCATCTTCGGCCAGTTTGGCCAACACTTCCTCAGCGGTGGATGCCTGGCCCTTGCCGGTTTTTTTCAGCACCGGCATGCCGAGCTTCTCGTACAGGATCGCCCCGAGCTGCTTGGGCGAACCCAGGTTGAATTCTTCACCGGCGATCTCGTACGCCTGGCGCTCCAGCTCGACCATCTTGTTACCCAGCTCGATGCTCTGAATGCCGAGCAGGTCCTTGTCTACCAGTGCGCCCTGGCGCTCGATGCGTGCCAGCACCGGCACCAGCGGCATCTCGATGTCCGTCAGCACACTGGCCAGGCTCGGGATCGCCGCCAGTTGCGCGTACAAGTGCTGATGCAGGCGCAAGGTCACGTCGGCATCTTCGGCCGCGTAGGGGCCGGCTTGCTCAAGGGCGATCTGATCGAACGTGAGTTGCTTGGCCCCTTTGCCGGCGATGTCCTGGAAGCTGACCGTGTCGTGATCCAGGTACTTCTTCGCCAGACTGTCCATATCGTGCCGGGTCGCGGTGGAATTGAGCACGTAGGATTCGAGCATGGTGTCGAAGGCGATGCCGCGCACGGTAATGCCCTGGGCAGGGTCGCCGCCAATGGCGCAGTTGGCCAGGATGTTCATATCGAACTTGGCGTGCTGGCCCACCTTGAGTTTGGTCGGGTCTTCCAACAGCGGTTTCAGGGCCAGCAGCACGGTGTCGCGGTCCAACTGATCCGGCGCGCCGATATAGGAATGGGTCAGCGGGATGTAGGCGGCTTCATGGGGCTGCACAGCAAACGAGACCCCGACCAATTGCGCCTGCTGGGCGTCGATGCCGGTGGTTTCGGTGTCGAAAGCAAACAACGGCGCATCGTGGAGTTTTTTCAGCCACACGTCGAAGGTAGCCTGGTCCAGAATGGTGGTGTAAACCGCCTCTACCGGTACCGATATAACAGCCTCGACCGGCATTTCGGCGGCCGGCGCAACCTCGCTCGCCGATTTGAGCTCGACACGCTTGGCATCGCGCTGAATCTCGTCGTGCCAGCTCTTGAACTCAAGCAGCGTGTACAGCTCCAGCAGCTTTTCGCGATCCGGTTCGATCAGGTGCAAATCATCCAACCCGATATCCAGCGGCACATCGATCTTGATCGTCGCCAACTGATAGGACAGGAATGCCATCTCCTTGTGCTCCTCCAGCTTGGCCGGCAGGGTCTTGGCCCCACGGATAGGCAGGGTCGGCACAATATCCAGCTGCTCATAAAGCTCTTTGAGGCCGCCATTGACTCCCACCAGCAAGCCGGAGGCGGTCTTGGGGCCAATGCCCGGAACGCCGGGAATGTTGTCGGACGAGTCACCCATCAACGCCAGATAGTCGATGATCTGCTCCGGAGCGACGCCGAATTTCTCCTTAACGCCCTCGATGTCCATCGAGCTACCGGTCATGGTGTTGACCAAGGTAATGTGGCCGTCCACCAGCTGCGCCATGTCTTTGTCACCGGTCGAGATCACCACCGGGCGGCTGGCGGCCGCGCTGCTGCGAGCCAGGGTGCCGATCACGTCATCGGCCTCGACGCCCTCGACGCACAGCAACGGGAAGCCAAGAGCGATCACGCTTTGATGCAGCGGCTCGATCTGCAGGCGCATGTCATCAGGCATGCTCGGGCGGTTGGCTTTGTATTCGGCGTACATCTCATCGCGAAACGTCCCACCCTTGGCGTCGAAAACCACCGCAAATGGGCTGTCCGGGTACTGCTTGCGCAGGCTTTTGAGCATGTTCAACACGCCCTTCACCGCACCGGTGGGCAGGCCTTTGGAGGTGGTCAGCGGTGGCAGCGCGTGGAAGGCGCGATACAGATAAGAAGAACCGTCCACCAGGACGAGGGGCGCTTGGCTCATGAGCAGGATCAACCTTTTCGGCGGGTCAGGCGCTAGAATAGCCGGACCAATGAAAACAAAGGGACAAGGTTATCATGCGTACATTCAATCGCCTGCTGTTGACCGGTTTGATTGCACTCGCTCCGATGGCTGCCATGGCGGCAGACAGTGCCCCTGGAGGTGATCCGGAAGTTACCATTCGCACGGAAGGCGACAAAACTATTCAGGAATACCGCCAAAACGGCTTTCTGTACGCAATCAAAGTCACCCCGAAGGGCGCACCACCGTACTTTCTGGTACGTGCGGACGGCACCGACGCGAACTTCATCCGCTCTGACCAGCCGGATATGCTGATCCCGTCATGGAAGATCTTCGAATGGAAATGATTTCTTAATTTTAACCGGCGCTGCCCACCGCAGCGCCCGTAACGGCAGTTTTAACCATGTCTGTGTTCACCCCCCTGGCTCGGCCTGAGCTGGAAACCTTTCTCGCCCCTTATGGGCTCGGCCGCCTGCTTGATTTCCAGGGGATTGCCGCCGGCAGCGAAAACACCAATTTCTTTATCAGCCTGGAGCAGGGCGAGTTCGTCCTGACCCTGGTTGAGCGTGGCCCGGTGGCAGAAATGCCGTTCTTCATCGAACTGCTCGACGTGCTCCATGACGCCGACCTGCCTGTGCCGTACGCCCTGCGTACCACCGACGGCATCGCTTTGCGCGAACTCAAGGGCAAACCGGCCTTGCTGCAACCGCGCCTGGCGGGCAAGCACATCAAGGAGGCCAATGCACAGCATTGCACCCAGGTTGGCGAACTGCTCGGCCACCTGCACTTGGCCACCCAAGGCGAAAAGGTACTTGAACGCAAGACCGACCGCGGCCTGGATTGGATGCTCTGCGAGGGCGCGCAACTCATTTCGCACCTGAACGAGGCCCAGCAACGCCTGTTGCGCGATGCGCTGGCCGAGATCGACGCCCACAAGGCCGACATCCTCGGCCTGCCGCGGGCGAATGTGCACGCCGATCTGTTTCGCGATAACGCGATGTTTGAAGGCACGCACCTGACAGGCCTGATCGACTTCTACAACGCCTGTTCGGGGCCGATGCTCTACGACGTGGCAATCGCCTTGAATGATTGGTGCTCGGATGCCGATGGCGTGATTGACGGTCACCGTGCCCGGGCGCTGCTGGGCGCTTACGCGGGGCTACGGGCGTTTACCGCGAAGGAAGCCGAGCTATGGCCGACCATGCTGCGCGTGGCGTGCGTACGGTTCTGGCTGTCCCGGCTGATCGCGGCCGAATCATTTGCAGGGCAGGATGTGTTGATTCATGACCCGGCTGAGTTCGAGCACCGCTTGGCGCAGCGTCAACAGGTCACGGTCCACCTGCCGTTCGCACTTTAAAAGACCGATTCGGTCAATGTGGGAGCTGGCTTGCCTGCAATAGCAGTATCGACTGACACTGCGCTATCGCGGGCAAGCCCACTCCCACAGGGGTTTTGTGTTGCGTGTTAGAGCGACTCCAGGCAACCGGCCAGGTCATTGCCAAGCTTTTCCAGTACCTGCTCATAACCCTGCGCGGTAGCTGGCGTATAGCCACCCAATGCATCCAATTCCGCCAACTTCACCGGCAACCCGGCCACCAGGGTTTCGGCCAAGCGAGGTCGCAACGGCGGCTCGCTGAACACGCAAGTCTTGCCCACTTCCTGCAAACGAGCGCGCATCGCCGCTACGTGCTGCGCGCCCGGCTGCACTTCGGCGGCCACGCTGAACACGCCAGCATGCTTCAAACCGTACGCCTCTTCGAAGTAATCAAAGGCTTCGTGGAACACGAAATAAGGTTTGCCATCAACGCCCGCCAAACGCTGCTTCAGGCGCGCATCCAGCGCGTTCAGGCGTTCTTCGAAGGCCTTCGCATTGCTCTGATAACGCTCGGCATTGGCTGGGTCGGCAGCGCTCAGATCGGCCGCCATCCGAGCGGCGATCACACGTGCATTGACCGTGGACAGCCACAGGTGCGCATCCACACTGCCTGGGCGGTGATCGTGATCATGTTCGTCGGCTTCATCGGCATGAGAGTGGCTATCTTCGCCGAAGACGCGCAGTTTCATGCCTGGTAGGTCTTGCACGGCCACCGTTGCCGCTGTACGGCTTTTAAGCACACGCGGCAAAAACGTTTCCATGTCTGGCCCAATCCAGTACAGCAGGTCGACCGACTGCACGCGCCGTACGTCGGATGGGCGCAAAGCAAAGTTATGCGGCGACGCCCCCGGCGGCAGCAATACCTCTGGAACAGCCACGCCGTCCTGCACGGCAGCGGCAATCAGTTGCAAGGGCTTGATGCTCGTCAGCACCTTGACCTCGGCCTGAGCGGCACCGGCAACGAACAAACTGGTGACAAATACGACAAAAACGGGAAAAAGTCGGGACACGATGACCACTCGATGGCGTAGGAACGGGTAACATAATAACGTCTCTATCAAATATCTGTCGCCGCTCATGCCTAAAACACCGCTTGCCAGCCGTCCCCACGACCACTCTCACTGCGTGCACACCGCATTGTCAGAGGCCGACACCCTGTGCGCAAAGAAAGGCTTGCGCCTGACTGCCTTGCGTCGCCGGGTGCTGGAGCTGGTGTGGCAGAGCCACAAGCCTTTGGGCGCGTACGACATTCTCGGCGTCCTCAGCGAGCAGGACGGCCGCCGCGCCGCGCCGCCCACCGTTTACCGTGCGTTGGATTTCCTGCTGGAAAACGGCCTGGTGCACCGTATCGCCTCGCTTAACGCCTTTGTCGGTTGCAACCACCCGGAGCACGCGCATCAGGGCCAGTTCCTGATCTGCCGCGAGTGCCACGCCGCCATTGAGCTTGAACAAAAAAGCATCAGCGACGCCATTATCAAAAGCTCTGCCGACGTCGGCTTCAAGGTCGAAGGGCAAACGGTCGAAGTGGTCGGCCTGTGCGCAGGCTGCCAGGGGGTTTGATGAGCAATGCGTTAATCCGCCTGGAGCAGGTCGGGGTCACGTTCGCCGGGCAAAACGTGCTGGAGAACATCGCACTGAGCGTGGAACCGGGGCAAATCGTCACCCTGATCGGCCCCAACGGCGCTGGCAAGACCACCTTGGTGCGCGCCGTGCTCGGGCTGCTCAAGCCCCACAGCGGCACGGTTTGGCGCAAGCCCAAGCTGCGCGTGGGTTATATGCCGCAAAAGCTGCACGTGGACCCGACATTGCCGCTCTCCGTATTGCGCTTCCTGCGCCTGGTGCCTGGCGTAGACCGCGCCCGCGCCCAGGCCGCGCTTAAGGAAGTCGGCGCCGAACACGTCATCGACAACCCGGTGCAAAGCATCTCCGGTGGCGAAATGCAGCGCGTGCTGCTGGCCCGCGCCTTGCTGCGCGAGCCCGAGTTGCTGGTACTCGATGAGCCCGTGCAAGGCGTCGATGTCGCCGGCCAGGCCGAGCTGTACAGCCTGATCACCCGCCTGCGCGACCGCCATGGTTGCGGCGTACTGATGGTCTCCCACGACTTGCACCTGGTCATGAGCACCACCGACCAAGTGGTCTGCCTCAACCGCCACGTGTGCTGCTCCGGCCACCCGGAACAGGTCAGTGGCGACCCGGCGTTCGTGGAGCTGTTCGGCAAGAACGCCCAGAGCCTGGCAATCTACCATCACCACCATGACCACGCCCATGACCTGCATGGCGCCGTCGTCGATACCCCCCACGTTCATGGAGATAGCTGCAAGCATGGCTGATTTTCTGCTCTACGCCCTGCTGGCAGGCTTGGCTTTGGCACTGGTGGCGGGCCCATTGGGCTCGTTCGTGGTCTGGCGACGCATGGCCTATTTCGGCGACACCTTGTCCCATGCCGCCTTGCTGGGCGTGGCCATGGGCTTTCTGCTGGATGTAAGCCCGGCCATCGCCGTGACCGTCGGCTGCCTGCTGCTGGCCGTGCTGCTGGTGACCCTGCAGCAACGCCAGCCACTGGCCTCCGACACCCTGCTGGGCATCCTCGCACCCAGCACCTTGTCCCTGGGCCTGGTGGTGCTGAGCTTCATGCATGAAGTGCGCATCGACCTGATGGCCTACCTGTTCGGTGACCTGCTGGCGATCAGCCCGACCGACCTGGCCTGGATCCTCGGCGGCAGCGCTGCGGTGCTGGTGTTGCTGGTGGCCCTGTGGCGCCCGTTGCTGGCGATCACCGTGCATGAAGAACTGGCCAAGGTAGAAGGCTTGCCCGTCGCAGGCCTGCGTATGGCCTTGATGTTGCTCATCGCCGTGGTGATTGCTGTCGCGATGAAGATTGTCGGCGTATTGTTGATCACGTCGCTGCTGATCATTCCAGCCGCCGCTGCCCAGCGCCACGCTCGCTCTCCGGAGCAGATGGCAATTGGCGCCAGCCTCCTGGGGATGCTTGCAGTGTGTGGTGGCCTGGCGCTGTCCTGGTTCAAGGACACACCGGCCGGGCCGTCGATTGTGGTTACGGCGGCCGCCCTGTTTCTGCTGAGTTTTGTCCTGCCCCGTCGAGGGGTGTAGACTTGCTCGCTTTTTGCGCAAATAGAGAGTCGCAGGAATGAAGCCGTTCACCTCCCGTTATCTGCTCCTTGCCGCATTTTCACTGCTGCTGGGCGCCTGCCAAAGTACGCCGCCCGCTGCCCCCCAGGCTCCGGATCCGCGGGCTGCGGCCATCGCGCAGCTGGAACAAAACCTGGCCAGCAGCGAATTGGCCACCGCCGAAGACCAACTGGCCGCATTGCAGGCCCAATCGCCCAACGACCCGGCACTTGAGGCCTACCAGCGTCAATTGGCCGAAGCCTACCTGCAGCGCAGCCAGATCGTGCTGCAAAAAGGCGACGTCAACGCGGCCGCCACGGCCCTGAGCCGCGCCCGCGCCCTGATGCCCAAGGCGCCTGCGCTTACCGGTGGCGTCAACAGCGCCATCAGCCATGCGCGCAAAGCCGAATTGGACCAGGCAGAGGCCGCCTTGAAAGCCGCTGAAGCCAAGCCTGCCGCCAAGGTCATCGACCCGGCAGCGCCGAGCACCACCGTGGCGCTGAACCTCGCGGATGTCGAAGACATGCGCCATCAGTTGGATGCCATCGCCACCGGTGTGGTGAATTACCAGTGCGACGTCAGCATTCAGGTGCCACGCACCCAGGATTACCCGTGGCTGGCCACGTTACTGACCAAGCGGGTCAAGCGGATTGATTCGGGGTATGACCTGAAGATTCACCGGCAGATCCTGAAACATATTCCGGCGCAGGTTGTGCTGATTCCGCGCAAGACGGACTAAAAGCATCGCAGGCAAGCCAGCTCGCACATTTGAACAGTGTGGGAGCTGGCTTGCCTGCGATGACGATCTAACAAACAACCGATAACTTAAGCCGGAATCGCCTTGGATTTCGGCTCACGCGCCCACACTCGATGCTGGGCAATCGCCGCAAAAAACGCTTTGAACGCCTTGGCATCCGCGCCCACGATCAACCCCGCATCCGCCTCCAGTTTCAGCAGGTCCAGCAACGGCTTCACATCGCTGGCTACCGCAATCGCCTTCAGGTGTTTGTAGGCTTCCAGTACGTAATGCAACGCCACGCCATCACCGCTCAGCGCCTTTACGGACTCTTTGCCACCCGGGATAAACACTGCGTCGAAGGCAATGGACGGCATGCCTTCCATCGAGGCGTCGACCGGCAGCGTCTTGCCCTGCGCGGTGGTCACCGGCGCCGAAGTAGGCCCCAGCAACTTGGCATGGGCGCCTTCAGCTTCAAGCGCGGCTTTTAACGCGTCAATGGCCGCACCATCAACGCCGTTGGCTGCCAGAATCGCCACTTTGCGCGTTTTGATATCGCCCGACAGCAAGTTCACCTGGCTCAAGGCTGGCGATTCTTTCAACGACGTTTCACGGGCAGGCACGGTGCCCTTGGTCGGCGCCGGCAAGCCCAGGTTCTGCGCAACGCGCTTGGCCAGCTCCAGGTCGATATTGGCCAGGATCTCGTTGACCTGGCGCGCACGGATGAACTCGCGCTCCACCTTGCCCAGCTCAAAACTGTAGGCCGCGATAATGTGCTCTTTCTCGTGGTGGCTCATGCTGTTGTAGAACAGCGTCGCCTGGGAGAAATGGTCACCGAAGGATTCGCTGCGCTCACGCACTTTGTTGGCATCGACGCGCTCGTAGTAGGACTCAAAGCCACCATCGGTAGGACCAGCAGGGGTTTCTTTCGGCCAACCACCATCAATAGAGTTTGGCTCGTAGGACGCACGACCCTTATCAATCACGGTGCGATGCTGAGCGTCGCGCTGGCCGTTATGGAAAGGCACGACAGGCCGGTTGATTGGAATCTCATGAAAGTTCGGCCCGCCCAGTCGGCTGATCTGGGTATCGGTGTAGGAAAACAGACGGCCCTGCAGCAATGGGTCGTTGGTGAAGTCGATGCCCGGCACGATGTGGCCCGGGCAGAACGCAACCTGCTCGACTTCAGCGAAGAAGTTGTCCGGGTTACGGTTGAGCACCATTTTGCCCAGCGGCGTGATCGGTACCAGTTCTTCTGGAATGATCTTGGTCGGGTCGAGCAAGTCGAAATCAAACTTGTGCTCGTCTTCTTCGGCCACGATCTGTACGCCCAGCTCCCACTCGGGGTAATCGCCGCTTTCAATCGCTTCCCACAGGTCACGACGGTGGTAGTCCGTATCTTTACCGGCCAGCTTTTGCGCCTCATCCCATACCAGCGAGCAGGTGCCGACTTTTGGACGCCAGTGGAACTTCACGAAGCTGGACTTACCTTCGGTATTGATCAAACGGAAGGTGTGTACCCCAAAGCCCTGCATGGCGCGCAGGCTTTTTGGAATGGCGCGGTCGGACATGGCCCAGATCACCATGTGCGCGGATTCCGGTTGCAGCGAAACAAAGTCCCAGAACGTATCGTGGGCCGAACCGCCGGTAGGAATCTCGTTATGAGGCTCGGGTTTCACCGCGTGGACGAAGTCAGGAAATTTGATCGCATCCTGGATGAAGAACACCGGCATGTTGTTGCCCACCAGGTCGAAGTTGCCTTCGTCGGTGAAGAACTTCACGGCAAAACCGCGCACGTCACGCACGGTGTCGCCGGAACCACGCGGGCCCTGCACCGTGGAAAAACGTGCGAACACCGGGGTTTTATGCTCAGGCGTGCGCAGGAAACCTGCCTTGGTCAGCGCCGAATGGTCGCCGTAACTCTGGAAATAGCCATGGGCCCCCGTACCACGGGCATGCACGATGCGCTCGGGGATACGCTCATGGTCAAAGTGCGTGATCTTTTCACGCATGATGAAGTCTTCCAGCAGCGAAGGGCCGCGGGCGCCGACTTTCAGGCTGTTTTGGTTGTCGGAAATCTTCACGCCCTGGTTGGTGCGCAGGGCCTGGCCGGTCGCGTCGGAACGGAATTCTTCCAACGCCTGCAGCTTGGCGTTGGTGTTGCCACGGTCCAGGGTATCAGTGCCCGCGAGTTCACTCTTCGGCGGGGTGGCTGGCTTCTTGGTACTCATCAGTCAAAACTCCTTATTCAAAGTGGCCAGAGCGGTCCCCGGCTCGTTTGAGCAAAACCCCAGGCACGGCACCTGGGAAATCGAGTTGCTTAAGTAGTGACTGACTTGGTTTTGCACCGTTCCTTTTTTATGACCTTTGATCGCGTTATTGCCAAATGACTGGATGAATACGAAATAAATGCTAAGAAACGCTATACGGACAGGCTAAAATGCGCGCCCGGCTAACCGCTGATCCCTTTTCAATGCGCCCCACAAGGTTCGCTACGTGATCGAGTTTCAAAACGTCCATAAAACCTACCGCGTCGCCGGTAAGGATATCCCCGCCCTGCACCCCACCAGCCTGCGCGTCGAGAACGGCCAGGTGTTTGGCCTGATTGGCCATTCGGGTGCCGGTAAAAGCACCCTGTTGCGCCTGATCAACCGTCTGGAAGAGCCCAGTGGCGGCCAGATCAAGGTGGATGGCGAAGAAGTCACTGCGCTGGACGCCAACGGCCTGCGGCGCTTTCGCCAGCAGGTCGGGATGATCTTCCAGCACTTCAACTTGCTGGCGTCCAAGACCGTGGCCGACAACGTCGCGCTGCCGCTGACGCTCGCCGGTGAACTGTCGCGCAAGGAAATCGACCAGCGTGTGGCTGAGCTGCTCGCCCGCGTCGGCTTGTCGGACCACGCCAAGAAGTACCCGGCGCAGTTGTCCGGCGGCCAGAAACAGCGCGTCGGCATCGCCCGAGCCCTGGCGACCAAGCCAAAAATCCTGCTTTGTGACGAAGCCACCAGCGCCCTCGACCCGCAAACCACGGCGTCGGTCCTGCAACTGCTGGCCGAGATCAACCGCGAGTTGAACCTGACCATCGTGTTGATCACCCATGAAATGGACGTGATCCGCCGCGTATGCGACCAGGTCGCCGTCATGGACGCCGGGGTAATCGTCGAGCAAGGCTCGGTGGCCGACGTGTTCCTGCACCCCAAGCACCCGACCACCAAGCGCTTCGTACAAGAAGCCGAACAGGTGGACGAAGGCGAGCAGCGCGACGACTTTGCCCATGTGCCAGGCCGTATCGTGCGCCTGACGTTCCAAGGGGACGCGACCTACGCGCCACTGCTGGGTACCGTCGCACGGGAAACCGGTGTGGACTACAGCATTCTTGCCGGTCGTATCGACCGCATCAAAGACATCCCTTACGGGCAACTGACCCTCGCCGTCACCGGCGGTGACATGGAAGCCGCGTTCGCACGCTTCACCGCCGCCGACGTTCACATGGAGGTCCTGCGCTGATGGACGTTTTCCTGAGTTTCTTCGCCAATATCGACTGGTCTGAAATCTGGCTCGCCACCGGCGACACCATGACCATGCTGTTCGGCTCGCTGTTCTTCACCGTGCTACTGGGGCTGCCCCTGGGCGTGCTGTTGTTCCTGACCAGCCCGCGCCAGCTATTCGAACAAAAAGGCCTGTACGCGCTGTTGTCGCTGATCGTGAATATCTTGCGCTCGCTGCCGTTCATCATCCTGTTGATCGTGATGATTCCGTTCACGGTACTGATCACCGGCACGTCGCTGGGTGTCGCCGGCGCGATCCCACCACTGGTCGTCGGTGCCACGCCATTCTTTGCTCGCCTGGTGGAAACCGCCCTGCGCGAAGTGGACCGTGGCATCATCGAAGCCACCCAGGCCATGGGCGCCACCACCCGCCAGATCATCACCAATGCCCTATTGCCCGAGGCCCGCCCTGGCATCTTCGCGGCGATTACGGTGACGGCGATTACACTGGTTTCCTACACCGCGATGGCTGGTGTGGTCGGTGCTGGCGGCCTGGGCGACCTGGCAATCCGTTTTGGCTACCAGCGTTTCCAGACCGATGTGATGGTGGTCACTGTGGTGATGCTGTTGATTCTGGTGCAAATTCTGCAAACCGTCGGCGACCGGCTGGTGGTGCACTTTTCTCGTAAATAACGGCCATTGCCGGCACATAGCCGGCAGATGCCCGAACAAGGAGCTTGCTGGATGAAAAAACTACTGGTTGCTTTCGCCGCCGTGGCTGCGTTTTCCGCCCACGCCGAGACCATTACGGTCGCTGCTTCGCCGGTGCCTCACGCCGAGATCCTCGAATTCGTGAAGCCTGCCCTGGCCAAAGAAGGCGTGGATCTGAAGGTCAAAGTCTTCACCGACTACGTGCAGCCGAACGTACAGGTGGCTGAAAAGCGCCTGGATGCCAACTTCTTCCAGCACCAGCCGTACCTGGATGAATTCAACAAGGCCAAAGGCACTCACTTGGTGAGCGTCGGCGCTGTGCACCTCGAACCTCTGGGCGCTTACTCCAGCAAGTACAAAAAACTGGCCGACCTGCCTGACGGCGCCAACGTGGTGATCCCGAACGACGCCACCAACGGCGGCCGTGCGCTGTTGCTGCTGGCCAAGAACAGCCTGATCACCCTGAAGGACCCGACCAACATCCTGTCGACCATCAAGGACATCACCGGCAACGATAAAAACCTGAAATTCCGCGAACTGGAAGCCGCCACCCTGCCGCGCGTGCTGACCCAGGTCGACCTGGCGCTGATCAACACCAACTACGCCCTGGAAGCCAAGCTGGACCCATCCAAGGATGCCCTGGTGATCGAAGGCAGCGATTCGCCTTACGTGAACATCCTGGTGACCCGCGAAGACAACAAGGATGCGGACGCGGTGAAGAAGCTGGTCGCAGCTCTGCACACGCCTGAAGTGAAGAAATTCATCGAAGAGAAGTACAAAGGCGCGATCAAACCGGCGTTCTGATTTCTCCTGATCTGATCGTTCCCACGCTCCGCGTGGGAACGCCTCTCGTGACGCTCTGCGTCACGCTTGGGGACGCAGAGCATCCCTAACTGCATTCCCACGCAGAGCGTGGGAACGATCATCAGGTGCTCACTTGCGCTGTAGCAACCCCGGCAACTGCGCCACCAGTTTCTGGTTGTTCAACGGCGCACGAATAAACCCACGCTGAGTACCATCCGGGCCGATCAGTGCCAGGTTACCGCTGTGGTCGACTGTATAGTTCGGCTTGCTGGTATCCGCCGGAATGAAGGGAATGCTCACCGCATTCGAGACCTTCTGCACATCCTCCACGTTAGCGCCAGTCAGGCCTTGGAACTGTGGGTCGAAGTAACCCAGGTACTGCTTGAGCTGCGCCGGGGTATCGCGGTGTGGATCGACGCTGACCAGGATCACCTGCAACTTGTCCACAGCCTCTTTGGGCAGCTCACTCTTGATCTGGCGAAGCTGGGCGAGGGTGGTCGGGCAGATATCCGGGCAGAAGGTGTAACCGAAAAACAGCAGGCTCCACTTGCCCTTCAACTCATTGACCACCACCGGCTGGCCTTCCTGGTCGGTCATGGTCACCGTTGGCAACTGGCGGCTTTGCGGGAGCAGAATGATGCCGGCGTCGATCAGCGCAGTGGGATCGCCCTGGCCTTTGCCCGAGAGCACTTTGTTGACGGTCAGGCCCATGATCAACGCCACCAGGGCCACAAGGATGAAGACGGTTTTTTGAGTTCGAGTCATAGGTTCAACAATAAGTAGTGGTCTACGAGCAGGGCGATAAACAGCAGCAGCAAGTACCAGATAGAGTACTTGAACGTGTTGATCGCCGCGTGCGGCTGGCTGCCACGGTACAACACCCAGGCCCATTGCAGAAAGCGCGCACCCAATACCAGCGCACAGCCCAGGTAGAGCAGCCCGCTCATGTGGATAACGTAGGGCATCAGGCTCACCGCCAGCAGGGCGAAGGTGTACAGCAGGATATGCACCTTGGTGTAGTGTTCGCCATGGGTGACCGGCAGCATCGGGATGTCGGCCTTGGCGTATTCCTCTTTGCGGTGAATGGCCAGGGCCCAGAAATGTGGCGGAGTCCAGGCGAAGATGATCAGCACCAGCAGCAAGGGTTCGGCACTCACATGCCCAGTAACAGCCACCCAACCCAACAGCGGCGGCGCCGCACCGGCCAGACCGCCGATGACGATATTCTGCGGCGTTGCTCGCTTGAGAAAGCCGGTATAGATCACCGCATAACCCAGCAGCGAAGCCAAGGTCAGCCAGGCCGCCAGCGGGTTGGTGTACGCGAGCAGCAGGGCTAATCCTGCAATAGCCAGGAACAACGCAAACGCTAACGCCGCCATCGGCGAGACACGCCCCTCAGCCATCGGCCGCTTGTGAGTGCGCGCCATCACGGCATCAATCCGTCGATCGACCACATGGTTCACCGCCGCCGCGCCGCCGGCACACAGGGCAATGCCGAGGTTGCCGAACACCAGCACTGTCCAGGGCACCCCGGCGCGGGTGGCAAGGAACATGCCCACCAGCGAAGTAATCAGCATCAGCACCACTACTTTGGGCTTGGTCAGCTCCAAATAGTCACGCCAGATCGCCCGGTCGCGACGTGCGCCGATCACGGTCGCCATGGCAGCTCTCCTTTAAGGGTGATAAGGCCCGACACCTGTTTGCGCGGGATAAAACGCCAGCCGAACAGGCGCGGGTGACGCACCCGAACCAGGCTGGTGCGCGCGTGATAATTGACCAGCACCAGCGTCAACAACAACGCTGCCCCGCCGGCGTTGTGTGCGACCGCCACCGGCAGGGGCAAGCCGAACGCCACATTGCTCACCCCCAGGCAGATCTGCGCAGCCAGGGCGATCAACAGCAGGCCGGCCAGGCGCGTCATCCCTACTGCTCGCAGTTGCCAGGCCAAACCGAGCAGCACGAGCGTGACCAGCACGGCGCCGATGCGATGCGTCAGGTGGATAGCAGTGCGCGCCTCGCTGTCGAGCTGCCCGCCCAGGTAATTGGGGCCGATGTGCTGGGTCAGGTGAAAACCATTGGCGAAGTCTGCCGTCGGCCACCATTGGCCATGACAGGTGGGCAAATCGATACAGGCCACCGCTGCGTAGTTGGAACTGACCCAGCCGCCCAGGGCGATCTGCCCGATCACCAGCACCAGGCCCGCCGTCGCCCAATATTGCAGGCGCTTGGGCACGACCAGCGCCGGTAGTACGCCGGACAGCCGCAGGGTCAGCAGAAACAGGAGGCTCAAGGTCGCAAAGCCGCCCAAAAGGTGCCCTGTGACCACTTGCGGCCAGAGCTTCAAGGTCACGGTCCACATGCCAAACGCCGCTTGGGCGAACACCACCGCCAGTAGGAACAGCGGCAGCTTCACGGGCTGGCCCGGATCACGTCGATGACGCCACGAACGCGCCGCCAGCAGCGCGATCAACAGGCCCAGGCTGCCCGCGAAGTAGCGATGGGTCATCTCGGCCCAGCCTTTGTCGGCCTCCACCGGCGTGTCGGGAAAGTGCAACTCGGCATGGGCCAGTTGGGCTTCGCTTTGCGGCACGCTGATAAAGCCATAGCAGCCCGGCCAGTCCGGACAGCCGAGGCCGGCGTGGGTCAGGCGGGTATAGGCACCGAGCAGCACGACAAACAACGCCAGTAACGTGGCAAACAGCGCGAGGCGAAATCCAGGCTTGGCCATGAGGGTGCCCTTATCCGATGTTCGACAGTTTCAGCAGCAAGCGCAGATCGTTGAGCAAGTCCTTGCCCTTGACCTTGGCGTCGTAGCGCAGCACCAAATTGCCGTGGGGGTCGACGATCCACAGTTGCGCATCGCCGGGCGCGGCAGCGTTCCTGGTAAAGGACGACACATCCAGCGGGTAGCGCTGCAGCTGTGGATATTCGGCTTTGAGCTTGGCCTCGTATTCGCCGCTCAACGGTTGCGCACCCGCCAGGGCATGGCTGGCACGGGATGCATCACGGCCAAGGCTGATCTGCAGCTGGCGCGCCAGGTAGACCAGTTGCTGGCAATTGGCAGCACAGGCGGTGGGGGCGGTGACCAGCAGTTGCCAGCGCTGTTCATCGGCCTGCACGCCGATGTCGGCGCGGGTCTGGCCGTTGCCAATCAGTTCGCCGTGATAGCTGCGGCTGTCCGGCACCCAGAACTGCAATTTGTACATGAAGGTGGCCAGCACCATCGGGCCGATCACCATCATCAGGATCAAAATCAGCTGCCAGCGCCCCTTGCGCCGATCAGGCGTGTCAGATGTGCTGGGTGAATTCATGGCCGCTCCCATGGGGCTTCTCCTTTTTGTTATGCCATCCGAGGTAGAGGTAAAGCGCCAGCAACGCCATGGCCATGGCGAACCATTGCACAGCGTAGGCCAGGTGTTTTTCCGGGCCCATGGCGACGACGGGCCAGGTGGTTTCGTAGGTACCGGGGCCCGCTTCGGCGCGCAGTTCATAGTCAAAACCGCTGCGCCCCAGTTCGTCCCACAGGGCGGCGGGGTGCAGTGCGGTAAGCAGGCGCGGCCATTGCGTGCTGGCCGGGTCGGCATGCAGTTGGAAGGTCTCGCCTGGGGCGACGTACACCCAGGCGTCGAGGTTCAGCGTCTGTTCAGGAGTAGTAAAGGCGGGCGCGATACGCCGGTCCGGCCAGGGCAGCCAGCCGCGATTGAGCAACAGCCACAGGCCGCTGGCCTGGTCATGAAAGGGTTGCAGCAACTCGACACCGGCCTTGCCGTCACGCATGCGGTTATCCAGCAATACGCTGTGTGCACCATCCAGTTGCCCGCGAAGGTGAACGCGACGGAAGGCTGGATCAGCCATGTCATTGAGCTGAGCACTGCTGACCGGCTCGGCGGCGCGGCGCTCGGCATAACGGTCTACCAACAGTTGCTTTTCGTGCCCGCGGGACAATTGCCAAAACCCCAGGCCCACCATCAACGGCAGCAACACCAGTACCACCAGCGTCGGCGCGATGCCCGGACGAAAGCGTTGCATGGCACTGGCTATACTCGATCTCATCGCCCCTCCCCAATTAGCCCGGAGCCAGACCATGCTCAAAGCCGCCATTGCCCTGATGCTGATCGCGACCGTCGTGAGCCTGTTCAGTGGCTTGTTCTTCCTGGTCAAGGACGAGGGCAACTCCAACCGCCTCGTCACTGCCTTGACCGTGCGTGTCACCCTGGCCGTGATCACCGTGGGCTTGATCGCCTGGGGCTTTTTCAGCGGCCAATTGGTCTCTCATGCGCCGTGGTAAGCGGCGTCAGAGCACATAGACAAAGAAAAACAGCCCGATCCACACCACGTCCACAAAGTGCCAATACCAACTGGCCGCCTCGAAACCGAACTGGTGCTCGGCATTGAAATGCCCGCGCAGGATGCGCATCAGCATCACAAACAGAATGATGGTGCCGATGGTCACGTGGGCGCCGTGAAAGCCCGTGAGCATGAAGAACGTCGCGCCGTACACGCCTGAACCCAGGGTTAGGCCCAACTCTTTGTAGGCGTGGATGTATTCCTCGGCCTGGAATCCAAGAAACGCCAAGCCCAGCAGCACGGTGATCGCCAGCCAGAGTTTCAGTGCGCCACGATGGCCTTTGCGCAGGGCATGGTGGGCAATGGTGATGGTCACGCTGGAACTCACCAGCAGGATGGTATTGACCAATGGTAGGCCCCAGGGGCTGATGGTGCCTTTGGGCGCAGGGTAGAGCTTGGGGTCGGGGTTGTTCAGCAGGGGCCAGGCAAACTCGAAGTTCGGCCACAGCATGTGCGCAATGCCCTTGGGCCCCTCGCCCGCCAACCAAGGCCCAGCCCAGACGCGCACGTAGAACAGCGCACCAAAAAAGGCGATGAAGAACATCACCTCCGAAAAGATGAACCAGGTCATGCCCCAGCGGAACGAGCGGTCCATCTGGGCGCTGTACAGCCCAGCACGACTTTCCTTGATCACCGCGCCAAACCAGCCAAACAGCATGTAGGCCAGCAGCAAACCGCCGACGAAAAAGATCCACGGCCCGTGGGATTCAGGGCGCGCGGCCTTCAAGTCGTTGAACCACACGGCCAGGCCATACACGGTGACCAGAAGGCCAATCGTGGCAATTATTGGCCATTTGCTTTGCGCTGGTACGTAGTACGTATCATGAGTCGACATGTATTCGCTCTCCTGATTGAGGGGGCAAACAGTAGCTAGCCCCCGGTCCTGACGGCCACGGGCGGCTGGCGCGCAGTGATATCGAACAGCGTGTACGCCAGGGTCAAATGCTTCACATCCGTGGGCATCGCTCGGTCGACGATGAAACGTACGGGCATCTCAATGCGCTCACCGGGCTGCAACACTTGCTGGGTGAAGCAAAAGCATTCGGTCTTGTGGAAGTACATCGCCGCTTCGGCCGGGGAAATACTGGGTATCGCCTGGGCGGTCATCGGCTTATCAGTGGGGTTGTAGGCCACGAACAGCATCTCGTTGACTGCTCCGGGGTTGACCACAATCTCATCGGCCTTGGAGTGAAATTCCCAGACCATGTCGATGGCGTTGGTGGACAGAAACTGCACCCGCACTTGGCGCGAGGGGTCAACCATTTGCTCACCCTCGTACTGCCCGGCGGTCTTGCCGTTGATGCCGAACGCCTTGCACATCACGTCGTAGATCGGCACGAGGGCGAAGCCGAAGGCGAACATTGCCAGCACCAGGATCAGCAGGCGGGTGACCAGGCGCTTGAGCGGTACGGACTCAGCCATGGCGCCCACCTGGCTTTGGACTTTCTGTGGGAGCTGGCTTGCCTGCGATGAGGGCCTGAGGGCTGGTAGATTCAGTGCCTGACCTACCGCCATCGCGGGCAAGCCCGCTCCCACAGGGGGAGTATAGGGAGGGCTTCATTTGACCTCCGGCGGCGTGGTGAAGGTGTGATACGGCGCCGGCGAGGGCACGCTCCACTCCAGGCCTTCGGCGCCATCCCACGGTTTGGCCGGCGCAGGCGGGCCGCCACGGATGCACTTGATGACAATGAACAGGAAGAAGATCTGCGTGGCGCCGAACATGAAGGCACCAATGGACGAGACCATATTGAAGTCAGCGAACTGCAGGTTGTAGTCCGGCACTCGGCGCGGCATACCGGCCAGCCCCACAAAGTGCATGGGGAAGAACGCCATGTTCATGCCCACGAAAGACAACCAGAAGTGCAGCTTGCCCAAGGTTTCGTCGTACATGTGGCCGGTCCATTTAGGCAGCCAGTAGTAGGCCGAAGCGAAGATCCCGAAGATCGCGCCGGGCACCAGTACGTAATGGAAATGCGCCACCACAAAGTAGGTGTCGTGGTACTGGAAGTCCGCCGGGGCAATCGCCAGCATCAGCCCGGAGAAGCCGCCGATGGTGAACAGGATCACAAAGGCCACCGCAAACAACATCGGCGTCTCGAACGTCAGTGAGCCTTGCCACATGGTGCTGACCCAGTTGAACACCTTCACGCCCGTAGGCACGGCGATCAGCAAGGTGGCGTACATGAAGAACAGCTCACCCACCAGCGGAATGCCCACCACAAACATGTGGTGCGCCCACACGATGAACGACAGGAACGCGATGCTCGCGGTGGCGTAGACCATCGAGGTGTAGCCGAACAGCGGCTTGCGCGAGAAGGTGGGGATGATCGAGCTGACCGCGCCAAAGGCCGGCAGGATCATGATGTACACCTCGGGATGCCCGAAGAACCAGAACACATGCTGGAACAGCACGGGATCGCCACCACCGGCCGCGCTGAAGAAGCTGGTGCCGAAGTGGATATCCATCAGCATCATGGTCACGCAGCCCGCCAGTACCGGCATCACCGCGATCAGCAGGAACGCGGTGATCAGCCAGGTCCACACGAACAGCGGCATTTTCATCAGGGTCATGCCCGGCGCACGCAGGTTAAGGATGGTGGCGACCACGTTGATCGCGCCCATGATCGAACTGATGCCCATCAGGTGGATGGCAAAGATAAAGAACGTCACGCTTTCCGGGGCATAGGTGGTCGAGAGCGGGGCGTAGAAGGTCCAACCGAAATTCGGCCCGCCGCCGGGCGTGAACAAGGTGGACACCAGCAGCAGGAACGCCGCCGGCAGCAGCCAGAAGCTGAAATTGTTCATGCGCGGCAGGGCCATGTCCGGCGCGCCGATCATCAACGGGATCATCCAATTGGCCAGGCCGACAAACGCCGGCATCACCGCGCCGAATACCATGATCAGGCCGTGCATGGTGGTCATCTGGTTGAAGAACGCCGGCTGCACGATCTGCAGGCCCGGCTGGAACAACTCGGCGCGGATCACCATGGCGAACGAGCCGCCGAGCAGGAACATGGTGAAGGCGAACCACAGGTACATGGTGCCGATGTCTTTGTGGTTGGTGGTCAGCACCCAGCGCATCAGGCCCTTGGCGGGGCCGTGTGCGTGGTCGGCATGACCATGGTCGATCACGGTGCTCATGGCCGTTCTCCTGCAAGCGAGTGAGCGGGACGATTCAGGGCATTGGCAATGAAAGTCGTCATTTGCTTTCCGCCTGTTTCAGAGCCAGCACGTCTTTGGGCGTGACCATGTCGCCTTTGTTATTGCCCCAGGCGTTACGCTCATAGGTCACCACAGCGGCGATATCCACTTCCGAGAGCTGCTTGCCGAAAGCTGCCATCGCGGTGCCGGGCTTGCCGTGATACACGATGCTCAGATGGTCTTTGGCCGGCCCGGTGGCGATTTTCGAACCCTTGAGCGCCGGGAACATCGGTGGCAAGCCTTGGCCCTCAGCCTGGTGACAGGCCACGCAAGTGGTGTGATAGACCTTGTCGCCACGCGCCACCAGTTCGTCCAGCGTCCACTCCTTGGAGGTCAACTCCTTGAGCTTGGCGGCCTCCTCCTTGCGCTCGCCCAGCCAGGTGTCGTAGTCGGCCTTGGACTTGACCTCCACCACGATGGGCATGAAGCCATGGTCCTTGCCACACAGTTCGGCGCACTGACCACGGTAGATGCCGGGCTTCTCGACGCGGGTCCAGGCTTCGTTGACGAAGCCAGGGATAGCATCGCGCTTGACCGCAAAGGCCGGCACCCACCAGGAGTGGATCACATCGGCGGCGGTCACCAGAAAGCGCACCTTGGCGCCCACCGGCAATACCAGCGGCTGGTCGACTTCCAACAGGTAGTGCTCGCCCTTGGTGGCCTGGTTATGGATCTGCTCGGCGGGTGTGGCCAGGTTGCTGAAGAACTCCACATCCTGGCCCAGGTATTTGTAGTGCCACTTCCACTGATAGCCGGTGACCTGGATATCGATATCCGACTCACTGCTGTCGTAGATGTTGATCAGGGTCTTGGTGGCCGGAATGGCCATGGCCACCAGGATCAGCAAGGGCACCACGGTCCAGAGGATTTCCACGGTGGTACTTTCGTGGAACTTCGCCGCTACCTGGCCCGTAGACCGGCGGTGCAGGATCATCGACCAGAACATCGCGCCAAACACGACGATGCCGATCACCACACAGATCCAGAAAATGGTCATGTGCAGGTCAAACACAGCGTGGCTGACTTCAGTAGCCCCTGGCGCCATATTCGTAGTCCAGGCGGCGTGCGCCTGGCCGAATACCGACCACAACAGGAGGCCCATCCAAACGTGTGGATGTCGCGTCATTGCGGGTTCCCCTTTATGTTTCTTGTTATCCCGCCGGTTTGCACCTGCGGCGAAGGGAGCGGCTTCCATACTGCTTACAACCGCCAAGCCTTGCCTGCGTCATGCAGTTGGGCGTCATCAGCTAATTGCGTACAAAACCGAGTATAGACAGCCGTAGCAACCCCGCAATGTGTGGGGGCAAATCAATAGAAACAGACAGACGGAGCCCGTAAAATGGGCAGCGGAATCGTTTATCCGACGAACGATGGCATTTCGATATAACCCCTGCCTATAACCATGAAATAATTATGACAAATGCGTCTTAGGCGCTCGTATAAACGAACTACCTTATCTTCTCCCTTTTCCTACGCCTGCTTCACTGGAGCCCTCATGAACACCGCCGCATTGCGCGAGCAGATTTCCCGTGCCCATCAACACGAAGCCAGCACCGGCCAGCTCGTCAGCCAGCTGAAAAAACAAGTGCCGCACCTGCATTCGTCCATCGCCCTGGCTGACGGTGATCGCAACATGGTCATGACCCGTTTTGTGACCGCTTACATCGATCTGGTTCCTGATTTGCTCGACGCCGCCAATGACGTGGCCCGTGAGGCCGGGATTGAAAGCCAGATCAAACCGGTACTGAAAATCGCTGAACATTTTTTCCTGCAGCCACCAGCGATTCTGGCCGGACACGACGGCCTTGATGGCCTGCTGGATGAGGCCTACCTGGCGCATCGCCTGGTCGAAGAAGTGAACGATCTGTATATCAAGCATTTTGGCCAGCCGCTGATTCCAGCGGATACCACCGTGGCCAACGTGATCGCCCATCAACTGATCGGTGAAGACTTCGCCAACCAATTGGATGAAGCCGTGCACCTGGCGGTGGATGAGATGCTTAACGAGGAAAGCTTTGCGCTGGAATCGGTCGAGGCCTATCGCGAACAGCTCAAGAGCCCGCAGACCGAAGCGTCCTGGAAGCGCTGGCCATGCCTGTCGCGCCAGCTTGGGGTTGAGCTGTCGCTGGATCAACCTGCGTAAATCGTCCGGCTTACAAAGATCAACTGTGGGAGCCGGGCTTGCCCGCGATTGGCGGAGTATCAGCCAACAGATTAGTTGACTGAACCAGCGCCATCGCGGGCAAGCCCGGCTCCCACAGTTTTTTGAGAGGTCAGGCAGGCGCTGAGCCGATCCCCACTGTCGTTCTCACCCGACCTTCCAGCCGACGCTTCAAACCGCGAGCCTCGATCACCAACGTCGAGCCCTTGGCCGCATTGGCCCGGCCCCATTCTTCCAGCAACTCCAGGCAAGAGTGGTCGATGTAACTCAAGTTGCTCAACGGCACATTCAGGGTGGTCCCCGCAGGTACCGCCGACAACACCTGAGTCAACGCCGGCACCTTCAGAAAGGTTGCCGCCCCCGTCAAACGCAGCTCCATCTCACCTTCCTGGGGCAGGTCGATCAGGCTGACTTTCAGGCGCGACGCCTTGAACGCCAGCTTCACCAATGTAAGCCCAAACCCCACCAGCACACCGGTCAGCAAATCGGTGAAGATGATTGCCAGTGCCGTGGCCGCATAGGTGAACATCGGCATCCGCCCATAGCGGCCTAGCGCCTTGAACGCCTTGATGTCTACCAACTTGATGCCGGTGTACACCAGCACACCCGCCAGGCTCGCGACCGGAATGCTCTGCAGCACGCTCGACAGCAAGAGCACGAAACCCAGCAGCCATAGGCCATGGAACATCGCCGACAGACGCGTGGTTGCCCCGGCCTGGACGTTAGCCGAGCTGCGCACGATCACGCCGGTCATGGGCAAAGCGCCAACCAGACCGCAGAGCATGTTGCCCACCCCTTGGGCCGACAATTCCTTATCGAAATCCGAACGTTGACCACTGTGCATGCGGTCCACCGCTGCGGCAGACAGCAGGGTTTCGGCACTGGCAATAAACGCCACGGCGAATGCCGCGATCAGCAACTGTGGATCCGCCAGGTTCAGCAAGTCGCTGGGGCGCAGCCAGTCGATAGCGTCCGCCAGGTTTTCCGGGACTTCCACGCGCTTGACCTGCAACGCCAGCACCAGGCTGGCAACAGTCGCCAGGCCCACGCCAAGCAACGCGCCAGGTACAAACCGCAGTTGTTGCGGGCGGAATTTGTCCCACAGGTACATCACCAACATCGTCGACAAACCAAGTACGCCAGCCTGCCAGCCGAGCCCGCCGCCGAAGGTAGGAATTGCTGCAGCCAGCGCTGCCGGGAAGCCGGCCAGGTTATCCAGCCCTGAAGGCTTGGGCGCGCCGTCGAGCATCACATGAACCTGCGACAGCACGATCAACACGCCAATCCCGGCCAACATGCCGTAGACCACCGCCGGCGCGGTGACGCGAAACCAGCAGCCCAGGCGCAAACGCCCGGCAACCAATTGCAGGAAGCCGGCCAGCAACAGGATCGGCCCCAGCATCAGCATGCCGTGCTGGCGCACCAACTCGAACACCAGCACCGCCAGACCCGCCGCCGGGCCGCTGACCTGCAGCGGCGAGCCGGCCAACCAGCCCACCACCAGGCCGCCGATGATGCCAGTGATCAGGCCCTTGGCCGGCGGCATGCCGGACGCAATCGCGATGCCCATGCACAGTGGCAAGGCGACCAGAAAAACAACCACCGAGGCGAGCAGCTCCCGTGGCAATACAGCTTTCAATTGAGCAGCACGCATGATGACTCTCCCGAGGCATTCGCCGGGCGCGGTAAAGCCTGGCTGCATCCATGGCAGCCACCGCATTACCCGGCAGGGAAGTGTTTTAGAAGCGCGCTTTAGGCGTCGCTGAAGGGATCGGCTCGGTGCCGTTCAGCGGTCGGAACGCCGCTTTGTCCGCATCGTAGGCCCGAATTTCGCTGGTCTCGATGTTGTAGATCCAACCATGGATAAACAAATGACCATTGGCCATGCGCGAAGCCACGGAAGGGTGGGTACGCAAATGTTGCAGTTGGGCGATGACGTTTTCTTCGGTCAGCACCGCCATGCTCTCACCTTCGTTGGCGCAGTCGCAGTTGTCATGGACCATGGTCTTGGCGACCTCGGCGTGACGCAACCAGGCCTTGACCGTCGGCATCTTTTCCAGACTGTCGGGGTTGAGCACGGCACGCATGGCGCCGCAGTCCGAATGCCCGCACACGATGATGTGCTGTACGCCAAGGGCGAGCACAGCGTATTCGATAGCCGTGGAAACACCGCCGTTCATCTGGCCGTAGGGCGGCACCACGTTACCGACGTTACGGGTCACGAACAGGTCGCCTGGGGAGCTCTGGGTGATCAGCTCGGGCACGATGCGCGAGTCGGCGCAGGTGATGAACATCGCCCGTGGGCTCTGGGCGGTGGCGAGTTTCTTGAAGAGTTCTTCCTGCTGGGGGAAGACGTCGTGATGGAAATGCAAAAAGCCGTCAACGATATGCTGCAGCGCTGCATCGGCGGATTCCGCCACCTGAGGGGCTGAAGCCGACGCAGCCAACGGCTGTTTATCCTTGTCACTCATGATTCATCCTCTTGATCAATGCAGGGGAGGGTTCAGGTCAGTTCGACGCCATGGCGGTGAAATAGTTGTAAAACAAGCACCGGCCAGGCCGCCGACTCATCAGTCACTCGCTGAACAAGGTAACCGTCGAAACTTAACTCAAACTGAATGAACCGCTCTAGAACGCGGGTTTCAGTGATATCAAAACGCGACTATTCCTACAGCAAAGGTGCACGTCTCTCCCTCAGTCTACAACAAAGCCATCTGCCTGCCCGGTGGGCAAAACGCCGTGCAATCAAGGTTGAACCCTTCCCGCCGATTCAGCCCCAGACGCTTGATCGCCTTGCTGAAACGCTGCGCCAGCAAATCGGCAAACGGCCCTTCACCGCGCATACGCACGCCAAACCGGCTGTCATACACCTCACCCCCGCGTACTTGACGCACCAGGCTCATCACATGGGTTGCTCGCTGGGGGTAATGGGCCGCCAGCCACTCCTCGAACAACGGCGCCACCTCCAACGGCAGGCGCAGCATCATATACGCCGCGCTTTGTGCGCCGGCCGCGTGAGCTTCGGTAAGCAGGCTCTCCAGCTCGCTGTCGTTGATCATCGGGATCATTGGCGAACAAAGCACGCCCACCGGGATGCCTGCGTCGCGCATTACCCGAATCGCCCGCAGCCGTGCCTTGGGGGCCGCCGTGCGCGGTTCCAGGATGCGCTTGAGCTCGTCGTCCAGGCTGGTGAGGCTGATCATCACCCCCACCAGGCGCTGGCGGGCCAACTCGGTCAGCAGGTCGAGGTCGCGCAGGATCAGCGAGCCCTTGGTGATGATCGTCACTGGGTGGCGGTAGCGCAGCAGTACTTCAAGGGTTTGCCGGGTGATCCGGTATTCGCGCTCGATTGGCTGGTACGGATCGGTATTGGAACCCAGGTTGATCGGCGCACACACGTAGCCCGGCTTGGACAGCTGCTGTTCCAGCACATCGGCCGCGTTGCTCTTGGCAATCAATCTGGTTTCAAAGTCCAGCCCGGGCGACATGTCCCAATAGGCATGGCTGGGCCGCGCATAGCAGTAGATGCAACCATGTTCACAACCACGATACGGGTTGATCGACCGATCAAACGGCAAGTCCGGCGAGTTGTTGCGGGTGATGATGGTCTTGGCCGTTTCGATACGCACTTCGGTGCCTTGGGTCGGCGGCACTTCCTGATACCAACCGTCGTCCTCGGCCACGCTGACGGTGGGTGCAAAGCGATTATGCAGATTGGTGGCCGTACCCCGGCCACGGGGCGGCAGCGCAGTAGACATGAAAACGCCTCGATACTGTTTTTATATACAGTATCGAGGCGCGAGGTTTCTGACCAGTGCCGTTGGGCGGCCAGCGAACTTATCAGTGCTTTTGCGTCACCTGCCCCAGGTCATCGCCCGAGGTGGTGTGCAGATCGTTTTTGCGCAGGTCCGCCACATCGCTCGCCTTGACCGGCGCGCCCTGGTTGCCCCAGCTGCCACGGATAAAACTGACCACATCCGCCACTTCCTGGTCCGACAGACGCCAGGCGAACGCTGGCATAGTGAAGGTTGATGGCGCCGCATGGGTGGCCGGCAAGGTGCCGCCGTTCAACACAATGTTGATCAACGACGTGGCATCTGCCGTCTGCAACACCGGGTTGCCCGCCAGCGCCGGGAATACCCGCGTATAGCCATGGCCGTCGGTACGGTGGCAGGCCGCGCAGTTGTCGATATACACCGAGGCGCCCGGCTTGCTGTCATCACCTTTCCAGAGCGCTTGCGCTACCTGCTTGTCGTACTGGTGCGGCTGGTCCTTCGGATCGACTGCCGGCAGGCTCTTGAGGTATCGCGCGATAGCGGTCAGGTCATCTTCCGACATGTACTGCATGCTATGGACGACAACATCGCTCATACCGCCGAACACCGCACTGCGGTCACTGCGGCCGGTCTTGAGAAACTGCACCAGTTGCTCTTCGCTCCAGCTGCCGAGGCCGTCCTTGTGGTCGCCGCGCAGGCTTTTGGCAATCCAGCCTTCCAACGGCGCACTGCCAGAAAGGAAGGCGCTGCCGTCCGTGGCACTCAGGGCTTTTTCCTGCATGGTCAGGGCACGCGGCGTATGGCAGGCGCCGCAATGTCCGAGACCTTCCACCAGGTAGGCACCGCGATCGATCACCGGGTCGGCAGCGGCTTGCGGCTGATGCGCCTCGACTGCCGGGGCAAACATCCAGCGCCAGGCCGCCAACGGCCAACGCATGCTCAAGGGCCAGGGAATATCGCTGTCCTTGTTTTCCTGGGCAACCGGTTCGACCCCCTTCATGAAGTACGCATACAGCGCTTGCATATCGCTGTCGCTGACACGTGCATAAGACGGGTAAGGCATCGCCGGGTAAAGCGTACTACCGTTCTTGGCGACACCATGGCGCACGGCCTTGTCGAAATCCTCGAAGCTGTAGTCGCCCAGGCCGGTCTTGTCCGGGGTGATGTTGGTGGAGTAGATCACGCCAATAGGCGTTTCCATCGGCAGGCCGCCAGCGAAGGGCTTGCCACCCTTGGCGGTATGGCAGGCAACACAGTCGCCGGCGCGCGCCAGGTATTCACCCTGCTTGATCAGATCGGTTTCGGCGGCGCTGATCGAGCAGCTGCTGAACAGCGCCAGGGAGGCGATAACGAGTGCTTTCATGGTCATCGCTCCTTATGCCTGAACCAGCGGGCCGGGGTTTTTGAGGTACTGCTCGCGAATCGCGCGAGCCGACCAGTAGGTCAACGCTGCCACCAGGCCGGTAGGGTTGTAGCCCAAGCCTTGTGGGAAAGCGGAAGCACCAGGGACAAAGACGTTGTGCACATCCCAGCTCTGCAAGTAGCGGTTCAACGCACTGGTTTTCGGGTCGGTGCCCATGATCGCGCCGCCGTTGAGGTGGGTGGTCTGGTAGGAGGCGGTATTGAAATGCTCACCAACCTTTTTACCCAGCACGGCGATGGCCTTGGGGTTCATGGCCTGGGCCACTTTGCCCATTTTTTCCATCATGAAGCGGTTCATCTTGATATCGTTTTCTTGCCAGTCGAAGGTCATGCGCAGCAGCGGCAGGCCGTAGGCATCGCGATAAACCGGGTCCAGATCCAGGTAGTTGCTCCGGTAGGATTGATGGGCACCGTGAGAATCCATTGAGACCTGATGGGTGTAGTAATCGGCGGTGGCGCGCTTCCAGGCACTGCCCCAGGCCGGCGTACCCGGCGGGTTGGACGTACCGGCAATCGGCCGGCTGCCCGCCTGGTTGACCCACATCGGCGAACCACCCACGAAGCCGTGGGGGCCATGGTCAAAGTTGTCGGCGTTGAAGTCGTCGATGGCCACGCCATTGCCGCCCGCGCCGATAAAGTTGTTGGTGTGGGTGTCCTTGTCGAAGAACGCCTTGATGGTGCCCATGTTCTGGTAGGCGAAGTTGCGGCCTACCACACCCTCGTTGGTAATCGGGTCGTAGGGTTTGCCGATGCCGGACAGCAGCATCAGGCGCACGTTATGGAACTGGAAGGCGCCAAGAATCACCAGGTCAGCCGGTTGTTCACACTCGCGGCCCTGGGCGTCGATGTAGGTCACGCCGGTGGCTTTCTTCTTGGTGCTGTCGAGGTTGACCTTGAGCACGTGGGAATTGGGCCGCAGCTCGAAGTTGGGCACCTGGCGCAAGGCCGGCAGGATGTTCACGTTCGGCGAAGCCTTGGAGTACATGTAGCACACGTAGCCACTGCAAAACCCGCAGAAGTTGCACGGGCCCATCTGCGCACCGTAGGGGTTGGTGTACGGCCCCGACGTATTGGCCGAAGGCAGGTTGTAAGGTTTGTAACCTACGTCGGTCGCCGCTTTCTGAAACAGCTGGGCGGAGACAGTATTTTTCTGCGCCTCCAGCGGGAACGGGTTGGAGCGATCCGGCGCGTAGGGGTTGCCGCCACGGCCTTCACCGACCAGTTGGCCCTTGACCGTCCAGGCTTGGCCGGAGGTGCCAAAGACTTTTTCCGCATAGTCGAAAAACGGCTCCAGCTCTTCGTAGCTGACGCCGAAGTCCTGGATGGTCATGTCCTTGGGAATGAAGTTCTTCCCGTAGCGCTCTTCGTAATGGCTGCGCATGCGCAGCTCAATCGGGTCGACGCGAAAATGCACGCCCGACCAGTGCAACCCCGCACCACCAACGCCATTGCCCGGCAAGAACGCGCCCAACTGACGATTGGGCAGGGCGACGTCATTCACGCTGTGGCGAATGGTCACCGTTTCTTTGGAGATGTCCTGGAACAGCTTCTTACGCACGCTGTAGGTCAATTCGTCGATGACCTGGGGATAGTTGCCGTCTGGATAAGTGTCCTGCATCGGGCCGCGCTCCAGCGCTACCACGTTGAGGCCCGCTTCTGTCAGCTCTTTGGCCATGATCGCGCCCGTCCAGCCGAAGCCCACAATCACTGCATCCACTTTCTTCATGATGGTCGCCACGTTTACGCCCTCTCGCCGCGAATGGAAACAGCCGGGAAGGGGTATTGCTCGTTGCGTTCCACCCAATCCATGAAATCGGCGCGGGCGCCGGGGAAGCCGATCATGGTCCAGCCGACCATGCCTTTATTACCGCCGTGGATAGGGTCGCAGAAAAAGCCTTCCTTGGTGTTTTGCAGCAAAAGGTTGAAGAACATCTTGGGCGGCACCGCGTCGAAGTGCGCCGCCACTTCGCTGCCGCCAGCCTCCAGACGCCTAAGCATATCGTCTCGGGTAGCGCTGTCTTGCGCAGCAAAAGCCTTACCGTTGAACGCTTTCGACCACGCATCCGTACAAGCAATGCCGAGGCGATAGATCTCCTTGGGTACCAATTTGCTTTGCCAGCCCATCTCCGGCGCCGCATCAGCGTTGAACGGGCCTTGCATGAACCACAGGGCGCCACTGGCGTAAGGGGTGTTCATCTGGCGGTCGATGTATTCCGGCGCGCCAGCTTCCAAGGCACCTGGGCCTTGGGCGTCAGCGGGAATCAAGCGCTCGACGGCGGCGTTGATAAACGCCCATTCCTCGGCCGTGAAATAACTTGGCTCGTAGGCTTTGTCGCTGACCGCGGGTTTGGCCGGCTCGGCCTGGGCCGGTTCCGGAGTGGCCATCAACATCGAACCGCCAAGGCCGGTGCTGGCAACCGTGACCACCGGGATCAAGGTCAAGGATTTGCGTAAAAAGTCACGCCGGGGGTTGTCTTGATCTTGATCAGACATAGGTACACCTCATCATGTGGTCACGGGTTTATCCGCCGCTTCTGGGAGCAGCGTGAAGGCTTTGCCGCTAATTGGATCCAAGCAGACACAGCACAATGGCAAACATTAGTTACAAATGATAGCAGGCTAAGAATTCAGAGGCGTCGATTCGGTGACAAAAACACCGGATCAGATCGCAAGCATCACGATTCTTTGACACGGACCTCACGCCGTATTGACCCGCTTTAAGTGAATCTGCGGCCCATCAGCCACTTCCTAGCTCGGTCACGACGTTCATGTTCAACACACGCTTACTCCTCGTTCTCGGCCTGGCGCTCATGAGCCTGTTCAGCACCGTACAAGCCGATGAGGCTGCGTCGATCCGCTCGCCGGAGTGGGCCCAGCCGGTGGGTAACCAATACAACCTGCACCAGATGACACCCACGCTCTATCGCAGCGCATTGCCGGATGGACGTGCGCTGCCGTTATTGCAAAAACTCAAGATCGTTACGGTCATCAACTTCCTGCCAGAATCTGATACGCAGTGGCTCCAATCCTCTGATATCAAACAGGTGCAGTTGAGCTATCGAACCAACCACGTCGACGATGCCGACGTGCTGGCGGCAATCAGAGCGATTCAGGCAGCAGAGGCCGATGGCCCGGTGTTGATGCATTGCAAGCACGGCGCCGACCGCACCGGCCTGATGGCAGCGATGTATCGGGTGGTGGTTCAAGGGTGGAGCAAGGAGGACGCGCTGAACGAAATGACCTTGGGCGGCTTTGGCAGCAGCAATGGTTTCAAGGATGGCGTTCGCTACATGATGAAAGCCGATGTCGACAAGTTGCGCACAGCTTTGGCGAATGGGGATTGCAGCACCAGCGCCTTTGCGTTGTGCTCAATGAAAGGCTGGATCACCACAACGGGTAAGGAAGAAAAAAAATTATAGGAGCGAGCTTGCTCGCGAAGAACGTTAACGATAACGCGCGTTTTCCTGGATAAACGCCGCGCTGTTGAGTTCTTCGCGAGCAAGCTCGCTCCTACAGTGAGTGCCGGCTTAGTCTTTTTTCAGCTTCGGGTTCGGGAAGAACTGCACTGCCTGCACCTTAGGATCGGCCGGCGCTTTCAACGCGGTGGTATTGACCCTAGTGCCCAATTCCTTGGGCACCGACAGGCCTTGATCATTCAGCGTATCGGTATACCCGCAGGCCACGCATTCGCGGTGCGGCACGCTGTCTTCGGTCCACATCTTCAACTTGTCCGGCTCGCTGCACGCCGGGCAGACCGCCCCGGCGATAAATTGCTTTTTGGTAATCACAGGCCCTTCACTCATGCTGCCGCGTCCTCACTCAAGCCGCTGTGGCGCAAGAGTGCGTCAATCGACGGCGCGCGTCCGCGGAAATCGACGAACAGCACCATCGGCGCCTGGGAGCCGCCACGGGCCAGGATGGCTTCACGGAAGGCACGCCCGGTCTGGGCGTTGAGCACGCCGTCTTCCTCAAACTTGGAGAACGCGTCCGCCGACAGCACTTCCGCCCATTTGTAGCTGTAGTAACCCGCCGCATAACCGCCGGCGAAGATGTGAGCGAAGCTGTTGGGGAAGCGGTTGTAGGCCGGTGGGCGCATGACTGAGACTTCATCGCGCACGCCTTCAAGTACCTGGGCCACGCTGCGACCATCGCCATGGGTGGCGTGCAGTTCAAAGTCGAACAGCGAGAACTCCAGCTGACGCACCATCATCAGGCCGGACTGGAAGTTTTTCGCCGCGAGCATTTTTTCCAGCAGGTCCTGGGGCAGGGGCTCGCCGGTTTCGTAGTGGCCGGAGATCAGCGCCAGGCCTTCAGGCTCCCAGCACCAGTTCTCCATGAATTGGCTCGGCAGTTCCACCGCGTCCCACGCCACACCGTTGATACCGGATACGCCGGCGTGCTCCACGCGGGTGAGCAGGTGATGCAGGCCGTGGCCGAATTCGTGGAACAGGGTGGTGACTTCATCGTGGGTCAGCAGTGCAGGCTTGCCACTGTCGGCCGGGGTGAAGTTGCACACCAGGTTGGCCACGGGGCTTTGCAGCACGCCATCAAGGGTACGGCGGCGGTCACGGGCACCATCCATCCAGGCACCGCCACGCTTGTTGGCGCGGGCATACAGGTCGAAGAAGAAGCGTCCGACGTGCTCGCCGTTCTCCTTGATCTCGAACAAGCGCACATCCGGGTGCCAGGTGTCGAAGCCTTTAAGCTCAGCGATCTCGATGCCGTACAGGCGCTGCACAATGGCAAACAGGCCGCCCAGCACTTTGTCGATGGGGAAGTAGGCGCGCAGCGCTTCCTGGGACACGCTGTAGCGCTGCTCACGCAGTTTTTCGCCGTAGAAACCGCTGTCCCAGCTCTGCAGATCAGCGCAGCCTTGCTCGGCGGCGTAGGCCTTGAGTTGCTGCAGGTCCTGGGCGGCGAACGGCTTGCTGCGCTTGGCCAGGTCGCGCAGGAAGCTCAGCACTTGGTCGCTGGATTCGGCCATCTTGGTGGCCAGGCTCAGCTCGGAGAACGACGCATAACCCAACAATTGGGCCAGTTCCTGACGCAGGTCGAGGATCTGCTCCATCACCGGGCCGTTATCGTTCTGACCGGCATTCGGGCCCTGGTCCGACGCACGGGTGCAGTAGGCGGCGTACACCTCTTCACGCAGGGCGCGGTCCTGGGCGTAGGTCATGACGGCGTAGTAGCTGGGGAATTCCAACGTGATCAGCCAGCCGTCGAGGCCCTTGGCCTGGGCGGCGGCAGCCATTTGCGCCTTGGCCGAATCGGTCAGGCCGGTAAGTATCGCCTCATCAGTGACGTGCTTGGTCCAGGCCTGGGTGGCGTCCAGCAACTGGTTGGAGAATTTGCTGCCCAACTCGGACAGCTTGCTCTGCACCTCGGCGTAGCGTTTTTGCTGCTCCGGCGGCAAATCAATACCAGACAGGCGGAAGTCACGCAGGGAGTGTTCCAGAATGGTTTTTTGCGCCACATCGAAACCGGCAGCTTCCGGGCTGTTGGCCAGGGCTTCGAAGGCCTGGAACAGCTCACGGTTCTGGCCCATTTCGGTGGAGTAGGCGCTCAATGCCGGCAGACACGCCTCGTAGGCTTCGCGCAGTTCGGCGCTGTTGCACACGGCATTGAGGTGGCTGACCGGGCTCCAGGCCGCGCCAAGGCGATCATTGAGTTCATCCATGGCCAGGACCAGGCCTGCCCACGTCGGATTTTTACCCTGGCTTTGCAGGATCTCTGCGATTGCCACGCGGTTGTCGGCGAGGATCTGTTCGATGGCCGGCTGCACGTGCTCGGCACGGATCGCCGAGAACGGCGGCAGGTCGTAGGACTGCAAAAGAGGGTTGTTCGCGCTCACGGTGGGCACCTTGGCTGAAGAAACATGTAGAACAAAGATGGGGCCATCTTAATTACAATCAACACCCACCGCAGCTATCAGCAGAAGAGAGAGAGGCTATCGTGACCCTTCGCACCTATCAGAACCACACGCCAACCCTCGGCGCCGGGGCGTTTGTCGATATTTCGGCGGTGGTGATCGGCGATGTCGAAATCGGCACTGACAGCTCGGTTTGGCCGCTGACGGTGATTCGCGGCGATATGCACCGCATCCGCATCGGTGCGCGCACCAGCGTGCAAGACGGCTGCGTGCTGCACATTACCCATGCCGGGCCGTTCAATCCGCAGGGTTACCCGTTGCTGATCGGCGACGATGTGACCATCGCCCACAAAGTCATGCTGCATGGCTGCACCGTGGGTAACCGCGTCCTGATCGGCATGGGCAGTATCGTGATGGATGGCGCCGTGGTCGAAGACGACGTGATCATCGGCGCCGGCAGCCTGGTGCCGCCAGGCAAGAAACTCGACAGTGGTTTTTTGTATGTGGGCAGCCCGGTCAAACAGGTTCGCGCATTGACTGACAAAGAACGCGCCTTTTTCACCTACAGCGCTGCGAACTACGTGAAGCTCAAAGACCTGCACCTGGCTGAAGGATTCGATCAATGACCCTGCATCACCCCACCGTCCTGTTCGACCTGGACGGCACCCTCACCGACCCACGCGAGGGCATTACCCGTTCGATCCAGTACGCCCTGGCCAAACTGGGCATTGATGAGCCCGACCTGACCAAACTCGAACACTTCATCGGCCCGCCCTTGCTGCAGGCGTTCATGCAGTTTTACGCCTTCGACGAGGCCAAGGCATGGGAGGCGGTGAATTTCTACCGTGAGCGCTTCAAGGTCACCGGCCTGTACGAAAACCGCGTGTTCGACGGCGTCATGCCGTTATTGGAAGAGCTGAACAGCCAAGGGCGTCAGCTTTACGTAGCCACCTCCAAACCGTGGGAATTTGCCCGCGAGATTGCGCGGCATTTCGACTTTGCCAAGTACTTCAAGGTGATCTACGGCAGCGAACTGGACGGCACGCGTACCAACAAGGTCGAGTTGATCGCGCATTTGATGCGTGAGGAACGGCTGGACCCGGCCACCACCTTGATGATCGGTGATCGCAAGCATGACCTGATCGGCGCACGCAGTAATGGGCTGGATTCGGCCGCCGTGGGGTATGGGTTTGGTAGTTTTGAAGAGCTGAGTGCCGAGGCACCGACCTGGCATTTCGAGACGTTGGACCAGATGCATCAGGCGTTTTTGCAGCGTCCTTGAGACCGCTTTCGCAGGCAAGCCAGCTCCCACAGTTGACCGATTTTCAACATGAGGATGCGGNGTGGGAGCTGGCTTGCCTGCGATAAGGCCCTAACGGCCAACCCTCTCCAACTGCCTCAACGCCGCTTTACGCTGCTCCACCGGCAGCCCACCCAACTTCTCCACCGCCGCATAAAACCTCACCCAATCCCCGCCTTCCCGCGCAAACAACGCCGCAAACGCCGGCACCCATTGGTCATACAACCCAAACGGCAAAAGCCGCGCGTTATTCATCGGCTGGTTAATCCAGGCGTCATAACGCTTGTCACCACCCCATTGGCTATCACGCAGGTGCCGGTATTCACTACGCAACTGCTCGAATTGCGCCGCTTTGGCACGGCGCATCGCGTCCGCTGCCAACGGCTGCGCGTACAACGCCTCCAGGCGTCTACGGGTATCGAGAATCAGCCGGATAAATTGATCGCGTTGCTTCAACGCCGCATCGCCGACAGGCGCCAGGCCCCGCGCCGCACGCCATTGGCGCGTGCCCTCCTGCTCGACAAAACTGGCATAGGACTCGTTGAACTCGGTGTCGTCCTTCACGTAGAAGCGCTGGTGGGCCAGCTCATGGAAGATCAGCGTGGCAAGGCGCTCATCGCCCCAGCTCATCATCGAGCTCATGATCGGGTCGTTGAACCAGCCCAGGGTGGAGTAGGCCTCCACGCCGCCGATCGACACATCCATGCCCTGTTGCCGCAACAGCGCCGCCTCGCCCCGGGCCGCACCTTGGTTGTAGTAGCCGCGATAGGCGACGCAACCGGCGATGGGAAAGCAATGGTTCTGGGGTGACAGAGAAAATTCCTGCGTGGCGAAGACATTCCAGACCACATAGGGTCGGCCGATATCGGCATAGAGTCGGTAACTTTGATTGTCCGGCAGGTGCAGATGTTCACTGGCAAAGGTTCGAGCTTTCTGCGATTGAGCCAGATGCTCGCGCAGCAGTGGCGGGCGAGCAGGGTCGGCGATGACCTCGGCAACCGGCTCCCGGGCCCGCAACAGGTGCCACTGGCCACTCGCCAACTGGCTGTAATAACTGACACTGGAGCAGCCGCTGAGCAGCAAAACCATCAGTCCTGGAAGAAAACGCCTGATCATGCACTGACTGCTCCTGGGTGATGGGTTCGCCAGACTATCGCGCTTGCAGGGGATTTTTCCACGGCGTGGCGTGTTTATACTCAAGCCTCTTCTCGTGTTGAGTACTTGCCATGCGCCCGCTCTTGCTTCCCGTCGCCGCTGTATTCCTCAGCGCTTGCGCCTCGACCCCCATCCCCCCCGTGGACCCGCAGCAGGCCTGGGTCGATTTCACCACGCCCACCCCGGGTTCCAAGTTGGTAATGGCTCAGCGCCTGGACGGGAAAAACCTCGACGACGGGCGCTTTTTTCAAATGCCTCCCGGCCCTCACGAGCTGATGGTGCGCTTTGACTTTGAAGTGCCCGCTGGCGGCGGCCTGGGTGGCCTCAGCCAGATGATGTATCGCACCTGCTTCATGACGCTGCAGTACGACCACTTTCAGGCCGGCCAGCGCTATGTGCTGGAAGGGCGCTCACTGGCGTTCACGCCCAACATCCGGCTGTACGACTCAACCCGCCAGCTATTGGCCGAAGAGCGCAGCGTGAACTGCATCTGAGTCAGTCGTTGTTCTTTTGATAGATGATGCGCTTGGTGCCGTTTTCGCATGAGCCGACAATCATGGCTTCGTCATGGTTCTTGGCTTCTTCGGCGGTGATGATTTCCAGGGTGTAGGACGGAATCGCCTTGGCCTGGATCTTCACTTCGATTTCTTTCCTGAGCTCTTCACAATCTTTTGGCGCGGCCACGGCCGAAGTGGCCAATACACCGCAGATGATTGCCAAGGCAAAACGTTTCATGTGTGGAGCTCCCTGAATGCGCTGCGCACGAGTGTGCGCCTAGGCTGCATGGGCTATTCGACCACATTTTACAAACACGAGTTCTGATTTTACGCAGGACTAAAAATGTGGGAGCGGGCTCGCTCGCGAATACGGAGTATCAGTCACCGAAGATATCGGCTGATCCACCGCATTCGCGAGCAAGCCCGCTCCCACATAAGATGCCTGCTGTGTCAGTTGACCAGCGTGGCATCCAAGGTGATGGTTGCATTCAGTACCTTGGAGACCGGGCACCCTTCCTTGGCTTTTTTGCTCAGTTCATCGAACTGTGCCTGGCTCGCGCCTGGGATTTTGGCTTTCAGGATCAGATGCACTGCTGTAATCGCAAAGCCGCCCTCGACCTGGTCCAGAGTCACTTCGGCCTGGGTGTCGATGCTTTCAGCCTTGAGCCCGGCGTCGCCGAGAATCATGGAAAACGCCATGGAGAAACAGCCGGCGTGAGCCGCGCCGATCAATTCTTCAGGGTTGGTACCCTTGCCGCCCTCGAAGCGGGCCTTGAAGCCGTAGGGCGCTTCGCGCAGCACGCCGGTTTCCGTGGAAATGGAGCCCAGGCCAGTCTTCAGGTCGCCTTCCCAATGCGCGGATGCCTTTTTAACGATACTCATAGCTTTCTCCTCGAACGGTGGTTTTGCGTCGGTAAGGGTTCTGAGGATAGACGTCAAAACAAAGTTCATTCGTAAGAGAAACCTAGCAATCTAGTAGGAAATTTCAGAGCTACCTATTGAATCTCGGGTATATGCCCTCATTGCATAGAGCATGCACATGAAGCGGCAGGTTTTGGTTCGTCTAGAAAGCCTGCGCCCCCATTGGAGAAGCAGGCTTATGAAATCGCTGTCCGACGTAAAGTTCTCGACCCTCGACCTGGTGCCCGTACGCGCCAACGGCAGCCCGGCGCAGTCGCTGCGCAATTCCCTGGACCTGGCCCAGCATGTGGAGAAGTTCGGCTACCACCGTTTCTGGGTAGCTGAGCACCACAATATGGACGGCATCGCCAGTTCGGCCACCTCGGTACTGCTCGGTTACCTGGCAGGCGGCACCTCGACCATTCGCGTGGGGTCTGGCGGGGTGATGTTGCCAAACCACGCGCCACTGGTGATCGCCGAGCAGTTCGGTACGCTGGAAAGCCTCTACCCCGGTCGTATTGACCTGGGCCTGGGGCGCGCGCCCGGTTCCGACCAGATGACCGCCCGCGCCCTGCGCCGTGAACGCTCCGGCAGTGCCGATGACTTCCCCGAAGATGTGGCCGAGCTGATGGCCTACCTCGGCCCGCGTACGCCCGACCAACGGGTTATCGCGGTACCGGGCACCGGCACCAATGTGCCGGTGTGGCTGCTGGGTTCAAGCCTGTTCAGCGCACAATTGGCCGGTGAGCGTGGCTTGCCTTACGCCTTCGCCTCCCATTTCGCACCGCGCTTGATGCATGAGGCAATTCGCGTGTATCGCAATCACTTCAAGCCTTCAGCCGTACTGGACAAGCCCTACGTGATGCTCGGCATTCCGCTGGTGGCGGCCGACACCGATGAGCAGGCCGATTACCTGGCCACCTCGGTGTACCAGCGCATCCTCGCTTTGATGCGCGGCCAGAGCCTGGTGCAGCGCCCTCCAGTAAAAACCATGGACGGCCTGTGGTTGCCCCATGAAAAAGATGCGGTCGGTAGCTTCCTCGGCTTGGCCATGGTGGGCAGCCCGGCGAAGATTCGCGGCAAGTTGGAGGTGTTGATCGAGCAGACCGGTGCTGATGAGCTGATTTTTACCAGTGACCTGTATGAGCACGCCGACCGGATTCATTCCTACGAGCTGCTTGCACAAGTAATGAAGGGCTGAATGGTCAAACGATATACCTGTGGCGAGGGAGCTTGCTCCCGCTGGAGTGCNGGAGCAAGCTCCCTCGCCACAGGTGCGTCGCTTATACAGCACGAGGTTAGCCGCGCTTGTAGGCAATTTCCTTGGTGCCACCTTCGCAGGTGCCAACTACTTTCTGGTCACTTGGCGTAGCACCTTTGTCCACCACTTCCAGCGAATACCCCGAAGCGCCGTTGGCGTCGATTTTCGCTGCGATTTCGCTTTTCAGCTCTTCACAAGGCTTGCCCGCCGCCATAGCGGTACCCGCAATGCTCAACAACCCTACCGCTAACAGAAACTTCTTCATCCGTTACTTTCCTTGCGCTGATCAAAAAGAGCGTGCCGACGCTCATCGCGTCGGCACCCGTTGTTTGTAGCGCAGGTTATGGCAATCGGCCAGCGGGCAAAGTTCAACTCTGCCGATCAACTACTGGCAATGCGGAATCCCACTTTGAGCGTGACCTGGAAGTGCGCAGCCTTGCCATCTTTGATGTGACCACGGGTTTCGGTCACCTCAAACCACTCCAGATGCTTGATGCTTTTGTTGGCTTCAGCCAGGGCATTGTTGATCGCGTCTTCGATGCTGGTGGTGGAAGAGCCTACCAGTTCGACTTTCTTGTACGTGTGATGATCACTCATGGCGTTTCTCCTTTAGGTCGTCAATCAAGACTAGCAGCGAATGTGCGTACTGCTTCAGGCGACCGTTGGGAGGCGAAAGTTCAGAATTACTGCACTTTCTGAAACCGGCGCAGTCGGTATCTACACACGCCACTCAATCACTTCAGGAGATGTCCACATGGCCAACACTTCTTTACGCAAAGCGTCGCTGGAAAGCATGGAAGCCGAGATTTCGAGCCTGCTCAAATCGCTGGAGAGCCTCAAGGACGACGCGTCCGATGAGTCGCGCAAAACGCTGAAGGCCTTGAAAAGCAATGCCGAGAACGCCCTCAAGCACTCTCGCCACCTGATCAGCGACGCCTACGAAGAAAGCAAAGTCAAAATCCGCGAAACCAGCGCTGCCACCCGTGACTACGCACAAGAGCACCCCTGGACGACCGCCGGTGTCGCCGTTGGCGCGCTGGGCCTGCTGGCGGCTTATCTGCTGTGCAAACGCGGTGACTGATTGACCGGTTACATCGGTTGACGCAACAGCTCAGCCTTGAGCCATTGCGCCAACTGCCGGGCGCGCCCGTCTGCGGCGCGCTTGGGTAGCCACAACGCCAGGTGCGCCGGGGTTTCACTGAACCCCCAAGGCGCCACCAGGCGACCCGCTCGCAGGTCCTCTGCCACCAGCGGTTCTGGCGCAATTGCCACGCCCAACCCGGCAACCGCCGCTTCCAGCAGATAATACAAATGCTCAAACCCCTGGCCGAGTTTCAGCGCGCCGGGCTCTAGGCCGTGTTGCCGTGCCCAACTGGGCCAGGCTTGCGGACGTGAGGTGGTGTGAAGCAAGGGTTGCTCCAGCAGATCCGACGCTGGGGCCTGACGCAGTTGTTCAAAACCGGCGAAGCGGGGGCTCAAGACCGGGCCGATGCGCTCGCTGGCCAGCTCATACACCTGCATATCCGCCGGCCACGGCGGCTCAGCGAATACCAGCAAGGCATCCAGCCCCGGGCGGCGCGGGTCCAGATCGCCTTCGCCTGCCGACAGGTGCAAGCGTAAATCCGGCAAGTCAGCATTCAACCGCCCCAGCCGAGGGATAAACCAACGCGCCAGCAAGCTGCCTGAACAACCAAGAACGAAGGGCGCGTCAGCGCCGCGTTGGGTGAGCTCGGCGCACACGTCGCGCAACCGCTCGAAAGCCTCGCTGCTGGCATCTCGTAGCCTGACGCCGGCATCTGTGAGTTTAAGGCCGCGCCCATCCTTGATGAATAGGCTCACGCCCAAGTGCTCCTCCAGCACTTTCAACTGGCGGCTGACCGCACCATGGGTCACGTGCAATAGCTCCGCAGCCTGGCTGACGCTGTTAAGGCGAGCGGTGGCTTCAAAAGCGCGCAGGGCGTTGAGGGGAGGAAGGTCGCGGCTCATCTGTGAGTTTTCCTGACAGGTTGCGGCGATCTTATCGGTTTTCAGGCCAGAGCGTCACGAGTAGAGTGACCGTCATTGCCTTTAAACACATTTTTCCTGGAGCGTCCCATGACTCAGTCCCAGACCGATCTACGCAACGGCCCTGACGCCAACGGCCTGTTTGGTGCGTTCGGCGGCCGCTACGTCGCTGAAACCCTGATGCCGTTGATTCTCGACCTGGCCCGTGAATACGAAGCGGCGAAGGTAGATCCGGCGTTTAACGAAGAATTGGCCTACTTTCAGCGCGATTATGTCGGGCGCCCAAGCCCGCTGTATTTTGCCGAACGCCTGACCGAGTTCTGCGGCGGCGCCAAGATCTACCTCAAGCGCGAAGAGCTCAACCACACCGGCGCGCACAAGATCAACAACTGCATCGGCCAGATCCTGCTGGCCCGGCGCATGGGCAAGAAACGCATCATCGCCGAGACCGGCGCCGGCATGCACGGCGTGGCCACCGCAACCGTGGCGGCGCGCTTTGGCCTGCAATGCGTGATCTACATGGGCACCACCGACATCGAGCGCCAGCAGGCCAACGTGTTCCGCATGAAGCTGCTGGGCGCCGAGGTCATCCCCGTGGTCGCCGGCACCGGCACCCTCAAAGACGCCATGAACGAAGCCCTGCGCGACTGGGTAACCAATGTCGACAGCACCTTCTACCTGATCGGTACCGTGGCCGGGCCACACCCATACCCGGCGATGGTGCGCGACTTCCAGGCCGTGATCGGCAAGGAAACCCGCAGCCAGCTGCAAGCCCAGGAAGGCCGCCTGCCGGACAGCCTGGTGGCGTGCATCGGCGGCGGTTCCAACGCCATGGGCCTGTTCCACCCATTCCTGGATGACACCAGCGTCGAGATCATCGGTGTTGAAGCCGCAGGCCATGGCATCGAAACCGGCAAGCACGCTGCCAGCCTCAACGGCGGCGTACCGGGCGTGCTGCACGGCAACCGCACCTTCCTGCTGCAGGACGACGACGGTCAGATCATCGACGCCCACTCGATTTCCGCAGGCCTGGACTACCCCGGCATCGGCCCGGAACACGCGTGGTTGCATGACATCGGCCGCGTCCAGTACACCTCGGTGACTGACGATGAAGCCCTGCAAGCTTTCCACAAATGCTGCCGCCTGGAAGGGATCATTCCGGCACTGGAAAGCGCCCACGCCCTGGCTGAAGTATTCAAGCGCGCGCCAAACTTGCCCAAAGATCACCTGATGGTGGTCAACCTCTCGGGCCGTGGCGACAAAGACATGCAGACCGTGATGCACCATATGGAACAGTCCAAGCAGGAGAAACACTGATGAGCCGCCTGCAAACCCGCTTTGCGCAACTTAAAGAACAAAATCGCGCCGCCCTGGTGACCTTCGTCACCGCTGGCGACCCCGGCTATGACACCTCGCTGGCGATCCTCAAGGGCTTGCCGGCCGCCGGCGCCGATGTGATCGAGCTGGGCATGCCCTTCACCGACCCGATGGCCGATGGCCCGGCCATCCAGCTGGCCAATATCCGCGCACTGGCCGCCAAGCAGAACCTGTTGAAAACCCTGCAGATGGTTCGCGAGTTCCGCCAGGACAACGACGACACGCCGCTGGTGTTGATGGGCTATTTCAACCCGATCCACAAATACGGCGTGTCGCAGTTCATTGCCGATGCCAAGGCAGCTGGCGTCGACGGCCTGATCGTGGTGGACATGCCCCCCGAGCATAACGGCGAGCTGTGCGACCCGGCCCAGGCCGCAGGTATCGACTTTATCCGCCTGACCACGCCGACTACCGATGACGTGCGCCTGCCTACTGTGCTCAATGGCAGCTCCGGGTTTGTGTATTACGTGTCGGTCGCCGGTGTCACCGGGGCTGGTGCCGCCACCCTGGAACACGTCGAAGAAGCCGTGGCCCGCCTGCGCCGCCATACCGACCTGCCGATCAGCATCGGCTTTGGTATCCGCACACCCGACCAGGCAGCGGCCATCGCACGCTTGGCGGACGGGGTGGTAGTGGGTTCGGCGCTGATCGATCACATCGCCACGGCCAAGAACGACCAGCAAGCCATTGATGGCGTGCTGACCCTGTGCGCAGCGCTGTCGGAAGGTGTGCGCAACGCACGCAAGTAAGTTGCACGGCGCAACGACCGCAGCTTATACGCTAGGCTTCAAAGGAGGTGGGCATGTCGCCCACCTCCTTTTTTAATGCACTTCGTGCCCTTTGCCGTCTAACCACCTTCGCAAGCCCCGCAGTCCTTGCCCCTCGGTCGTTAAGTTAGCCGCATCAGAAGTCATTCTTGGCTCTCAGGAGTACATCATGGCATTTGATCTCGTCACCGTTTCAGACCGTCGTCACTCAACCCTGCAAAAGGGTTTCAATCTGCGCTGGCCCTTGGGCAATGTGCAGGGCCAGTCTTCACCCAATGGCGCCAACCTGATTTACCTTTGCCGCAGCCCGCAAGACATCATGGACGCCGCCGCCCAGGCATTGGCCCTGCCCAATGGACGCATCACCGTACGCAGCGGCGGTCATTGCTACGAAGGGTTTGTCGCCAACAAGATGCCCGACAGCCCGAATGAGGTGCTGTCGATCCTGGATATCAGCGCGCTGAACCGAGTGATCTACGATGCCAACGGCCAGATCGGTTCCGAGCTGAACCCCACGCAGCCCTTTCGCTACCGCTTTCGCCTGGAGGCCGGCGGCCAGAACTGGGACGCCTATGGCGCTTTGTACAAGCTGGCCAACAAAACCTTGCCCGGCGGCTCATGCTATAGCGTGGGCCTGGGCGGACACATTTGCGGTGGCGGCTATGGGCTGCTGTCTCGCAAGTATGGACTGGTGTGTGACTGGCTCAGCGGGGTCGATATCCTGGTGCCTGACAGCCAAGGCAAAGGGCTAGAACCGCGCCATGTCAGCAGGGACAGCACCCAAGAGGACGAATTGGACCTGTTCGCCGCGTGCTGCGGTGCGGGGGGTGGTCAATTCGGCATTATCACCAGCTATTACTTCAAGGACCTGCCACCGGCCCCCAAAGAAGTACTGTGGCTGGTGTTGGAATGGGATTGGTCAGTACTGACCCAGGATGCACTTAACAACCTGCTGGTGGCTTACCAGCGATGGTTCGCCAGTCATCAGAGCAACCCGGACACCTGGGGCCTGGCGACCAAACTGGAAATGCGCCACGAGCACACAGGCAATATCACCTTGGGTATCCATTATGTGGACAAGGAGGGGGAGCTGAACGACCGTGCGCCCTTCGATGATTTTGTCGACAAGATGCTCACGGCCGTCGGCTTACCTGCCACCGAGTCGCTGGTGCCGTTTCATGTGGTCCATTTGCCGCCCGGCACAGCCGGCGGGCGCCCCATCGACTCAGTCTCATCCGCCCAGGCTGCGGCGCGGCGCCTGGACTGGCTGGTGTGCCAGCAAACATTGAATGGTTCGGGAGACAATCAGCGTGGGCGCTATAAATCGGCCTATCAGAAAGGTGAGTTCAGCCCCCAAGTGCTACAGGCCATCTGGACTACCCTGACCTGGCCGGACCCTGACAACCACCTGACACAAAGCCTGATCCAGATTCAGTCCTTCGGCGGCCAGATCAACGCCGCCAGCGCGCCCGTACGCAAGGAGTCGTCGGCCGCCCAGCGTTCGTCCCTCCTCAAGTGGCAACCCCAGTGTTACTGGCACGGCGACAGCGCGGCCGCGGATCAAGCCCATGCCGACTGGATCCGAGGGCTGTACGTCAATGCGTTTGCCGATGCGCAAGGCGTACCGCTCAACAATGCGTTCGAAGGCTGCTACATCAATTACCCCGACCTCGACATGACCTACACAGGCGGTAATCCGGCCAACGGCAAAAACCCCCAGTGGTACAAAATCTTCTTTCCCGATCTGATGATCGAAAGCCGCTTGCGCCGTACCAAGCAGCGCTGGGACCCGCACAATATATTTCGCAACGAGATGTCGGTGCCGTAGAACGAAAAAAGGGCGACCCGAAGGTCGCCCTTTTTACAGCTCGATCCGCTCGACTTTGCCGACCAGCAATATGTAGGAAAGCGCGCCGAGCAGCGCCAGGACCGCAATGTAGGTAATGGCCGGCGCAAATGACGAGCCACTGGCCAGAAAGCCAATCACGATAGGCGTGGCAATTGCCGCCAGGTTGCCGATGAAGTTGAACACCCCGCCGGTCAGCCCCAACAGACGGGCAGGCGCCAAGGTCGACACCAGCGACCAGGTGATCGACGCCAGGCCATTGCCGAAAAACGCCACCGCCAGAAACGCGATGACCCACCCCGTCGAGTCCACATAGTTGGCCCCGATGATCGCCGTGGAAATCAGCAGCCCACTGATGATCGGCAACTTGCGCGCAAAGCCCACCGATGCCCCACGGCGAATCAGCCAATCGGAAAACACCCCAGAACACAGCACGCCCACAAACGCGGCCAGGAACGGCAAGGAGGCCAGCAAGCCAGACTGGATAAAGTCCATGCCGCGATATTTCACCAGGTACGTCGGGAACCAGGTCAGGAAGAACCACAGCGTGGAGTTCAGGCAAAACTGGCCAAGGTAGATGCCCCACAGCTTGCGTTTGCTCAGCACGATGCCGAGGTCGGTCCAGCTGAAGGGTGCCTTGACGGTTTTAGCCTGCATGTCCACCAGCCCGCCACCGTCGCGGATCAGTTGGATTTCGGCTTCGTTGGCGCCTTTGAAATCTTTGGGCTCGCGGTACACCGCGTACCAGATCGCGGCCCACAGGATGCCGACGCCACCGGTCACCACAAACACCATGTGCCAACCGTACTGGTGCTGCAGCCACGCCAGTACCGGAGTGAGGAACGCCAGGCCGACGAATTGCCCGGAGGTATAGACGCCGATAGCCGTGGCGCGCTCGCGCTCGGGAAACCAGGTGGTGACCACACGGCTGTTGATGGGATAGGCCGGCGCCTCCAACGCGCCCACGGCCATGCGCAGCACGAACAGCGCGATAAAGCTGGCGGCGAAACCGAGCATCACGGTGGCAATCGACCACAGCAGCAGGGCGGCCGTGTAGAGAATGCGCGGCGGCACCCGGTCTACCAGCCAGCCACCCGGGATTTGCATGGCGGCGTAGGTCCAGCCGAAGGCAGAAAAAATCAGCCCGACTTGCACCGGATCGATCCCCAGCTCGCTGGTCAGCGCGGGCGCGGCAATCGATAGGTTGCTACGGTCGAGGTAGTTGATGACCACGGTGATGAACAGCAGCACCATGATGAAAAAGCGCTTTCTGCTAGGCGTGACTAAAGAAGCCTGCCCGGTGAGGGATTCAGGGTGCATGGGGGTGCCTCTTTTTATATTTATTGAGGAAGGAACGCGCTCAATGTGGGAACTGGCTTGCCTGCTCCCACATTTTTTTGCGCGTTTCAATCAGGTGGAAATCACCACTCGGCAAAACTGCCATCGGCATGGCGCCAGATCGGATTGCGCCAGCGATGGCCGATGGCCGCGCGCTCAACCACATACTCCTCGTTGATCTCAATGCCCAGACCTGGGCCGTTGGGGATCTTCACAAAGCCCTGGTCATAGTCGAATACGCCTGGATCACGCACATAGTCGAGCAGATCGTTGCTTTCGTTGTAGTGAATACCCAGGCTCTGCTCCTGGATAAACGCGTTGTAGCAAACCGCATCCAGCTGCAGGCATGCCGCCAAGGCAATCGGGCCCAGCGGACAGTGCAGGGCCAGGGCCACGTCGTAGGCTTCGGCCATGTTGGCGATCTTGCGGGTTTCGGTGATACCACCTGCGTGGGAGGCGTCCGGCTGGATGATGTCGACGTAGCCTTCGCTGAGCACCCGCTTGAAATCCCAGCGCGAGAACAGGCGCTCACCCAAGGCGATCGGCGTACTGGTCAGCGGGGCCAGTTCTTTCAGCGCTTCGTAGTTTTCGCTGAGCACCGGCTCTTCAATGAACATCAGTTTGTACGGGTCGAGCTCTTTCATCAGCACCTTGGCCATCGGCTTGTGCACGCGGCCATGGAAGTCGACGCCAATACCCACGTTAGGGCCGACCGCATCGCGCACAGCAGCGACGTTGGCCAGGGCCAGGTCGACTTTTTCGAAGCTGTCGACAAACTGCAATTCTTCGGTGCCATTCATTTTCACGGCTGTGAAGCCACGGGCCACCGCCTCTTTGGCGGCACGGGCAGTATCGGCGGGGCGGTCACCGCCGATCCATGAGTACACACGGATCTTGTCACGCACCTGGCCGCCCAGCAGATCGCTGACCGATACACCGAGGGCCTTGCCCTTGATGTCCCACAACGCCTGGTCGATGCCGGCGAGGGCGCTCATATGCACCGCGCCGCCTCGGTAGAAGCCGCCGCGATAGAGCACGGTCCAGATATCTTCGATATTGCGAGGGTCTTTGCCGATCAGGTAGTCGGACAGTTCTTCGACGGCGGCGGCCACCGTGTGAGCGCGGCCCTCGACCACAGGCTCACCCCAGCCGGTCACACCCTGGTCGGTTTCGACCTTGAGGAAGCACCAGCGCGGCGGAACGATAAAGGTCGTCAGTTTGGTGATTTTCATCTCTTGTCTCTCTTATAGATGCAGCGCCTGTGGGCGCGGAATATGCTCTCAGCTCAGGGCTTTCCAGGCGGCGACATAAGCCTGGGCACGGCTCGCAATCTGATCCACTGTCATGCCCGGCTTGAACAGCCCGGAACCCAATCCGAAGCCCTTGGCGCCGGCGTCGGTAAACACCTGCATGTTGTCCGGGGTAATGCCGCCCACCGGCAGCAGCAACGTGCCCGCCGGCAATACCGCCAGCCATGCCTTGATCACTGAAGGGCCCATCTGCTCGGCCGGGAACAGCTTCAACACATCGGCGCCTTCGGCCAGTGCGGCAAAGGCTTCGGTAGGCGTGGCTACCCCAGGCGACAAGTACAGGCCCGCCGCTTTGGCGGCACGCAGCACCTTGGCATCGCTGTGGGGCATGACGATCACCTGGCCTCCGGCCGCCTTGACCTGTTCGACCTGCTCAGGCGTCAACACCGTGCCGGCACCGATCAGGCAATCGGCGGGCAAGCTGTCGCACAGGGTGCGAATGCTGGCGTAAGGGTCTGGCGAGTTGAGCGGCACTTCGATCACGCGAAAACCCGCGTCGTACAGCACCTGGCCGACCGCCTGGGCTTCGTCGGGGCGTAGGCCGCGCAGGATGGCGATCAAACCGTTTTGTGCGAGTGCTTGCTTGAGCATGTCAGGCCTCCAGTACAGGTCGAATGAGCCCGGCGGCTTGCGCCAGTTGCCACAGGCCACGCTCGGTGGCTTCTTGCGCCAGACTGACGTGGGCAAATCCGCAAAGGGCGAGGGCGCGTTGATAGCGGGCGCAAAGTGCAGCAGCGCCGACCAGGATGATCGGCTGATGTTTGGCCGAATCTGGCAAGCTGGCGAGCTCATGTCCGATGAGCAGGCCAGACAGGTAATCGGGTTGCTGGTCGGGCGCCAGCTGCGCGGTGAGCCCAAGGGTACGGGCACTGAACAGGGTCGAAAGCACGCCACGCTGGCCATCGTTGGACAGCGCTACGCGCACGCCTTGATCAAACGCCTCGGCCTGGAACTGCTCGCTCGCTTGTTGGGTACGCCCCAGGATGCTGTGCTTGCTCAACACCGCAAACACTTCGCCAGTCATGAAGGTATCGAAATGGGTAATGCGGCCTTCCACCACCTCGACCCACTTGGAATGGCTGCCGGGCAGGCCGATCAACACCTGGGGCCCAAGGCCTTGCAGTACGCCGAGCACTTGGGTTTCTTCGCCACGCATGACATTAGGCAGACCCACTTGCTCGATCACCCCCGGCACGATATGCACCTGCACCCCACGCAGGCTGCGTATGCCATGCAACGCCTGGCCGAGACTGGCGACATCCACCGGCGTGCTGCGATAGGCCGCCTCGCTCCAACCCTGTGCGCTGCCGACCATGCCGCAAGCGATTACCGGCAGCCCGGGCTGGGCATCAAGCCAATCGCCGCAGGCGCTATCGAACGCCAGTTCAAAGCCGTCAGTGCATAGCACACCGGCTATTTCCCGGGGCTCTGTGGGCAAATGCATGATGCCCCAGGCTTGCGAGCGCTGTTCCAGCACAACGCCCGCGGGGCCGAGTTTGTAAGCACGAAGGGAGCTGGTCCCCCAATCGAGCGCGATCAATTGCGCCTGCATCGCTTCACCTGAAATGAGTGGGTGCTGAAAAAAGCAGATGGGCGAATATAAACCTAGGGAGCGGAATATCTCAATATATAAATATCAATCCCATATAATGAGACAAGACAAGATAAATCCTACAACCATTCTTGTTTTTACTTAGGGAAGGCCGCGGATTTATCGGGTAAGGAAGGTTAAAAAATCGACAAGTCCAGCTCGCGCATCGCGCCCATCCAGATGGCGTAATCGGTGTGGTCCTTGAGGTCGTCACCGGTTTCAGGGTGCAGGAACACCACCAGACCATTGCGATGCAGCGCCAGCCACGGCAACACCACACCGATATATTCCGGCTCGAACGCCAGCTGGCAACTCCAATCCGGGTGCGGGCCCACGGGCCGCTCGTGCACACGGCCCATGCGCAGCGGGAACAACTTGGCGGCGTCCTCACAGAGCGTGCGCGCCTGCTCAATCGTGCTGGCGTCGAAGTAGATATGGGCGTGGTAGCCCTTGATACGTTGCATGACTGACTCCGGTTCCACTGTGGGCCGATCCTAGACCGCAATCGACGGCAGGGCCAGCCCGGTCAACGAGTGCGCACTGTTGGCCTGTTCCGCCACAAGCCACTCGACAAAGCGGTCCACCAACTGTCCGCGGCGTTTGCGCTGGGGTTGCACCACGTAATAGCCCAAGCGCGAGATCACCGTGGAGCTGATCGGCCGGCACAGCCAATTCTGCTCCAGCAGGTTATCCACCAGGTGGCGCCAGCCGATGGCGACGCCCTGGCCGGCAATCGCGGCCTGGATCAGCAAGGTGTAGTTGTCGAAGCGCAATTGCCCCGGGGTCGGCGCAGCCGTGATACCCAGTTCGCGGAACACGCCGTTCCAGTCAAACCATTGGCTGTTGTTTTCCTGGCGCAGGTGCAGCAACGGGCAGTCTTGCAAGGTCTGCACCGTCAGGGGCGCGACCTGCTCCTTGAGCCACTGTGGGCTGCACACCGGGAACACTTCCTCATTGAACAACCACAGGCTCTCGCCCTGCTTGAAACGGCCATCGCCGAACAGCACCGCCACATCAATATCGCTGCGCAGGGTGGCCGGGTTGCGCTCACTGGTGACCAGGCTGACATCCACCTGCGGGTTGGCCTGGTGAAAACGATGCAGGCGTGGCATCAGCCAATAGGCGGCGAAGGCAAAGTCGGTGGCGACTTGCAGCACTTCATGCTGGCTTTGTTGAGTGATGGCGCCGAGCCCCTGGTTGATGTTCTGCAGGCCGCCTTGCACATGCTCGAACAGCAGGGCACCGGCGTCAGTCAGTTCGATGCCGCGGTAAATGCGATCAAACAGGCGGATCGCCAGTTGCTCTTCAAGGCGTTTGATTTGCTGGCTGACCGCCGGTTGGGTGGTGCCCAGCTCCATCGCGGCCGCGGTGAAACTGCGATGACGCGCCGCTGCCTCAAAGGCGCGCAGCAAATCGAGAGAGAGGTCACCCAGCGCTTCATACATAAGCTCAACTTATCCTAGTCATTGCTGCTCATGGGCTTTACCCCATAATTCATGGGCCGCATGCTCATTGGCATAAACACTGCCTATGGAATGCCGAGAAACCATGAAGCGCAAGAACATTCTTTTCATCATGGCCGATCAGATGGCCGCGCCGATGCTGCCGTTCTACGGGCCTTCCCCGATCAAGCTGCCCAACCTCAGCCGCCTGGCGGCACAAGGCGTGGTGTTCGACGCCGCCTATTGCAACAGCCCGCTGTGCGCACCGTCGCGCTTCACCTTGGTCAGCGGCCAGTTGCCGAGCAAGATCGGCGCCTACGACAACGCCGCCGATTTCCCCGCCGATGTGCCGACCTATGCCCACTACTTGCGCCGCCAGGGCTACCGCACCGCACTGTCGGGCAAGATGCACTTCTGCGGCCCCGACCAGTTACACGGCTATGAGGAGCGCCTGACCAGCGACATCTATCCCGCCGACTACGGCTGGGCAGTGAACTGGGATGAGCCAGACGTACGACCTACCTGGTATCACAACATGTCCTCGGTGCTGCAAGCCGGACCGTGCGTGCGCACCAACCAGCTGGATTTCGACGAAGAGGTGGTGTTCAAGGCCCAGCAATATCTGTTCGACCATATCCGTGAGGAAGGTGACCAGCCATTTTGCCTGACGGTGTCGATGACCCATCCCCACGACCCTTACACCATTCCCAAGCCGTTCTGGGACTTGTACGCAGACACCGACATCCCAATGCCCGCGACGCCGCCCCAGGCCGACCTCGACCCGCATTCCCAGCGGCTGCTCAAGGTTTATGACTTGTGGGACAAACCGCTGCCTGTGGATAAGATCCGCGACGCGCGCCGCGCCTACTTCGGTGCCTGCAGCTACATCGACAGCAACGTCGGCAAGCTGCTGCAGACCCTGGAAGACACCGGCCTGGCCGACGACACCCTGATCATTTTCTCTGGCGACCACGGCGACATGCTTGGCGAGCGCGGCCTCTGGTACAAAATGCACTGGTTTGAAATGGCCGCCCGCGTGCCGCTGCTGATCAGTGCGCCGGGGCAGTTCGCCGCTGGCCGCGTCACCCAGGCCGTGTCGACCGCCGACTTGTTGCCGACCCTGGTGGAATTGGCCGGCGGGGAACTGGACCCGCACTTGCCGCTGGACGGCCGCTCACTGGTCCCGCACTTGCAGGGGCAGGGCGGGCATGACGAAGTGTTTGGCGAATACATGGCCGAAGGCACCGTCAGCCCATTGATGATGATTCGCCGGGGCGCCTACAAATTCATCTACAGCGAGGACGATCCTTGCCTATTGTTCGATGTGCACAACGACCCGAGCGAGCAGGAAAACCTCAGCCAGTCAGCTGAACATCGGCCATTGTTCGAGGCGTTCTTGCGTGAAGCGCGGGCTAAATGGGACATCCCGGCGATCCATCAACAGGTGCTCGCCAGCCAACGCCGTCGCCGACTGGTGTTTGAAGCGCTAACCCATGGCAAGCTCAAGAGCTGGGATCACCAGCCACTGGTAGACGCCAGTCAGCAGTACATGCGCAACCATATCGACCTTGATGACCTGGAGCGCAAAGCACGTTTTCCACAACCCTGCCAAAACCAATAAGTAGACAGAGGGAAGGCCATGCAAAAGTTGAACGTGGTACTGAGTTTGGTGATGCTCAGCAGCGCCCAGGTGTACGCAGACACTCGCTGCGAAACGGTAAAGATGGCCGACCCAGGCTGGAGCGATATTGCCGCCACCAACGCTATCACCAGTTTCTTGCTGACGGGCATGGGCTATCAACCCAAGGTCGACACCCTGGCGGTGCCGATTACCTTCGGCGGGCTCAAGGACGGCCAGGTGGATGTCTTCCTCGGCAACTGGATGCCGGCGCAGCAAGGCTTCTACGACAAGTTCGTGGCCAACGGCGATGTGGTGCAACTGGCGAAGAACCTGGAGGGCACCGAGTTCACCCTCGCCGTGCCGGACTATGTGTGGTACGCCGGGGTGCATGACTTTGCCGACCTGAATAAATTTGCCGACAAGTTCGACAAGAAGATCTACGGCATTGGCTCCGGCGCGCCAGCCAATATCTCGCTGCAGGAGATCATCAAGAAGAATGATTTCGACCTTGGGCAGTGGAAGCTGATCGAGTCCAGCGAACAGGCGATGCTCGCAGAGGTCTCGCGAGCGGTGAAAAAACAGCGTTTTATCACCTTTCTCGGCTGGACCCCGCACCCGATGAACGTGCAACTGAAAATGCGCTACCTCAAGGGCGGCGAGCAGTACTTTGGTGCCACCGGCAGCGTCTATACCTTGACTCGCAAGGGTTACGCACAAGCGTGCCCCAATGTCGGCAAACTGCTGACCAACCTGAGTTTTACCCAGGCCATGGAGAACAGCATCATGGCTGACGTGGCCAACAACAAGGTCAGCAATGCGCAGGCGGCGAAGGCGTGGATCAAGGCCAACCCGGCAGTGTTGGACCAATGGTTGGAGGGCGTGAAAACCCTGGATGGCCAGGAGGCGTTGCCAGCGGTAAAAGCCAAGCTCTGACGTTAAAATCGGACTCAGAGCGTCCCGAGCAGCATTCCCACGCAGAGCGTGGGAACGATCACTCTGACGCTTGCCGCTGACCCTGTGGGAGCTGGCTTGCCTGCGATAGCATCACCCCGGTATGCCTGTCACACCGAGGCGCCAGCATCGCAGGCAAGCCAGCTCCCACAAGTACCCATGCATTGATACTCTTGCCAAAACCCTTTACCCGAGCCTGCGATGCCCCGGCCCAACCGCCATACACTTTTGCCCTTCCTGCGCTGGCTGCCGCGCCAAACCCGCGCCAGCGTCGGCCGGGATGCCATCGTCGGCCTCAGCGGCGCGGTGCTTGCGCTGCCGCAGTCGATTGCCTACGCACTGATCGCCGGTCTCCCACCCGAATACGGGCTCTACGCCGCCATCATCCCGGTATTGATCGCTTGCCTGTGGGGCTCATCCTGGCACCTGATCTGCGGGCCAACGGCCGCCATCTCCATTGTGCTTTACGCCAGCATCAGCCCATTGGCCGTGCCAGGCTCCCAGGACTACATCACCCTCATCCTGTTGCTGACCTTCCTTGCCGGTGTATTCCAGTGGTTGCTCGGCCTGCTGCGCTTCGGCGCGTTGGTGAACTTTGTCTCCCATTCGGTGGTGCTGGGATTCACCCTGGGCGCCGCCGTAGTGATCGCCTTGGGGCAACTGCCCAACCTGCTCGGCTTGGATTTACCGAGCCAGGCCACGGCTATCAATGGCCTGCTGGCGCTGATCGACCATCGTGGCGAGTGGGACCACGCGTCCCTGGCCCTGGGGCTGGGGACGTTGCTGACAGGTATGCTGCTCAAGTACCTGATGCCACGCTGGCCGACACTGTTGATCGCCTTGGTGTCGGGCAGCGTGGCGGCATGGCTGTGGCCGGCGATGTTCGGGCATGTGGCACGGGTCAGTTCGTTTATTGGCAAACTGCCGCCGTTCAGCCCGTTGCCGATGGATCTGGATCTGGTGCTGCGCCTGCTGCCCAGTGCCGTGGCGGTGGGGATGTTGGGGTTGGTGACCAGCCTGTCGATTGCCCGTTCGCTGTCCGCCCGCTCGCAACAACTGCTCGACGCCAACCAGGAAGTACGCGCCCAGGGTTTATCCAACATCGTGGGCGGATTTTTTTCCGGCTACCTGTCAGCCGGATCGTTCACCCGCTCGGGCCTCAGTTATGAGGCGGGTGCCTGTTCGCCATTGGCGGGGGTGTTTTCGGCCCTGTGGGTGGCGTTATTCGCGTTATTTGGCGCAGCGTTGATTGCGCATATTCCGATCCCGAGCATGGCGGCGAGTATCCTGCTGATCTGCTGGGGCCTGGTGGACCACCGCGGCATTCGTGCGCTGTTCCGGGTCAGCCGCGCCGAATTTGTGGTGATGAGCCTGACCTGTGTCGCCACCTTGTTGTTGGAGCTGCAAACGGCGATCTATGCCGGGGTACTGGCGTCGCTGTTTTTCTACCTCAAGCGCACCTCGCAGCCACGGGTGCAACACTGGCGCGACGGTGAAGCGGATGTGTTGCGGGTGGGCGGCTCGATCTTTTTTGGCGCCAGCCATTACCTGCAAGTGCGCCTGCAACGTCTGCAGGGTGAGCGGGTGGTGATCGAGGCGCAGCAGATAAACTTTATCGACTATTCCGGGGTGGAGATGCTGCACCAGGAGGCGCGGCGGTTGGCGGGGTTGGGCCGTAGCTTGACGTTGCGTGGAGCCAGGCCGCAGGTGGTCGAGGAATTGATGAAGCTGGAGGGGCCGGATAACTGCCCCCTCCATTTCGAAGATTAAACCCGATCAACTGTGGGAGCTGGCTTGCCTGCGATAGCGGTGGATCAGCCAGCACATGGGTAACTGACCTATTGCTATCGCAGGCAAGCCAGCTCACACATTAAGTGTGCCCACATCAGCGTGTGGGATCAGGCCAATTGCCGGCGCAGTTCGGCCAGTACGGGCGCCGAATCCGGACGCACACCGCGCCACAGCAAGAAGGCTTCCGCCGCTTGTTCCACCAGCATGCCCAGGCCATCCATCGCCACCGCCGCGCCTTGCTCGCTCGCCCAGCGGCAGAATGCGGTGGGTTCCTTGGCGTACATCATGTCGTAGCAGAAGGTCTTGCCCGGCTCGATCAGGCTGCCGGCAATCGGCGGTACATCGCCTGACAGGCTGGCCGACGTGGCATTGATGATCACATCCACCGGCTCACGCAACCAGTCGAAACCACTGGCAGACACCGGGCCCAGGTCATCGAACAGCTCAGCCAGTCGCTCGGCCTTTTCCACGGTGCGGTTGGCGATGATCAACGACGAGGGTTGCTGCGCCAGCAACGGCTCCAGCGCACCGCGTACCGCGCCACCGGCGCCCAACAACAGGATGCGTTTGCCTTGCAGGCTCAGCCCGGCATTGACCGTCAAGTCGCGCACCAGTCCCGCGCCGTCGGTGTTGTCGCCCAACAACGTGCCGTCAGCCAATTTGCTCAAAGTGTTTACGGCGCCGGCGCGCTGGGCACGTTCGGTCAGGGTATTGGCGAGGCGATAGGCCTCTTCCTTGAACGGCACGGTCACGTTGGCGCCACGGCCGTGTTGGAAGAACTCACGGGCACAGGCGGTGAAGTCCTCCAACGGCGCGAGCATCGTGCTGTAGTCCAGTTGTTCGCCGGTCTGGGCAGCGAACAGACGATGAATCAGCGGCGATTTGCTATGGCCGATGGGGTTACCGAACACGACATAACGGTCCATCACACCGCCGCCTTGGGCGCGGCAACGCCGAGCCAGTCACGGTCTTGCAGGAAGTAGTCGGTGAGGCGCGCCTCCTCGCTGCCGGCTTCGGCCTTCCAGTCGTAGCTCCAGCGTACCTGAGGTGGCAGCGACATCAGGATCGACTCCGTACGCCCGCCCGATTGCAGGCCGAACAGGGTGCCACGGTCATAGACCAGGTTGAACTCAACGTAGCGGCCCCGGCGGAACTCCTGGAACTGGCGTTGTTGCTCGGTGTACGCCATGGCCTTGCGACGCTGCACAATCGGCAGGTAGGCATCGATGTAGGCATCGCCGATGGCGCGGATGAAGGCGAAGCAGGTGTCAAAGCCCCACTCGTTCAAGTCATCGAAGAACAGGCCACCGATGCCACGGGGCTCGTTGCGGTGCTTGATGTGGAAGTAGGTGTCACACCAGGCCTTGTAGCGTGAGTACACGTCCGGGCCAAACGGTGCACAGGCCTTCTCGGCCACGCGGTGCCAATGAATGCAGTCTTCTTCATTGCCGTAATACGGGGTGAGATCGAAGCCACCACCGAACCACCACACCGGTTCTTCGCCTTCTTTTTCAGCGATGAAAAACCGCACATTGGCGTGGGAAGTCGGTACATGCGGGTTATGCGGATGGATCACCAGCGACACACCCAGGGCCTCAAAGCCACGGCCCGCCAGTTCAGGGCGATGGGCACTGGCAGACGGTGGCAGACCGCTGCCAAACACGTGGGAAAAGTTGACACCGCCTTTTTCGATCACCGAACCGTTTTCCATCACACGGGTACGACCGCCACCGCCGGCTGGCCGGGTCCAGGCGTCTTCGATAAAGCGAGTGTCCGTCTCGAAGGTTTCCAGGGCGCTGCAAATGCGGTCTTGCAGGTCAAGCAGGTAGGCTTTAACGGCCTCGGTGCGGGTAGTCATGGCATCACCTTGAATCGGGCAAAGCTACGCGAGGCCCATGGGGCGTCGGCGGCAAATGGGCGCACAGGATACCACTGCGCCTACATGCCACTGCACTTAGGTGCGCAGCAGTTGACGAGGATCAAGCTTAGGAGTCCGATAGGGGGCTACGCAGATTCGAACCCAAGGAGAAGTGCAGATGGCCAAACGTATCCAGTTCAGCGCCCATGGCGGCCCCGAAGTACTTGAATATGTGGACTACACGCCAGCGGAGCCTGGCCCACAGCAGGTTCGGGTGCGCAACGAGGCCATCGGCCTGAACTTCATCGACACCTACTTCCGCAGTGGCCTCTACGCGCCGCCCGCGCTGCCATCGGGCCTTGGTGCGGAAGGCGCTGGCGTGGTGGACGCGGTGGGCAGTGAAGTCAGCCAATTCAAAGTTGGCGACCGCGTGGCCTACGGCAGCGGCCCGCTGGGTGCCTACAGCGAGCTGCATGTGTTGCCTGCGGCCAACCTGGTGCACCTGCCGGATGAGATCAGCTTCGAACAGGCCGCCGGCGCCATGCTCAAAGGCCTGACCGTGCAATACCTGTTGCGCCAGACCTATGAGCTCAAAGGCGGTGAAACCATTTTGTTCCACGCCGCTGCGGGTGGCGTGGGTTCCCTGGCCTGCCAATGGGCCAAGGCCCTGGGGGTGAAGTTGATCGGCACGGTCAGCTCCCCGGAAAAAGCCGCCCTGGCCAAATCGCTCGGCGCCTGGGAAACCATCGACTACAGCAAGGAAGATGTCGCACAACGCGTACTGGAATTGACTGACGGCAAGAAGTGCCCGGTGGTGTACGACGGCGTCGGTAAGGACACCTGGCTGACCTCACTGGACAGCGTGGCGCCGCGGGGTTTGGTGGTGAGCTTCGGCAACGCGTCGGGTGCGGTGGATGGGGTGAACCTGGGGAATCTGTCGGCGAAGGGCTCGCTGTACGTAACCCGGCCAACGTTGGCGACCTACGCCAACAGTGCGGCAAACTTGCAGGCGATGGCGGACGATCTGTTTTCGATGATCAAGAGCGGCAAGGTGCGCATTGATATCAACCAGCGCTACCCGCTGGCGGAGGCGGCCAAAGCGCAGACGGAGTTGTCGGCGCGGCGCACGACTGGCTCAACCATTCTGCTGCCTTAAGATCGTTCCCACGCTCTGCGTAAGAATGCATACCGTGACGCTCTGCGTCACAAGCGGACGCAGAGCGTCCAATGCGGCGTTCCCACGCAGAGCGTGGGAACGAGCTGCACCTTACGAGGGGCGCACCACATCACCCGTCACCAGGTCCCGAATCAGACTCGGGTTCTTGCGCCCCCCCAGGGCGCCGCCCAACACCAAGTCCACTTGCCCGCGAAAATACTGCTCTACGCGAAGCCGCGTGCGGGCCGCCGGGCGGCCCTGAGGGTTGGCCGAGGTGGAAATCAACGGGCCGACCTGGGCGCACAAATCTCTCACCAACGGATGATCACTGACCCGCAGCGCTACGGTGTCATGCACACCCGTGACCCATTCAGGCAGCAAGTCTTGATGGGGCACCAGCCAGGTATTCGGCCCTGGCCAAGTGCTGGCCATGCGTTCGATCCACGTTTGCGGGAAATCTTCAAACAGAAAGTCGAACTGACGAATATTATCCGCCACCAGGATCAGGCCTTTGTCGACCGAGCGGTTCTTGATCGCCAACAGTCGATCCACTGCTTCTTCGTTCCACGGGTCGCAGCCCAGGCCCCAAACCGCTTCGGTCGGATAGGCGATCACTGCGCCTGCGCGAATTTCCCGTGCGGCTTCCAGCACACGCCACCTGTTGACCATTGTTTACTCTCCGGACTAAAGCTCTGGGCAGTTTACCGATCTTCGTTACAAAACCTAGCGCCAAAAACGGGCCACTACAAAAGCGGGCACCGCGCCAGCCAGCGCCCGCTTTCGCAAATCACCTGGCCCTCCAACTCCAGCTCTGTCAGGGTGGCCAGTACTTGGGACAACGGCCGACCGCTGGCAATCGCCAAGGCTTCGCTGCTATGCGGTGCCGCGTGCAGCAGCGCCACCAACGGATGGATCACGGGCACCGGCGCAGCATGGGACAACCGCTGCCAACCGCGCAGGCTTTCAAGAATGTGCTCGATGGTTTCCACAAGCACCGCGCCATCACGAATCAGTTGATGACAGCCCTTGGCGGCGGGGTGGTGGATGGAACCCGGAATCGCGTACACCTCGCGCCCTTGCTCCGCCGCCAGGCGTGCGGTGATCAGCGAGCCGCTGGCCATACTGGCCTCCACCACCAGCACGCCTAACGACAGCCCGCTGATAATCCGGTTGCGCCTTGGGAAATTACCGGCCTGGGGCGCTGCATCCAGCGGAAACTCGGAAACCACGGCGCTGCCTTGGGCAATCATCGCCGCGGCGAGCCTGCGATGGCGCTGTGGATAAAAATTTTCCAGGCCAGTGCCGAGCACGCCTATGGTATGGCCGCCTACGTCCAATGCCGCCTGGTGCGCCGCGCCGTCAATGCCCACCGCCAGCCCACTGGTGATGACAAAACCGGCGCTCGCCAGGCTACGGGAAAAGGCCGCTGCCGTGTCCATGCCCGGGCGAGAGGCACGCCGACTTCCCACCATGGCCAACTGTGGTTTTTCCAGAATACCGGGGTCGCCCGCCACGAATAACAACGGCGGCGCATCGTCGATCTGCGCGAGCAACGCCGGGTAATCAGGTTGGTCCCACATCAGCAAATGCTGGGCCGGGCGCCCCAGCCAGGCCAACGCTTCACTGGCACCGTCACGGACTTTGGGGCTACGTCGGGCCTCGGCACTGACGGCGGGCAAACCGAGGGAATGCCAGGCGCTGGCGGGAGCACTCAGGGCCTTGGAAGCGCAACCAAAGGCTTCGATCAATACGTGAAAACGCTTGGGCCCCAGTTCTGGCAGCCTGTGCAAGCGTAGCCGGGCTTCCAGCTCTGCCGGGGAAATATCGCTACTGTTTATCGGATTCATATGATCATCCTTGACCGGAACAAGCTGTGGATAACTCTGTTGGTAACTTATTTAGCAGGCTATTTATTGCGCTTGATCAGCCGTCTCGAAACGGTCTTGCACGGCTAGCGACCGTGAAGCACTGAGCACCAGGGCATAGCTGAGCTTTTCATAGGTACGAAACACCAGAAGGGTGCCGGCTCGCTCATCCGGGAGTGGCGTGGGCGTGCCGGTGAGGGCGTCTCGCACGGTGGCGCCAGCCTTGATCACCGTCAGCAGTTGGCCCTCCACCAGGCCATCGCGGCGGCCCTTGTTCAGGGTAACAGCGTCGAGCACGCCAATCTGCGTGACGCCCTTGGGGATGTCGATGATATGCCCTGTAATCAAGGGTGCAGGTTTGCACGGCTCCAGGTTCGCCAAAGCAACGGGAGGCTCGGCGCGCAACAAGCGGTCGCCTGGGCGGATTTCCTGGGTCACCCGTTGCACTGCGAGGGTGGTGAGGCTGTCGGCAAGCACAAAGCGCGCAGTGCCGATGTCGTCGGCATTGATGCCGAGTAACTCCTGGGTAACGGGGTCGGTGTAGGCCTTGCCTCGCCGAAAGATCCCGTAGCTCGGCTGGGCCGGGTCCAGACGCCCGCGCGCATGCACACGCTCGTCGTTGGCACCCAGCACGCGCCCGCCTTGCGCCGCAATAATATAAGGCGCGTTATCCAGGTCCTCGGGCGAGTCAAAAATACGGTTGTGCAGTAAAAAATGCTGGATGGCCTGTTGCGCTGCCTGATCCAGGCGCTCAGTGGGTTGCGCAATCAACGCCGTGGCGAACGGGGCCCACAGCAGCAAGACGAGTAGCGATTTCCTCATGGGGTGAATCTCCTTTATTATGTGCGTTCGCGTGAAATGCCATGGCCTTCGCGGCTTCCGAGCGTTTCACACCGGCCGTATGGGTCCATCCCACCGCCGATTTGTCTCTTCCTCACATGTGCAGCAATTACGCTTATGGCTATTTTGAACATCCTCGAATTTCCCGACTCGCGCCTGCGCACGATCGCCAAGCCGGTGGCCGTAGTGGACGACAAGGTTCGTCAGTTGGTCGATGACATGTTTGAAACAATGTATGAAGCCCCGGGCATCGGCCTCGCCGCTACCCAGGTCAACGTGCATCTGCGTGTCGTGGTCATGGACCTGTCGGAAGATCGCAGCGAACCTCGGGTGTACATCAACCCTGAGTTCGAACCGCTGACCGAAGAGATGGGCGAATACCAGGAAGGCTGCCTGTCGGTGCCGGAGTTCTACGAGAATGTGGAACGCCCGCTGCGCGTGAAGATCAAGGCGCTGGACCGTGACGGCAAGCCTTTCGAACTGGTTGCCGAAGGCCTGCTGGCGGTGTGTATCCAGCATGAATGCGACCACCTCAACGGCAAGCTGTTTGTCGATTACCTGTCCACGCTCAAGCGTGACCGCATCAAGAAGAAGCTGGAAAAAAAGCATCGCCAGCAAGCCTGATGCCCTTCTTCCAAAGGCTTGCTGCGGCAAGCCTTTTTCTTTTGTGACTGTTTTTAACCGAGAACTCCCATGACCGAGCCATTGCGCATTGTTTTTGCCGGCACTCCTGAATTTGCCGCCGAACACCTCAAGGCGCTGCTTGCCAGCCCTTATGACATCGTCGCGGTGTACACCCAGCCGGATCGCCCGGCCGGTCGCGGGCAAAAACTGATGCCGAGTCCGGTCAAGCAGTTGGCGCTGGAGCACAACATTCCTGTGCTGCAGCCGCCGACCCTGCGTAACGCCGACGCCCAGGCCGAACTGGCCGCGCTGAAGCCCGACCTGCTGGTGGTGGTGGCTTACGGTTTGATCCTGCCTCAGGCTGTGCTGGATATACCGCGCCTGGGTTGCATCAACAGTCATGCTTCACTGCTGCCACGCTGGCGTGGTGCGGCGCCGATTCAGCGCGCCGTTGAAGCGGGCGATCAGGAGAGCGGCGTGACCGTGATGCGCATGGAAGCCGGCCTGGATACCGGGCCGATGCTGCTCAAAGTCACCACCCCGATCTCCGCCCAAGACACCGGCGGCAGTCTGCACGACCGCCTGGCTGAGCTGGGGCCGCCCGCCGTGATCCAGGCCATCGCTGGCCTGGCTGCCGGCACCCTGCAAGGTGAAATCCAAGACGACAGCCTGGCCACCTACGCCCACAAGCTGAACAAGGACGAAGCGCGCATTGACTGGAGCCGCCCAGCCGTGGAGCTGGAGCGCCTGGTACGTGCCTTCAACCCATGGCCGATCTGCCACAGCACCCTGAACGGCGAAGCCTTGAAAGTGTTGGCCGCGACCCTGGCCGATGGCGTAGGCGCTCCCGGTGAGATCATCGGCGCTAGCAAAGACGGCCTGTTGGTGGCTTGCGGTGAACAGGCGCTGTGCCTGACGCGTCTGCAATTGCCCGGCGGCAAGGCGCTGAACTTCAGCGATTTGTTCAACAGTCGTCGTGAGAAATTCGCCCTGGGCACCACGCTTGGAGTGGTCACTCAATGAACCCACGTCTGGCCGCCGCCAAGGCTCTCGCCGCTGTGCTCAATGGCAAGGCTTCGCTGAACAGTTCTCTGCCGACGCAGTTGGATAAGGTTGAAGACCGCGACCGCGGGTTTACCCAGGACCTGGCCTTTGGCACCGCCCGTTGGCAGCCACGGTTGTCTGCGTTGGCCGCCAAGCTGCTGCAAAAACCGTTCAAAGCGGCGGACGCGGATGTCGAGGCGCTGTTGCTGGTGGGCCTCTACCAGTTGCTCTACACCCGCGTGCCGGCCCACGCCGCTATCGGTGAAACCGTCGGTTGCGCCGACAAGCTGAAAAAGCCCTGGGCCAAGGCCCTGCTCAATGCCGTGCTGCGCCGCGCCCAGCGTGAAAGCGAAACGCTGTTGGCCGAGCTGGAACATGATCCGGTGGTGCGCACCGCCCACCCGCGCTGGCTGCAAAAATCCCTGAAGGCCTTTTGGCCCGAGCAATGGGAGGCTATCTGCGCGGCCAACAACGCGCACCCGCCGATGATCCTGCGGGTCAACCGTCGCCACCACAGCCGGGATGCATACCTGCAATTACTAGCCGACGCGGCCATCAACGCCACCCCGTGCGTGTACAGCACGGACGGTATCGTGCTGGAAGTCGCCGCCGATGTACGCAGCCTGCCGGGCTTTGCCGAAGGCTGGATCAGCGTGCAGGACGAGGCCGCGCAATTGGCTGCCGATCTGCTCGATTTGGCCCCAGGCCAGCGCGTACTCGACGCCTGCTGCGCGCCAGGCGGTAAGACGTGTCACATCCTTGAGGTTGAAAAAGACCTGGCCGGTGTGGTGGCTGTGGACCTTGAGGCCAAGCGCCTGGTGCGCGTGCGGGAAAACCTTGCACGCCTGGGCCTCAACGCCGACCTGATCGCCGCCGACGGCCGCGACACCGCCACCTGGTGGGACGGCAAGCCATTCCAGCGCATCCTGCTGGACGCTCCTTGCTCCGCCACCGGCGTGATCCGACGTCATCCGGACATCAAGCTGACCCGCCAGCCCGACGACATCGCCGCCCTGGCGGTGTTGCAAGGCGAACTGCTCGACGCGCTGTGGCCAACCCTGGAAGTCGGCGGCATCCTGCTTTACGCCACCTGCTCCACGCTGCCCACCGAAAATACCGAGGTCATCCAAGCTTTCCTCGCCCGCACCAGCGGCGCGCGCGAACTGGACCTCGCCACTAGCGCCGGTATCAAGCAGCCCCACGGTCGCCAACTGCTCGCGCAGGAAGGCGGGCACGATGGCTTCTACTACGCCAAACTGATCAAGATCGCTGCCGCGCGCGGCTGAATGGTTTTAAGGGAGTGACCGGATGAAAATCATCATCCTTGGAGCAGGGCAGGTGGGTGGCACGCTGGCCGAACATTTGGCCGGTGAAGCCAACGACATCACCGTGGTCGACACCGATGCCGAGCGCCTGCGCAACCTGGGCGACCGCCTGGACATTCGTACGGTGCAAGGTCGCGCGTCGTTTCCGACGGTGCTGCGTCAGGCCGGTGCCGACGATGCCGACATGCTGGTGGCTGTGACCAACAGCGACGAGACCAACATGGTCGCCTGCCAGGTCGCCCACACCCTGTTCCATACCCCGACCAAGATCGCTCGGGTGCGGGAAGCGGCTTACCTGACCCGCGCCGGGTTGTTCGACAACGACGCCATTCCGGTGGACGTACTGATCAGCCCGGAACAGGTGGTGACCCACTACATCAAGCGCCTGATCGAAATTCCTGGCGCTTTGCAGGTGATCGATTTCGCCGAGGGCAAGGCGCAACTGGTGGCGGTAAAGGCGTACTACGGCGGGCCGTTGGTGGGCCAGCAACTGCGCCAGCTGCGTGAGCACATGCCAAACGTGGAAACCCGCGTCGCCGCGATTTTCCGCCGTGACCGGCCGATCCTGCCCCAGGGCGACACGGTGATCGAGGCTGACGACGAAGTGTTTTTCATCGCCGCCAAGGCGAACATTCGTGCGGTCATGAGCGAAATGCGCAGGCTCGACGAGAGCTACAAACGCATCGTCATCGCCGGCGGTGGGCAGATTGGCGAGCGTTTGGCCGAAGCCATCGAAAGCCGCTATCAGGTGAAGATTATCGAGATGAGCCCGACGCGGTGTCGGCATTTGTCCGACACCCTCGACAGCACTGTCGTACTGCAAGGCAGCGCCTCGGACCGTGATCTCCTGATGGAAGAGAACATCGCCGACGCGGATATCTTCCTGGCCCTGACCAACGATGACGAAGCCAATATCATGTCGTCCTTGCTGGCCAAGCGGCTGGGGGCGAAGAAGGTGATGACCATCATCAACAACCCGGCCTATGTGGACCTGATCCAGGGCGGCGATATCGACATTGCCATCAGCCCGCAGTTGGCGACCATCGGTACCTTGCTCGCCCACGTGCGCCGTGGCGACATTGTCAGCGTGCACTCGTTGCGCCGTGGCGCAGCGGAAGCCATCGAGGCGATTGCCCACGGTGACTCGAAGTCCAGCAAAGTGATTGGCAAGGCGATCCGCGATATCGGCCTGCCGCCCGGTACCACCATTGGCGCGATCATTCGCGATGAAGAAGTGATCATTGCCCATGACGATACGGTGATCGCCACCGGAGACCACGTGATTTTGTTCCTTGTGGATAAAAAACATATTCGCGATGTTGAGAAGCTGTTCCACGTGGGGCTGAGCTTTTTCTGATTAGAAAATTGCGTGAGCCTGCCGCCGCCATCGCGGGCAAGCCCGCTCCNGGGAGCGGGCTTGCCCGCGATGACGATATCGAAACCGCTATGTAGCTAAAGGATGCACAGCCATGCTCGAATCCCTGGAAAAAATGCTCGCCAAGGGTGTGGATAATTCATTGCTGCGCTTTGGCCTGGGCAAGGGTTATCTGGACCTGAAGGACAACGCAAAGGCGGCCGAGCATTTGCAGCGATGCGTCGAGTTCGATCCGAAGTATTCGGCGGCGTGGAAGTTGTTGGGCAAGGCGCGGCTGGGATTGGAAGATCGCGCGGCAGCACACCTGGCATGGGAGAAGGGCATCGAAGCCGCCCAGGCCCATGGCGACAAACAGGCCGAAAAAGAAATGACGGTGTTCCTGAAGAAACTTGATCGCCAAACCTGAGGTGATCACCTGTGGGAGCTGGCTTGCCTGCGATGCAGACACCTCGGTATATCAGNGCAGGCAAGCCAGCTCCCACATTTGATCTCCATTGGGCTGGAGGTCAGCGGTGAGTCAGTACCACCGCGCCTCACCCGGCGGGCGTTTCTTGAAGCGCTTCATGCTCCACATGTACTGGCTTGGGTAAGCACCTACATAGCGCTCAACTACCTTGCTCATCGCCGCACAGGACGTCGCGGTATCGGTGCTGTACATGTCCTCCGGCGCCGCTTCCAGGATCACCTTGTAGCCCGAGCCGTCCGGCAGGCGCAGGGCGTGCAGGAATACGCCAACGGCCTTGTGGCCCGCGAGCATGTTCGGCACGAATTTACTGGTGAGCGCCTGGGTGGCAAAAAACGGTACGAAGATCCCGGCGGACTCAGCCGGCTCCGGGTCGGCAGGAATACCCACCTGGCCGCCTTTGCGCACTTCCTTGATCACACTGAGAATGCCTTCCTTGGTGGAAGCCGCCACGCGGTTGCCCAACTGCACGCGCTGCTTGCGCAGCAACTCGTCCACGGCCTTGAGCTTGGGCGGGCGATAGAAAATGATCGGTTTGCACTGGCTGCAGTAGAAGTGGTTCAACACTTCCCAGTTGCCCAGGTGGCTGGTGATGCCCACCACGCCTTTGCCAGAAGCCAGGGCCTCGTGCAGCACTTCCAGGCCCTCGACTTCGCGGACCAGGTCGATGGAGCGCTGCGCCGGCCAGATCCACGCGCAGGCGCTTTCGGTGAGGGACTTGCCGATGTCCATCAGGCTGCGGCCCACCAGGCGCTCGCGCTCTGCCGGGTCCATGTCCGGGAAGCATTTGGAGAGGTTGATCCGCACCGTATCGCGGGAACGGTTGGGGGTTTTCCACATGATCCAGCCGATCCCTGTGCCGACGGCTTGTACAGCGCGCCAGGGCAGCAGGGCAAACAACCGAAGAGCGCCTACCAGCAAGGCGCCTTTAAACTTTTCCACAGGTCACTCCTGATCGTGTGTGGTGCGCAAAGCCGGCATTCTAACCGGCGTTGACCAAGTCCGCGTAACGGTCGCAGTCCTGGGTGTGGTCCATGACCATGCCCGAGGCCTGCATGAAGGCGTAGCAGATGGTCGGCCCGACGAAAGTGAAGCCGGCCTTTTTCAAGGCTTTGCTCATGGCTTCGGCTTCGGGCGTGATCGCCGGGACGTCGCTGCGATCCTTGAAGTGATTGACCTTGGGTTTGCCGCCGACAAACGACCACAGCAACCCCACCGGGTCTTCCAGCGCCAGCCAGGCCGCGGCGTTGCGCCGGGTAGCGTTGAGCTTCAAGCGATTGCGCACGATGCCCGGGTCCTGCATCAGCACCTCGATTTCTTCATCGCTCAATTGCGCCAGACGCTGCGCGTCAAAGCCGAACAACACCTTTCGATAATGCTCGCGTTTGCGTAAAACGGTGATCCAGGACAGGCCTGCCTGGAACCCTTCGAGCAAAAGCAACTCGAACAAACCCTGCGCATCGCGCAGCGGCGTTCCCCACTCTTGATCGTGATAAGCCATGTACAGCGGATCTTCAGAACACCAAAAGCAGCGTGGCATAAGGCTCCAGGGAGTGGTGGCGGGGCCGAATCGGGTATACTCCCGCTCTTTAAATCGCAGCCCAAGTAACAGGTGAATTTCGTGAGCCAGCCTACGCCAGCCGTGCGTACCTTCCAAGACTTGATCCTCGCCCTCCAGCAATACTGGGCCGAGCAAGGTTGTGTGGTACTTCAGCCCTACGATATGGAAGTAGGCGCCGGCACTTTCCACACCGCTACATTCCTGCGGGCCATCGGCCCGGAAACCTGGAACGCCGCTTATGTGCAGCCCAGTCGCCGCCCGACTGACGGCCGCTACGGCGAAAACCCGAACCGTCTGCAGCACTACTACCAGTTCCAGGTGGTATTGAAGCCCAACCCGGACAACTTCCAGGAGCTGTACCTGGGCTCGCTCAAGCATGTGGGCCTGGACCCACTGGTGCACGACATTCGTTTCGTCGAAGACAACTGGGAATCGCCAACCCTGGGCGCCTGGGGCCTGGGCTGGGAAGTCTGGCTCAATGGCATGGAAGTGACGCAGTTCACCTATTTCCAGCAAGCCGGCGGCATCGAGTGCTACCCGGTCACTGGCGAGATCACCTATGGCCTTGAGCGCCTGGCCATGTACCTGCAAGGCGTGGACTCGGTCTACGACCTGGTATGGGCTGACGGCCCGTTCGGCAAGGTGACCTACGGCGATGTGTTCCATCAGAACGAGGTGGAGCAGTCCACCTACAACTTCGAACACGCCAACGTCGACAAGCTGTTCGAACTGTTCGACTTCTATGAAAGCGAAGCCAAGCGGCTGATCGAACTCGACCAGCCGCTGCCGTTGCCAAGCTATGAAATGGTGTTGAAGGCGTCCCATACCTTCAACCTGCTGGACGCGCGCCGTGCCATCTCGGTAACCGCACGCCAGCAATACATCCTGCGTGTACGCACTCTGGCGCGTTCCGTCGCTCAAGCCTACCTGCTGGCTCGCGCCAAGCTGGGCTTCCCGATGGCCACCCCGGACCTGCGTGATGAAGTGTTGGCTAAGCTGGAGGCTGCACAATGAGTGCTCAAGATTTCCTGGTTGAACTGGGCACCGAAGAGCTGCCACCCAAGGCACTCAATACCCTGGCCGATGCGTTCCTGGCCGGTATCGAAAAAGGCCTGCAGACTGCCGGCCTGAAGTTTGAAGCCAAAAAAGTCTACGCCGCGCCGCGCCGTCTGGCTGTGCTGCTGACCGCGCTGGAAACCCAGCAGCCGGACCGCAACATCAACCTGGACGGCCCACCGCGTCAGGCAGCTTTCGATGCCGACGGCAACCCGACCCAGGCCGCCCTTGGCTTTGCCAAGAAGTGTGGCGTAGAGCTGAGCGAGATCGACCAAAGTGGCCCGAAACTGCGTTTCAGCCAGGTCATCACCGGCAAGCCGACCGCCAGCCTGTTGCCGACCATCGTTGAAGACTCCCTGAACGACCTGCCTATCCCCAAGCGCATGCGCTGGGGTGCGCGCAAGGAAGAGTTCGTGCGTCCGACCCAATGGCTGGTGATGCTGCTCGGTGACCAGGTCATCGATTGCACCATCCTCGCCCAGAAGGCCGGTCGTGAGTCCCGTGGTCACCGCTTCCATCATCCAGAAAGCGTGCGTATCACTTCGCCGGCCAACTACCTCAACGACCTGCGCGCTGCTTATGTGCTGGCCGACGCCAATGAGCGTCGCGAGCTGATCAGCAAGCGCACCGAAGAATTGGCCCGCCTGCAGGAAGGCACCGCCATCGTGCCGCCAAGCCTGCTGGACGAAGTGACCGCCCTGGTGGAATGGCCGGTGCCGCTGGTGTGCTCGTTCGAAGAGCGTTTCCTCGATGTGCCGCAAGAAGCCTTGATCACCACCATGCAGGACAACCAGAAATACTTCTGCCTGCTGGATGTGGACGGTAAGTTGTTGCCGCGTTTTATCACCGTCGCCAACATCGAAAGCAAAGACCCGCAGCAGATCATCGCCGGTAACGAAAAAGTCGTGCGCCCGCGCCTGACCGACGCCGAGTTCTTCTTCAAGCAAGACAAGAAGCAGAAGCTGGAAGACTTCAACCTGCGCCTGCAAAACGTGGTGTTCCAGGAAAAACTCGGCAGCGTCTACGACAAGGCCGTGCGTGTGTCCAAGCTGGCGGCCTACATTGCCCCACGTATTGGCGGTGATGCCGCATGGGCTGCGCGTGCCGGCTTGCTGTCCAAGTGCGATCTGGCCACCGAAATGGTCGGCGAGTTCCCTGAGATGCAAGGTGTTGCCGGTTACTACTACGCCCTCAACGACGGCGAGCCGGACGATGTCGCCCTGGCCCTGAACGAGCAGTACATGCCACGCGGTGCCGGTGCAGAACTGCCGACCACCCTGACGGGTGCGGCTGTGGCGATTGCCGACAAGCTCGATACGCTGGTGGGTATCTTCGGTATCGGCATGCTGCCCACCGGCAGCAAAGACCCGTATGCCCTGCGCCGTGCGGCATTGGGCGTGCTGCGTATCCTGATCGACAAGAAGCTGGACCTCGACCTGACCCAGGCCGTGGTATTCGCCGTCGGCCAGTTCGGCACCAAGGTCAAGCAAGCCGGCCTGGCCGAGCAAGTGCTGGAGTTCGTGTTCGACCGCCTGCGTGCGCGTTACGAAGACGAAGGCGTGGACGTTTCCGTCTACCTGTCGGTACGTGCCCTGCAACCGGGTTCGGCACTGGACTTCGACCAGCGTGTACAAGCCGTGCAAGCGTTCCGCAAGCTGCCGGAAGCCGATGCCCTGGCCGCCGTGAACAAGCGCGTGTCGAACCTGCTGAGCAAGGCCGATAACCTCGGCAGTGCCGAAGTCGACCCTGGCCTGTTTGCCGACGCCAAGGAGTTCTCGCTGAACTCGGCCATCGCCAAGGCAGAGAACGCCGTGAAGCCGCTGATCGCCGAGCGTGACTACGCGCAAGCGTTGGCGCGCCTGGCGTCTCTGCGTGAACCGGTAGACGCGTTCTTCGAAGCGGTGATGATCAATGCCGACGATGCCGGCGTACGGAAAAACCGCTACGCGATGCTCGCGCGCCTGCGTGGTTTGTTCATCAATATCGCCGACATCTCCGTACTGGGCTGACCATGTTGAAACTGCTGATTCTCGATCGGGACGGGGTGATCAACTACGACTCCGACGCTTACATCAAGTCGGTGGAGGAGTGGATCCCGCTGCCCGGTTCGATCGAGGCCATCGCGCAGTTGAGCAAAGCCGGCTGGACAGTGGCCATCGCCACCAACCAGTCCGGCATCGCCCGCGGTTACTACGACATCGCCACCCTGGACGCCATGCACGCGCGGTTGCGCACGTTAGTGGCCGAACAGGGCGGTGAGGTGGGGCTGGTGGTCTACTGCCCCCACGGGCCGGACGAGGGCTGCGATTGCCGCAAGCCCAAGCCTGGCATGTTGAAAATTATTGCAGAACATTACAAGGTGCCCTTGGCTGGGATATGGTTCGTCGGGGACAGCCTCGGTGACCTGGAGGCGGCCAAAGCCGTCGACTCTCAGCCAGTTTTGGTTAAAACCGGAAAAGGCGAAAAGACCCAGGCTAAAAACCTGCCGGTAGGCACCTTGATTTTTGACGATCTGGCGGCCGTTGCCGCAGAACTTATCAACAACTAGCCGCCCTCGACTTCCTGACCAAGGACTGTTCGGGAGTGCGCTTTTAACAGGCGGGCCGTGTCCCGCAACGGTAAATGCCGCCATGTCGATCTTGCAGGCCATCAGAACCTTTTTCTTTTACCTGCTGCTGGGCACCAGTTCGTTTCTCTGGTGCACCCTGAGCTTTTTTATTGCACCCTTCCTGCCCTTCAAGGCGCGCTATCGCTTTATCAACGTCTACTGGTGCCGCTGCGCGTTGTGGCTGAGCAAGGTGTTCCTGAATATTCGTTTCGAGGTCAAGGGCGCTGAAAACGTTCCTGATCAGCCGTGCGTGATTCTCTCGAACCACCAGAGCACTTGGGAGACGTTCTTCCTCTCTGCGTATTTCTCGCCGTTGAGCCAGGTGCTCAAGCGCGAGTTGCTGTATGTGCCATTCTTCGGCTGGGCCATGGCCATGTTGCGTCCGATCGCCATCGACCGGGACAACCCCAAGGCAGCGCTCAAGCATGTCGCCAAGAAGGGCGATGAGTTGCTCAAGGACGGCGTCTGGGTGCTGATCTTCCCAGAGGGCACGCGGGTCCCCTACGGCACAGTGGGCAAGTTCTCACGCGGTGGTACCGCCCTGGCGGTCAACGCCAACCTGCCTGTGCTGCCGATTGCGCATAACGCTGGCAAGTTCTGGCCCAAGACTGGCTGGGCTAAACGCCCAGGCACTATCACTGTAGTGATCGGCGAACCGATGTATGCAGAAGGCGAAGGACCACGTGCCATCGCCGCCCTGAACGACCGCGCTGCGGCGTGGAATGAGGCGCAGCAACGGGCCATGGGCTCCCTGCCTCCGGAACCGGTGGTGGTGGAGACGCCGGCCGTTTGAGCATCTGTGGATAACCTGTGTACGCTTTGTTGGCGAATTGGCTTTTTTGCTTCATAACAAGCTGATTTACTTACATATTTCTGTAGCTCATAAAATTCAGAAAAACGTGCATAAGTTTTTTCTTCATAAAAAAACCGGTCCTTGTGACCGGTTTTTTATGCACAGCAAAAAAGCCGCTTTTTCAGTCCTCCAATAGCGGCAGCAGCAGGATAAACGTCGAGCCCCTGCCTAGCTCACTTTCGCACACGATCCGCCCTCCATGCCGTTCTACTACCGCCTTGACCATGGTCAGGCCCAACCCAAGACCTTCACTGCCCTGGGCCGAATCGAAACGTCGGTATTGGTTGAACAACTCCGGTAGATCCTTCGGCGCAATCCCCGGCCCCTGATCACTTATCCCGCATTCCAACCAGCCTTGCGCACTGCCATGCCTTAACCTGACGGTGGTGCCAGATGGGGAGTATTTGATCGCATTCTCCAGCACATTGAACAATGCCCGGGTGAGCAGCGATTGGTCGGCATAGACCATGGCTTCATCCGCCTCATCCAGGTCATGGAGCAAATGGATGCCCTTCAACTGAGCAATCACCGCCACTTGATCAAAGGCGTCCATCACCAGCATGGCAAACAGGGTGGGCTGGAACTGGTAACCGTCCGCTTCAGCCTTGGCCAATTGCACAAAGGATTCGGTCAGACTCAAGGCTCGCCGTACCTGCTGTTCGATCTGAGTAAACACCGGGGACTCCCCGTTGTGCACGTCCAGCAGGGCGAGGATCGCTGAATGCGGCGCACGCAGGTCGTGGGAAAGGAAACGCAGCATGGTCTCGCGATGCTGCTGGGCTTCACGCTCCTTGCTCAGGTCCGTCAGGCTCAACAACCAGCCGAGGGCGAAATCCCCTTCGGCAGGCAGCAAAGGGGCCAGTTCCATGCGCAAACTGCGTTGGTGGATATCGCGAAACTCGACCAGCTCCAGCGCCGAGAGGGCAGGGCGTACACCATTATGCAGCGGGGGATAACCCAGATCGGCGAGCTGTTCGACGAGGTTTTCGCCGACCAGGTCATTGCCGAATACTTCACGGGCCACGCGGTTGGCCAACAGGATACTGCCCTGGGGATCGGTAATCAGGGTCGCTACCGGCAGGCACTCCAAGCCATCAGCCATAAAGCGCCGCGTATCGCGGGTACGGCTGACGGCTTGTTCAAGGGCAAAGATCCGCCCTTGCAGCACATCGCCCTTACTGGCGGGCGCGCGACGACGTTCCGGAAGCACCTTGGGCTCGTTATCCAGGCGTGCCAGTTCCCAGCCAAAGTAGGCGAGGATCACGCTCAGACGTCGCCAATTCCAGATCAGGTAACTCAGCAACAAACCGATCAGGCACGCTGCGGGGCTCCACCAGTGGCCCAGGCGCAATAAGGCCCATGAGCCCAGCAAAGCCACGGCCATGCCTGCCAAGGTCATCCACAGGGCGTAGCGTGGGCGCACAAGCAGAAGGCCCAACAGCAGGGCCACCAGGGACGTTGCCAGCAACGCCGCCAGCCAGCCGGGCAAATCGACGATGCTGCGGCCCTGCAATAAACCATTCAGTACGTCCGCCTGGATCTCAACGCCCGCTGTAGTACCTACGGTGGAAGAGAGCGGCGTCACGAAACGATCGGCCATGCCATAGGCTGAGGCGCCGATCAGAACCAGGCGACCACGCAGCGACTCGGGAGGTACCTCGCCGCGCAATACGCTGACGTAGGACACACTGGGAAAATGGTCTGGTTCCGAAGTGAGCGGCACACGGATTTCATGTTCCTGGTGCCAGTGACCTCCAGTAGGCTCTTGCGGCAGGCCCGGCATCGTCTCGGCGTGCTCGCTCATGGCGAATGCCAGCCACGCCAACTGAGGAAGTGTGCTTCCCGGAGGGCCTTCACGTAGATACACGCTGCGCACCACTCCGTCGTTATCCGCTTCGACGTTGATGTGCCCGACGCCCTTGGCGCACTTGAGGAGTGGCGACAACGGCGTTATCTGGGCCCTGGGGCTGACGCTGCTGTCCCCGGCGATGGGCAGCAATACATTGCCGGCTTTGCAGACGGCATCGGCCAGTTGTTGGTCGTCATTATTGTCGCCGGGCTCACTGAAGATCACGTCAAACAAAATGCCCGCTGGCTGTGCGGCGTTCAGGCGTTCAATCAGCTCGGCATGCACGCTGCGCGGCCAGGGCCACGGGCCTAGTGCTTCCAGGCTGGGCGTATCAATGGTCACAAGAACGATCCGTGGATCTGCCGGTAACGGCGTCAGGCGGCGCAGGCTGTCATAGAGCGGATTGTTGAGTGCAAGCCCCGCGCTCAAGGATAAGTACGCGGTGAAGGGCAGGAGCACCAAACCGATCAACAGCCATTCACGAACCAGCCCATGAAACAAAAGCTGCGCCTGGGTAGGTTGGCGTTTCTCGGCTTTGCGCCATAGGTTCACAGGGCTACCGCCAAAAGGGTGCCAAGGAGTCGATGGTCATTGAGTAAAGATTTCATAAGCCCAGGATCCCTCTCCATGGGGTTGCGATGAAGTGCATACGGTGTTCTGAAACCAGTGAAGCTTATTTGGGTCTCATTGGAGGAGTTCCCGCGGCCGCGCAATGAACGATACCGCACATTCAAGCAGGCATTACGCACCAGCGAGGCGATCGGCACCGACCCTTTTCCTGACCGACTGGAGCCGGTATCTTTCTTTGAGGACGTAGTGGGTGGCGTTTACGGCGCTTTCAGCGTATCGAGAGATACGAGCACCGTAAAATCCGCCCATAATTATTCAGATTCAGAGGCCGGCATTTGTACAGCATGTGCCCCTATCCAAATCCAAGCTCTCGTTTTTTGTAGGAAGGACCCCACCCATGCGTGTCGCAATACTGGATGACGAACCCGCGGAGTTGCGACGGGTGGAACAGACACTGCGACAGATTCCCGGCCCGGCTGAACAGCCTTGGTCGCTGCATTTTTTCGAACGTGGTGAAGACCTGCTGCGCCAGCTACGCCGGGAAACCTTTGACCTGCTGATTCTTGACTGGCAACTGCCGGACATCTCCGGGATCGCGTTATTGCGCTGGACTCGCGAGCACATGGAATCGCCCCCTGCCGTGATCATGCTCACCAGTCGCGATGCCGAGAGTGACATCGTCACGGCGTTGAATAGCGGGGCGGATGATTATGTCAGCAAGCCGTTTCGGCCCAACGAACTCAAAGCCCGAGTCAGCGCCGTCCTGCGGCGCCACGGTTTGCAAAAGTCGGCTACCCAAGAAGTGCAGAGCTTTAACGATCTGACGTTCGACGATGCCGAACTGACCGTCACCCGAGCGGGCAAACCCATCAACCTGACAGAACGAGAATACCGTTTGGCAAGTTGTCTATTTGCCAACCTGGCCCGACCGTTGTCTCGCGAGTACCTGTATGAGCGATTCTGGAGCCACGAAGAAATGGTGTCGTCGCGGCCGTTGGACACGCATATCTACCGCCTGCGTAACAAGCTAGGGCTGACAGCTGATCGCGGTTGGCAGCTGTTGACGATCTATGGGTACGGGTATCGGTTGGAGAGTGTGACACCCGCCGCGCAAAATTGAGTACGCCGATGTTCCACGTGGAGCATTTAAGAATTCGAGTCTGCAGACCAATAAAAAAGGCCAACGCTAAGCGTTGGCCTTTTGTTTTTAGCTGATGTGCCTGATCAGAAGTCCAGGTTAGACACCGCCAAAGCATTGCTCTCAATGAAGTCACGACGAGGCTCGACCGCATCACCCATCAGGGTGTTGAAGATCTGGTCTGCGCCAATGGCGTCTTCGATGGTCACACGCAGCATGCGACGCTGAGCAGGGTCCATGGTGGTTTCCCACAGCTGATCAGGGTTCATCTCGCCCAGACCTTTATAGCGCTGGATGGTATGACGCTTGGTGCTTTCCGCCATCAACCAGTCCAAGGCTTCCTTGAACTCCTTGACCTGCTTCTTGCGTTCGCCACGCTGAATGTAAGCACCGTCGTCCAGCAGGGTGCTCAGTTGAGCGCCGAGGGTGACTACGGTCTTGTAGTCGTTGCTGCCGAAGAAGTCGCGGTTGAAGGTGACGTAGTTGGACAGGCCGTGGGAGATCAGTTCGACCTCTGGCAGCCATACGTTACGTTCACGGTCTTCACGCAGGCTGGCTTTGTATACCAGGCCGGACTTCTCCACCGTACGCAGGCGCACTTCGTACTGGGCCAGCCAATCTTGCATGGCGGCGTGATCGCCCAACTGCTCCAGGCTCACGGCTGGCAGGTAGATGAAGTGCTCGGTCAGCTCCTGAGGGTACAGGCGCGACAAACGCTTGAGCGTCTTCATGACCATACGGAAGTCGTTGACCAGGCGCTCCAGCGACTCACCCGAGATGCCCGGCGCTTCGTCATTCAGGTGCAGGCTCGCATCTTCAAGGGCCGATTGCGTCATGTACTCTTCCATGGCGTCGTCGTCTTTGATGTATTGCTCTTGCTTGCCCTTTTTCACTTTGTACAACGGCGGCTGGGCGATGTAGATATAGCCACGCTCGATCAGCTCCGGCAACTGACGGAAGAAGAAGGTCAGCAGCAGGGTACGGATGTGCGAACCGTCGACGTCAGCATCGGTCATGATGATGATGTTGTGGTAACGCAGCTTGTCGATGTTGTACTCATCGCGGCCAATACCGCAGCCCAATGCCGTGATCAAGGTGCCGACTTCCTGGGAAGAAATCATCTTGTCAAAGCGGGCCTTCTCAACGTTGAGGATCTTGCCCTTCAACGGCAGGATGGCCTGGGTGCGACGGTTACGACCCTGCTTGGCGGAACCGCCTGCAGAGTCACCTTCCACCAGATACAGTTCGGAGAGGGCAGGGTCTTTCTCTTGGCAGTCAGCCAGTTTGCCTGGCAGGCCGGCGATATCCAGCGCACCTTTACGGCGGGTCATCTCACGGGCCTTACGCGCGGCTTCACGAGCGCGGGCAGCATCGATCATCTTGCCGACGACCAGCTTGGCTTCGTTCGGGTTTTCCAACAGGAAGTCGGAGAAGTATTTACCCATTTCCTGTTCAACCGCGGTCTTCACTTCGGAAGACACCAGCTTGTCTTTGGTCTGGGAGCTGAACTTCGGATCCGGTACCTTGACCGAGATAATCGCCGTCAGGCCTTCACGGGCATCGTCACCGGTGGTGGCGACTTTATGTTTCTTCGCCAAGCCTTCCGCTTCGATGTAGGTGTTCAGGTTACGCGTCAGCGCGGAACGGAAACCCACCAAGTGAGTACCGCCATCGCGTTGTGGAATGTTGTTGGTGAAGCACAACAGGTTCTCGTTGAAGCTGTCGTTCCACTGCAGGGCGATTTCCACGCCGATGCCGTCTTCGCGCTGAATGTTGAAGTGGAACACCTGGTTGACCGCGGTCTTGTTGGTGTTCAGGTATTCAACGAACGCACGCAGGCCGCCCTCGTACTTGAACAGCTCTTCCTTGCCGCTGCGCTCATCCTTGAGGACGATGCCGACACCGGAGTTAAGGAAAGACAGTTCACGAATCCGCTTGGCCAGGATGTCCCAGCTAAAGTGGATGTTCTTGAAGGTTTCTTCCGATGGCTTGAAGTGGATCTGGGTACCGGTGGTTTCACTGTCGCCGACAATTTTCATCGGTTCCTGTGGTACGCCGTGGACGTAGGTCTGCTCCCAAATCTTGCCGCTACGGCGGACAGTGAGGATCAGTTCTTCGGACAGGGCGTTCACTACCGACACACCTACACCGTGCAAACCACCGGATACTTTATAGGAGTTGTCGTCGAACTTACCGCCAGCGTGGAGCACGGTCATGATGACCTCTGCCGCCGAAACGCCTTCTTCTTTGTGCACGTCTACCGGGATGCCACGACCGTTGTCACGCACGGTGATGGATTCATCCGGGTGGATGATAATGCTGATGTCGTCGCAGTGACCGGCCAGAGCTTCGTCGATGGAGTTATCGACCACCTCGAACACCATGTGGTGCAGACCGCTACCATCATCGGTGTCGCCAATGTACATACCGGGACGTTTGCGTACGGCATCCAAACCTTTCAGCACTTTAATGCTGGTCGAGTCGTACGTGTTTTCTTCGCTCATGCCTTCACTCCCGATGGTCGTGGGTCTGGGTGATACGGCCTTGTTCCACGTGGAACAAAGCGACTGGCGTTTCCGTCTGCCAGCCTTCCCTCAATAATTCGTGGTCTACACAGGTGATAAACACCTGGCAGCGTAAGTCTTCCAACAAGCGGCATAGCGAGCGGCGGTGCTGCTCGTCGAGCTCAGACGGCAAGTCATCCACCAAATAAATACACTGACCGCGTCGAGCTTGGCTAACCAAATGGCCTTGCGCGATACGCAACGCACAGACCACCAACTTCTGCTGGCCGCGGGACAATATATCCGCAGCATTGTGTGCACCTAATCTAAGGCGCAAATCAGCGCGCTGGGGGCCGGCCTGGGTGTGTCCGATTTGCTGATCCCGTTGCAAGGACGTTGCGAGCACTGCATTCAGCTCACGCTCTTTGTCCCAACCCCGGTAATAACTCAGCGTCAGCCCCTCGAGATCCAATAACTCGCTCAAGGTCTGCTCAAAGACTGGTTTCAAGGCTTTGATATAGGCGCGGCGGTATTCATCTATTTCGTCGCTGGCCAGGCACAGTTCACGGTCCCAGGCTGCTTGCGAAGCGGCGTCAAGTGTACCATGCCGCAGCCATGAGTTCCGCTGCCGCAGGGCCTTCTGCAGGCGCTGCCAAGTGGCCATGAAGCGTGGTTCCACGTGGAACACGCCCCAGTCGAGAAACTGCCGACGGATTTTCGGGGCCCCCTCCAACAATCGAAAGCTGTCGGGGTTGATCAGTTGCAACGGCAGGATCTCGGCCAGTTGCGCTGCGCTGCGCGCATTTTGCCCGTCGATTCGGATCTGAAATTCGCCACCGCGATCACGCGATATCCCCAGGCTGCTATGTCCGCCCTCAGCCAGTTCCACTTGGCCAAATACGGTACAGGCCAATTGTTCGTACTGAATCACGGGCAACAAACGGGCACTGCGGAAGGAACGCGCAAGCCCCAGCAGGTGGATGGCTTCCAGCACGCTGGTTTTACCACTGCCGTTGGCGCCATGGAGGATGTTGATGCGGGGGGAAGGGGAGAAGGTCACCGGGTGCAGATTGCGCACCGCGGTGACCGAGACGCGACTAAGGGACATCTAGCTTCTGCTGAGCATGATTACAGGCGCATCGGCATGACAACGTAAGCCGAGTCGTCGTTGTCAGATTCTTGCACCAGGGCGCTGCTGTTGGAGTCCGACAGGATCAGACGAACCTGTTCGGTGGTCATGACACCCAGCACGTCCAACAGGTAGCTCACGTTAAAGCCGATTTCCAGCGATGCGCCGTTGTAGTCGACACCCACTTCTTCTTCCGCCTCTTCCTGTTCCGGGTTGTTGGCCTGGATTTTCAGTTGGCCGTTGGCCAGTTGCAGGCGAATACCACGGTACTTTTCGTTGGAAAGAATCGCAGTACGGCTGAAGGCTTCACGCAGGGCCTGACGATCACCGACCACCAGCTTGTCGCCACCTTTAGGCAACACACGCTCGTAGTCCGGGAACTTGCCGTCGACCAGCTTGGAGGTGAAGGTGAACTCGCCGGTGGTGGCACGAATGTGGTGCTGGCCCAACACGATGCTGACGTTGCCGTCCGGCTCGGTGAGCAAACGCGCCAGTTCAAGGATACCTTTGCGTGGAACAATCACCTGGTGACGATCCGGCTGACCGATATCGGCACGCATCGAGCACATTGCCAGACGGTGGCCGTCGGTGGCCACGGCGCGGATGATGCCTTCCGATACTTCCAGCAGCATACCGTTGAGGTAGTAACGCACGTCCTGCTGAGCCATAGCGAAGCTGGTGCGCTCGATCAAACGACGCAGCTTGCTTTGCTCCAGGCTGCACGTCAGCGAGCCCGGGCCTTCTTCTACGGTTGGAAAGTCATTGGCCGGCAAGGTCGACAGGGTGAAACGGCTACGGCCTGCCTTGACCACCAACTTCTGCTCATCCACCTTGATGTCGATCAGCGCATCGTTGGGCAGGCTTTTGCAGATATCCATCAGCTTGCGCGCCGGCACGGTGATCTCGCCCGGTTCGGCGGGCTCTTCGAGCTGGACGCGACCCACCAGTTCGACTTCCAGGTCGGTACCGGTCAAGGACAACTGCTGCCCCTCGACCACCAGTAATACGTTGGAAAGCACCGGCAAGGTCTGTCGGCGCTCGACGACGCCTGCGACCAGTTGCAGGGGTTTCAACAGGGCTTCGCGTTGAATGGTGAAATGCATGGTCTAGTCCCTTGCCTTAATAAGCTGCGCTGGTGTCATCACGTAGTCAGTGTACGCAGCAGGTTCTTGTAGTCCTCGCGAATATCCGCGTCGGATTCCTTAAGTTCATTGATCTTGCGGCATGCGTGCAAGACCGTGGTGTGGTCGCGTCCGCCGAACACATCACCGATTTCCGGCAGGCTGTGGTTGGTCAACTCCTTGGAGAGGGCCATGGCAACCTGGCGTGGACGTGCGACCGAGCGCGAACGGCGCTTGGACAGCAGGTCGGAAATCTTGATCTTGTAGTACTCGGCCACGGTGCGCTGGATGTTATCCACACTCACCAGCTTGTCCTGCAAGGCCAACAAGTCTTTCAAGGACTCGCGAATCAGCTCGATGGTGATATCGCGGCCCATGAAGTGCGAGTGAGCGATGACCCGCTTGAGCGCGCCTTCCAGCTCACGCACGTTGGAACGGATGCGTTGGGCGATGAAGAACGCAGCATCGTGCGGCAGATCGACTTTAGCCTGGTCGGCCTTCTTCATCAGGATGGCAACACGGGTTTCCAGCTCCGGTGGCTCGACTGCAACCGTCAGGCCCCAGCCGAAACGCGACTTCAGACGTTCTTCCAGGCCTTCGATTTCCTTCGGATAACGGTCACTGGTCAAGATGACCTGCTGGCCACCTTCGAGCAGGGCGTTGAAGGTGTGGAAGAACTCCTCTTGGGAACGTTCCTTGCGGGCGAAGAACTGAATGTCATCGATCAACAGGGCATCAACGGAGCGGTAGAAACGTTTGAACTCGTTGATTGCGTTGAGCTGCAAGGCCTTGACCATGTCGGCCACGAAGCGCTCCGAATGCAGGTAAACCACCTTGGCATTCGGGTTCTTCTTTAATAGGTGGTTACCGACGGCGTGCATCAAGTGCGTCTTACCCAAGCCCACGCCGCCATAAAGGAAGAGCGGGTTGTAACCATGCTTGGGATTATCGGCGACCTGCCAGGCGGCCGCTCGGGCCAGTTGGTTGGACTTGCCTTCGACAAAGTTCTCGAAGGTAAAGGTGCGGTTCAGGTAACTGGTGTGCTTGAGCGCGCCTTCTACCTGCACAGTACGTTGCTCGGAGCGCACAGGCGCCTGTTGGGAGCTGGCACCAGCCATCGGGTCGAAGCTGTCGCGGGACGGCTCCTCATTCTCTGGCGCATTTTTGCGCGAAGACGGCTTGGACGGCGCAGATGTCGGTGCAGGTGCTGCGGCGACAGGCGCCACTGCGGCCTGGGCTTGCGACGCAGCGGCGGCCAATGGCGCATTCGGCGCGGCGCGGGGAGCCGAGCTGCGCTTGCTGCCTATTAATAAGGAGAGAGCAGGCGCCAGACCGTTGCCATGTTCATCGAGCAATTCGAGAACGCGGCCCAGGTACTTCTCGTTGACCCAGTCGAGGACAAAACGATTGGGCGCATAGACACGCAACTCGTCGCCTTCGGCTTCGACCTGTAGCGGACGGATCCAGGTGTTGAATTGCTGGGCAGGCAGCTCATCGCGCAAAAGCTCCACGCACTGCTGCCAAAGTTCCACTGACACGGATATCCCCTAAGTTGAAAGCCGGTGAGGCAAAAACAGCCGCCATTGTAGCGACCAGCCGTCCACTTATCCACATGTAGGTTGCTCACAGGCCACCCAAAATCAATGCTTTAACCGCTAAAAAGGCGACCAGTGGTCTGTGCATAAGCTCTGTGGATAAACCCACCTGAGCTCGTTGCACAAGCGGGGTCAAAAGTCTGTGGGTAACTGGCCTGTGGATAACTGCCCGTTCCACACACAGCTTATCCGATAGCGCAGCACAGGCAGAGCACTGCTTCTCCCCCGTGTTGTCATTCTCTGTACACCACGCGGAACAAGGTCTAAAGGCAGTTATCCACAGATGATCGCGCTCCTAGCTTTTATAAGCTTTACAGAAAAGCTTTAAATAACTTCCTTCTTTATTTTTATATCTATCGCATGCCGGATGGAAGCCAAGCGGGGAGAAGGGCGTCAGGACCCCGTCGACATCTAATTAAAGGAAAAGCTGGTTGGAAATTGACCTAGAGGCTTGCTTTCTCTAGAATCGCCGGTCTCTTAAAACGGGGGCCATTCCGGCCCGTTGTGGACGAACCAGGTAACAACGCCATGAAACGTACTTTCCAACCAAGCACCATCAAACGCGCCCGTACTCACGGCTTCCGTGCTCGCATGGCTACCAAGAACGGCCGTGCTGTCCTGTCGCGTCGCCGCGCCAAAGGTCGTGCGCGTCTGGCAGTTTGATAATCCGGTACTGGTGGTGAGTCAGGACTTCAGTCGGGAAAAGCGTCTGCTAACCCCCCGGCATTTCAAGGCAGTCTTTGACTCCCCCACCGGCAAGGTTCCGGGGAAAAATCTCCTGCTCCTTGCGCGTAACAACGATCTTGATCACCCCCGTCTCGGGTTGGTGATCGGCAAGAAGAGCGTAAAGCTCTCCGTTGAGCGCAATCGCCTCAAGCGTCTGATGCGCGAATCGTTTCGCCTCCACCAGGACACTCTGGTTGGTTGGGATATTGTTATCGTCGCGCGCAAAGGCTTGGGTGATGTAGAAAACCCCGAATTGATTCAGCATTTCGGCAAGCTCTGGAAACGTTTGGCGCGTACCCACAAGCCAGCACCAGCAGTCAGCACCGAAACTGTAGGGGTAGACAGCCTTGATGCGTAAACTGGCAATCGTTCCGATCCAGTTTTATCGCTATGCCATTAGTCCTCTGATGGCCAGTCACTGTCGTTTCTACCCCAGTTGTTCCTGCTACGCGTTAGAGGCCATAGAAAATCATGGTCTTCTGCGCGGTGGCTGGCTGACCTTTCGTCGTTTAGGTCGCTGTCATCCGTGGAATCCCGGTGGTTATGACCCGGTTCCACCTATCCCTACCTCCCGTTCTTCTTCGATGGCCGAGTAATCATGGATATTAAACGCACAATCCTGATCGTCGCCCTGGCAATCGTGTCCTATGTCATGGTCCTTAAATGGAACCAGGACTACGGTCAGGCTGCCCTGCCGACTCAGAATGTTGCTACCAATCAGGCTGCGCCGGCTATTCCGGACACCCCGCTGGGTAACAATGCGTCCGCGAGTGCCGATGTACCCAGCGCGAATGGCGAGACAAGTGCCCCGTTAGAAACGCCAGTGGTCACCAACAAAGACCTCATCCACGTGAAAACGGATGTGCTCGAGTTGGCTATCGACCCACAGGGTGGTGATATCGCACAGCTGAAGCTGCCGCTGTATCCACGTCGCCAAGACCATCCGGATGTGCCGTTCCAACTGTTCGATAACGGCGGTGAACGTACTTATCTGGCACAAAGCGGCCTGACTGGTACCAATGGTCCGGATGCACGTGCTACCGGTCGTCCGGTTTATTCGACCGAACAAAAGACTTATCAACTGGCAGACGGCCAGAACCAGTTGAACGTCGACCTGAAATTCAGCCTCGACGGTGTCAACTACATCAAGCGTTTCAGCTTTACCCGCGGTTTGTACGATTTGAAGGTCACTTACCTGATCGACAACACCAGCGACAAAGCCTGGAGTGGCAACCTGTTTGCCCAGCTCAAGCGTGACGCCAGCTCCGATCCGTCTTCCAGCACCGCCACCGGCACCGCCACTTACCTGGGCGCCGCCCTGTGGACAAGTAACGAGCCGTACAAAAAAGTGTCGATGAAAGATATCGACAAGGGCACGCTGAAAGAAACCGTCCAAGGTGGCTGGGTAGCGTGGCTGCAGCACTATTTCGTGACCGCCTGGATTCCGAACAAGGGTGACGCGAACCTGGTTCAAACCCGCAAGGACAGCCAGGGCAATTACATCATTGGCTTCACTGGCCCGGCGTTGACCGTTGCTCCAGGTGCCAAGGCTGAAACCAGCGCTACCCTGTACGCCGGTCCTAAAAGCCAGGCGGTACTGAAAGAGTTGTCCCCAGGCCTGGAATTGACTGTGGACTACGGCTTCCTGTGGTTCATTGCCCAGCCGATCTTCTGGCTGTTGCAACATATCCACAGCATCGTGGGTAACTGGGGCTGGTCGATCATCTTCCTGACCATGCTGATCAAAGGGCTTTTCTTCCCTCTGTCGGCAGCCAGCTACAAGTCGATGGCGCGTATGCGTGCCGTGGCCCCGAAACTGGCCGCGCTGAAAGAACAACATGGTGATGACCGGCAGAAAATGTCGCAGGCTATGATGGAGTTGTACAAGAAAGAGAAGATCAACCCGCTGGGTGGATGCTTGCCGATTCTGGTACAGATGCCGGTGTTCCTGTCGCTTTACTGGGTATTGCTGGAAAGCGTTGAAATGCGCCAGGCGCCGTTCATGCTGTGGATAACTGACCTGTCGATCAAAGACCCGTTCTTTATCCTGCCGATCATCATGGGCGCGACCATGTTTATCCAGCAGCGTCTGAACCCAACCCCGCCGGATCCGATGCAGGCCAAGGTAATGAAAATGATGCCAATCATCTTCACCTTCTTCTTCCTGTGGTTCCCTGCTGGCTTGGTACTGTACTGGGTGGTCAACAACGTGTTGTCGATCTCTCAACAGTGGTACATCACACGTAAAATCGAAGCGGCTACCAAAAAAGCCGAGGCGTAATTTACTCTGTGGATAACCACTCAAGACGCCCCCTAGTGGGGCGTTTTGCTTTCCGTCACTTTTGTTCTGGAACCCGCTGATGAGCGCTCCTCGTGAAACCATTGCTGCTGTCGCTACCGCTCAAGGTCGGGGCGGTGTCGGCATCGTTCGAATTTCCGGGCCATTGGCGGGCGTGGCAGCCAAGGCTATCAGCGGCCGGGAGCTGAAACCCCGTTATGCCCATTACGGTCAGTTCCTGGATGCCGACCACAGCGTATTGGACGAGGGGCTGGCCATCTATTTTCCAGGGCCAAACTCGTTCACTGGTGAAGATGTCCTCGAACTACAAGGGCACGGTGGTCCTGTGGTGTTGGACATGCTGCTGCAGCGCTGCTTGCAATTGGGTTGCCGCCTGGCCAGACCAGGGGAATTCAGCGAACGCGCATTCTTGAACGATAAGCTCGACCTGGCCCAGGCCGAAGCCATCGCCGATTTGATCGAAGCCAGTTCTGCACAGGCTGCACGTAACGCATTGCGTTCATTGCAGGGGGCTTTTTCCCTGCGTGTGCATAACTTGACCGAGCAACTGATCAGCCTGCGCATCTACGTCGAAGCCGCGATTGATTTTCCGGAAGAAGAAATAGACTTCCTGGCGGATGGCCATGTATTGGCGATGCTGGATAAAGTCCGCGATGAGTTATCCACAGTGCTGCGCGAAGCCGGGCAGGGCGCCTTGCTGCGCGATGGTATGACGGTGGTGATTGCCGGCCGGCCCAATGCCGGCAAATCCAGCCTACTCAATGCTCTGGCAGGGCGCGAGGCGGCCATCGTCACCGAGATCGCCGGCACTACCCGGGATATCTTGCGTGAACATATCCACATCGACGGTATGCCGCTGCACGTGGTCGACACCGCAGGTCTGCGCGATACCGACGACCAGGTGGAAAAGATCGGCGTGGAACGTGCGCTCAAGGCGATCAGCGAAGCCGATCGTGTGTTGCTGGTGGTGGATGCCACTGCACCTGAAGCTGTGGATCCTTTTGCCTTGTGGCCGGAATTTCTTGAACAACGGCCAGACCCGGCCAAAGTCACCTTGATTCGTAACAAGGCCGACCTTACGGGTGAAGCCATCGCCCTGGAAACCAGTGAAGATGGCCACGTCACTATCAGCTTGAGCGCGAAATCGGCCGGCGAGGGTCTGGAATTGCTGCGCGAGCACCTTAAAGCATGCATGGGCTACGAACAGACCTCGGAAAGCAGCTTCAGTGCGCGGCGCAGGCACCTGGAAGCGCTGCGTCATGCCAGCGCGGCCCTGGAGCACGGGCGGGCCCAGCTGACCTTGGCGGGGGCTGGGGAGCTGCTGGCTGAAGATTTGCGTCAGGCGCAGCAGCTGCTGGGTGAAATCACCGGCGCTTTCAGCTCGGATGATTTGCTGGGGCGGATTTTCTCCAGCTTTTGCATTGGCAAATAGCCGAGTTATCCACCTCGTCTACCAGTTGTAAGACACCGTACCGAGCAAGGTACGGCTGTCACCCCAATAGCAACGCCCCGCATCGTTGCAACCGGATACATATTCCTTGTCGAACAGGTTCTTGGCGTTCAGGTCCACCGACCAGTGTGGGTTGATCTGATAACCCAGTGCCGCATCCACCAAGGTGACGCTTCCTGCGTCCAGCTTCCCGTAGAGCGTAGGCGGGGTGTAGGAAAAGGTACTGTCGAAATAGCGCACCCCGCCGCCCAGGGAGAAACCCTTGAGTTGGCCGTCGAGAAAGCGATATTTGCCCCACACCGAAGCCTGGTTACGCGGCACGCCTGTCATCTGACGGCCTTCTACCAGCGAAGTGGCCGAATCCTTGGTTATCCGGGCGTCAGTGTAGGTATAGGCCGCCGTCACGTTGAAGTTGGAGCTGATGTTGCTGTTGACCTCGACTTCCACGCCCTTGGCGCGACTTTCACCGACTTGGCGATAGCTGTTGGTGGTGGCATCGAGGTAGGTATCGTCCTGCTTGCGCAGGTCATACACCGACACGGTCATCGCCGTATCCCAGCCGATCGGTTCGTACTTAACGCCCACTTCATATTGGCTGCTGGTGATCGGTTTCAACGGCGAGCCGGCGTTGGAGATCTGCTGCACGGGGACAAACGCGGTGGAATAGCTGACATACGGCGTAAGGCCGTTGTCGAACTGGTACATCACCCCGCCCTGGTAAGTGAATTTACGATCCTGTGAGTTGATATTGCTCGATGGCTTGACCTTGTCTCGGTAATTGCTGTCGACCCAATCCTGGCGGCCTCCGAGCAGAAAGAGCCAATGGTCGTATTTGCTTTGGATCTGTGCATAAACCCCTTTCATCTGCTGTTCAAGCAAAGTGTTTTGCACTGCCAGGGGAGTGAGCGGGTCGCGCAGGTACACCGGGTTATACACATCGATGGTGCCGGCGAAACCCGCATCCCAGTCTTGATTGAACGAGGTTCGGTCATAGCTGGCGCCCAATAGCACTGTGTTTTCCACACTGCCCAACTGGAACTTGCCTTCGAGCTGGTTATCCAGGGAATAGACCATCGATTTGTTGTAGCGGTCATAGGCGTTCATGTTCAGCCGGGTGCCGAAGCCACCGTTATTCAATGAGCCAGGCCAGGTTTCGTGCCGGTTGATGCGTGACTGCATATAGCGCGAGTTCTGACGGAACTGCCAGTCATCATTGAAGCTGTGGCTGAACTCATAGCTGGTGCTCCACGCTTCGCGTTCAAATGTGTTCCAGTCCGGATTGCCCAGTAGGGTGTGTTTGGACAGCTTCCCGTTGGGATTTGTAAGCAGCGTACCGGCGGCGGGTAGGCCAAGTTCCAGGTTGGTATGGTCTTTCTGGTAGTTGGCCAGCAGCGTCAGGGTGTTGTAGTCGTCGAAGTTCAGGGTCAGGGATGGCGCGATATATAGACGATCGTCCGGGACGTGATCGGTCTGTGTGTCGGATTTACGCCCCAGCATCACCACCCGGCCCAGAATATTGTCACTGTCGTTGAGCGGGCCCGAGATATCCACACCCAACTGGCGTCGATTATTCGAACCATAATTCACCTGCACCTCGCCTTGCGGGGTTGCAGTCGGGTGTTTACTCACCAGATTAACCAAACCACCGGGTGCGTTTTCACCGTAGAGCAGGGAAGACGGGCCGCGGAAAATCTCGACCCGTTCCAGGCCGTAGGGTTCGCTGGTGGTGTCGTATCGATTGCCTTGAACTCGCAGGCCATCTCGCAGCAGGCCGTAGCCGTAATCCGTGGCATTGAAACCGCGAATGAAAAACAGATCGCCTGCCAAGCCGTCGCCCGCAGCGAACGGTGGGGCGAAGATTCCCGGTACGTAGCCCAACACGTCTGTCAGGGTTTGAGATTTCTGGTCCTTGATACGCTGGCCAGTGACAACGGACACCGAACGCGGAGTCTCGGACAGCGGTGTGCTGGTCTTCGTGCCGATCCGGCTGTTCTGCGCCTTGTAGCCTACATCCCCGGCGATCTCTTGATTGAAGCCGCCCTGTTGATAAGTGCTCACAGTGGTGGGTGCCAACGTGAGTCGGCCAGCAGGGGCCGCCTGTAATACATAGCTGCCGGGAGCTTGTGCGACCGCCTGCAGGTCCGAGTTCTGCAGCAGCAGCGCAAAGCCCTGGTCCACCGAATAGTCACCTTGCAGCCCCGGCGTATTCAAACGCGCGGTTTGCTGGGGGGAGAAGGACAGAATCACATTGGCCCTGGCAGCAAACTGGCTCAACGCATTGTCCAGCGGGCCAGCGGCAATTGCATAGTATTGCGTTGCGCTGGCGGCCGTGACGGCGGTGGCTAACAACACACCGGTGGTAGCGGTGATGAACTGCAGACCGTAGGTCATGCTGTGGCAGGAAAGTCGTTTGCGGAGCGGGGTGGGAAGGCGCATAGGTGAGTAAGCCCTGAAGGTAGCGTCGTGATTACCTGTAGGGCCGCACCAGGTCAAAAAAAGATAACCCTCTGTGGATTATTTTTTCGATCAGCCGATTCGGGTGACCGACACCCAATAGCGCGTAAAGTATTTCACTTGAATCGGCAGGCTCGCTTGCAGGTTAGTGAGGACGGCATCGGTTGAGTCCAGACGGAAGGTCCCGGAAACGCGTAGGCCTGCAGAGGCTGGGTCGCAGTGCAATACGCCCGGCCGATAGCGCGCCAACTCATCGATAACTTCTTCCAGCCGAGCATCGAGCACGATCAGTTGGCCATCGACCCAGGCGGCCTGTACTCCGCCATATCGCTGGGCAGCGCGCACATTGCGCCGATCAAACTCTGCGCTCTCACCCGCGCCAATAGTGCGGCGAAGTTCGGGTTGGTCGCCGGGGGATATCTCAACCCGTTCTTCCAAGACACCAACCCGCGTGGCGTCCGGCAGTTGGCGCACAGTAAACCGAGTGCCCAGCGCCTGGACCCGGCCTTGGCGAGTTTCGACATAAAACGGTAAGTGCCCACCCCGTGTGCCGGTGTGGATAAGCACTTCACCCTCGCGCAGACGGATCAAACGTTGTCGCCCATCAAATGCCACATCGATAGCGGTATGAGTATTGAGATTGATCTGCGTGCCATCCGCCAGCTCGATGCGTCGCCTCTGGCCCACCGACGTGCGGTAATCAGCCCATATGTTGCCCAGCGACGTATGTTGCTGGACGTTCCACCCCAGATAGCCACTGCCGCCGAGCACCAGCATCCACTTGAGGACCTGGCGCCGCTGTTGCGTGGTGGACAACGCGCGGCGTGTGAGGTCAGGGGACAGGGCTCCAAGGCTGCGCTGCAACTGCTCCATCTGGTTCCAAGCCGCCTGGTGGGATGGGTCACGATTAAGCCACTGCTGCCAGGCTTGATGTTGTGCGGGCGTCGGTGGTTGCGACTGAAATTGCACGTACCAACTGGCAGCGGCCTCGAACGTCTTGCGGTCGGGGCTGACCATTACCGGCTGGCCATGATCAGGGAGCATTCGGTGAGGGCGCGGATCATGTGTTTCTTCACCGTGGTCAGCGATACCTGCAGTTGATCGGCGATCTTTTGATAAGTCAGCCCTTCAATCTGTGCGAGCACGAAAATTCGCCGTGCCCGCTCACCCAGGCCAGACAGCGCTTTATCCACAGCCACTAGGGTTTCGATGATGATTGCCTTGTCTTCTTCACTGATAGCTGTGGTTTCGGGACGCTCTGCCAGGGTTTGCCTGTAGGCCTGCTCGATGGCGTGCCGCCGATAGCGGTCAATCACCAGACCCCTGGCGATGGTCGTCAGATAGTCCCGTGGTTCACGGATCTGCGCTGCGTGACATCCACCGAGCATGCGCACGAACGTATCGTGGGCCACATCGGCTGCATCGCTGGCGTTATGCAATTTTCCCTTGAGCCATCCGCGCAACCACGAATGGTGCTGTTCATAGATGTGCTGGACCGCTGCGGTATGTGAGGAGGAAGGCATAGGCGCGACAAGGTAGGTTAATGATAATCGCTATTATTAACTGGCCCAGTGTTTTCCCACAATAGATCTGTTTTTGTCCCACCCGGGATTAATTCCCAGCTTTGCCATGGACGAAATCGGCCGTTTCTGTGGATTAAGCCCTGTGAATAACCGCGGTTGTGCCCAGTTGATAACAGGGCCTGAAACCTGAGTAAAAACCCACCTGTGGATAACCAGTCGTTTAATCCACAGGCTTAAAGCACTTATCCAAGGGCCTCATCGGCAGATGACCACAACGTTTTGAATCGCTGTACACATTGAAAATAAAGGCCTGCAGAGATCTATCCACAGAAATGTTGCTCAGTATAAATAAACATAAAAACAAAGATTTAATAAATTTCTCTCTTTTAATTTCTATTGTCTGTGATTCATCCACAGCTGGTTAAATTTTGTGCAAAGGGTTCTTTAGGAAGGGCGAAGTCCCTATACTTGCCGCCAAAGCTGTAGAACCCTTTCAACAAACAATTCCTGATTACCTACATAAGCAGGCACGAGGTGCGTGGTGGATTTCCCTTCCCGTTTTGAAGTGATCGTCATCGGCGGCGGTCATGCCGGTACCGAGGCAGCACTGGCGTCAGCACGCATGGGCGTAAAAACCCTGTTGCTGACGCATAACGTGGAAACCCTCGGTGCCATGAGTTGCAACCCCGCAATTGGCGGGATTGGCAAAAGCCATCTGGTCAAGGAAATCGATGCCCTTGGCGGGGTAATGGCGATGGCCACCGACAAGGGTGGTATTCAATTTCGCGTGCTCAACAGCCGCAAAGGCCCGGCCGTACGTGCTACCCGGGCTCAGGCCGACCGCATCCTGTACAAGGCAGCGGTACGCGAAACCCTGGAAAACCAGCCGAACCTGTGGATATTTCAGCAGGCCGCCGATGACTTGATCGTCGAGCAGGACCAGGTACGCGGTGTCGTTACGCAAATGGGTCTGCGTTTTCATGCAGATTCGGTCGTACTGACCACGGGCACGTTCCTCGGCGGACTTATCCACATCGGTATGCAAAATTATTCCGGTGGTCGTGCCGGTGACCCGCCGTCGATTGCCTTGGCAAAACGTCTGCGTGAACTACCGCTGCGCGTCGGCCGTTTGAAAACCGGAACCCCGCCACGCATTGATGGGCGTTCTGTGGATTTCTCGATGATGACCGAGCAAGCCGGCGACACGCCGATCCCGGTCATGTCGTTCATGGGTTCCAAAGAACAGCACCCGAAACAGGTCAGCTGCTGGATTACCCACACCAACGCCCGAACCCACGAAATCATTGCCGCGAACCTTGATCGTTCGCCGATGTATTCCGGGGTGATCGAAGGCATTGGCCCGCGTTATTGCCCGTCGATCGAAGACAAGATCCACCGCTTTGCCGACAAGGAAAGCCACCAGGTCTTTATCGAACCCGAAGGCTTGACCACCCACGAGCTGTACCCCAACGGAATTTCCACTTCGCTGCCGTTCGATGTGCAAATCCAGATCGTGCAGTCGATTCGCGGTATGGAAAACGCGCACATCGTGCGTCCGGGCTACGCCATCGAGTACGACTACTTCGACCCGCGCGACCTGAAATACAGCCTGGAAACCAAAGTGATCGGCGGCCTGTTCTTCGCCGGCCAAATCAACGGCACTACCGGTTATGAAGAAGCCGGGGCCCAAGGTTTGCTGGCCGGGACCAACGCAGCATTGCGTGCACAAGGCAAAGACAGCTGGTGCCCGCGTCGCGATGAAGCCTACATCGGCGTATTGGTCGACGACCTGATTACCCTGGGTACCCAGGAACCGTACCGGATGTTCACATCTCGGGCGGAATACCGTCTGATCCTGCGCGAAGACAACGCCGACCTGCGCTTGACCGAAAAAGGTCGCGAGCTGGGCCTGGTCGATGACGCCCGCTGGGCGGCCTTCTGCAAAAAACGCGAAAGCATTGCGCTCGAAGAACAGCGTCTGAAAAGTACCTGGGTTCGCCCGGGCACGGAGCAAGGCGACGCCATTGCAGAAAAATTCGGCACGCCGTTGACCCATGAGTACAACTTGCTCAACCTGCTTTCCCGCCCGGAAATCGACTACGCTGGTCTGGTCGAAGTGACTGGCCAGGGCGCAGAAGACCCACAGGTTGCTGAACAGGTTGAAATCAAGACCAAATACGCAGGCTACATTGATCGCCAGCAGGACGAGATCGCCCGGCTGCGAGCCAGTGAAGACACCAAACTGCCTGTGGATATCGACTACAGCGGGATTTCCGGGTTGTCGAAGGAAATTCAAAGCAAGTTGGGGATAACTCGGCCGGAAACCCTCGGGCAGGCTTCACGTATCCCTGGCGTCACTCCGGCAGCCATCTCGCTGTTGATGATTCATTTGAAAAAACGCGGCGCGGGCCGTCAGTTGGAGCAAAGCGCTTGAGTTCGTTGGTCACCTCGCAACACGCCGAAGAGTTATCCACAGGAGCGCGTCAGTTGGGCGTAGCCCTGACCGAAGCCCAGCATGAGCTACTGCTGGGCTACCTGGCCCTGTTGATCAAATGGAACAAGGCTTACAACCTGACAGCAGTGCGTGACCCAGACGAGATGGTGTCGCGGCATTTGCTCGACAGCCTCAGCGTGATGCCGTTTATCGAAAATGGCCGTTGGCTCGATGTGGGCAGCGGCGGCGGCATGCCTGGCATCCCGTTGGCGATCCTGTTTCCCGAGTCCCACGTGACCTGCCTGGACAGCAACGGCAAGAAAACCCGCTTCCTGACCCAGGTCAAACTCGAACTCAAGCTGGATAACCTGCAAGTTATCCACAGTCGTGTCGAAGCATTCACGCCTGAACTGCCTTTCAACGGGATCGTGTCTCGGGCGTTCAGCAGCATGGAGAACTTCAGCAACTGGACACGCCACCTGGGCGACCGTGATACCCGCTGGTTGGCAATGAAGGGCGTTCATCCAAGCGACGAGCTGTTAGCATTGCCGGCAGACTTCCACCTCGATAGCGAACACGCCTTGGCCGTACCTGGTTGCCAAGGCCAACGCCATCTGCTGATACTGCGCCGCACGGCATGATTGGGAACACAAGCAAGAATGGCTAAGGTATTCGCGATAGCGAACCAGAAAGGTGGCGTGGGTAAAACCACCACCTGTATCAACCTCGCAGCATCCCTGGTCGCGACCAAGCGTCGGGTGCTGTTGATCGATCTCGATCCACAGGGCAACGCCACCATGGGTAGCGGTGTGGATAAACACGGCCTGGAAAACTCGGTCTACGATTTGCTGATTGGCGAATGCGACCTGGCCCAGGCCATGCACTATTCCGAGCACGGCGGTTACCAACTGCTGCCGGCCAACCGCGATCTGACCGCGGCGGAAGTGGTGCTGCTGGAAATGCAGATGAAAGAAAGCCGTCTGCGCAGCGCCCTGGCGCCCATTCGCGAAAACTACGATTACATTTTGATCGACTGCCCACCGTCGCTGTCGATGCTCACGCTTAACGCGCTGGTTGCCGCCGATGGGGTAATTATCCCCATGCAGTGCGAGTACTTCGCTCTCGAAGGCTTGAGCGACCTTGTGGATAACATCAAGCGAATTGCCGAGTTGCTCAACCCGAACCTGAAAGTCGAAGGCCTGCTGCGTACGATGTATGACCCGCGCCTGAGCCTGATGAACGATGTATCGGCGCAGCTCAAGGAGCACTTTGGCGATCAGTTGTACGACACCGTGATTCCACGCAACATCCGCCTGGCCGAAGCGCCAAGCTATGGCATGCCCGCGCTGGCGTACGACAAATCCTCGCGTGGTGCCATTGCCTACCTGGCATTGGCTGGCGAGATGGTTCGTCGCCAACGCCGTAATTCACGCACCGCTGCAGCCCAGCCAACTTAAGGAATCCCCATGGCCGTCAAGAAACGAGGTCTCGGACGTGGACTGGATGCACTGTTGAGTGGTCCGACCGTCACATCGCTTGAAGAACAAGCGGTGCAGGCCGACGAGCGCGAGTTGCAGCACTTGCCGCTGGACCTGATCCAGCGGGGCAAATACCAGCCACGTCGGGACATGGACCCCCAGGCCCTGGAAGAACTGTCCAACTCGATCAAGGCCCAGGGCGTGATGCAGCCCATCGTAGTGCGCCCCATTGGCGGTGGCCGCTTTGAGATCATCGCCGGGGAGCGCCGCTGGCGTGCCAGCCAGCAGGCCGGCAAGGAAACCATCCCGGCGATGGTGCGCGATGTACCGGATGAAACCGCGATCGCCATGGCGTTGATCGAGAATATCCAGCGTGAAGACCTCAACCCGATCGAAGAAGCGATTGCGTTGCAGCGTTTGCAGCAGGAATTCCAGCTCACCCAGCAACAAGTGGCCGAGGCAGTGGGCAAGTCCCGCGTCACCGTGTCCAACTTGTTGCGTTTGATCGCGCTGCCGGAAGTGATCAAGACCATGTTGTCCCACGGCGACCTGGAAATGGGCCATGCCCGTGCATTGCTCGGTTTGCCGGAAAATCAACAGATTGAAGGGGCGCGACACGTTGTCGCACGAGGCCTGACCGTGCGTCAGACTGAAGCGCTGGTGCGCCAGTGGCTCAGCGGCAAACCTGCACCGGTCGAAACCGCCAAACCTGATCCCGATATCGCACGACTCGAGCAGCGCCTGGCCGAGCGCCTGGGCTCTGCGGTGCAAATTCGTCACGGCAAGAAGGGCAAAGGGCAATTGGTCATCGGATATAACTCCCTTGACGAGCTTCAAGGCGTCCTTGCCCACATCCGCTGAAACATTTGCTTATGTAGCGCGTGATCGGAAATCACTACCCGACAGTTGAATAGGGGCTGAACCGCCCCTATACTCTGCGCGCATTTTGTCGGCACAAATTATGCCAAGTTATTGATTTCCGGCAGCCGACCATTGAGGAGCAAGAGTGATGGAAACCCGCACGCCAAACACGTTGCCGTTCCATCGCTTGGCTGTTTTTCCGGTTCTAATGGCTCAATTTGTCATTTTGCTGATCGCCGCATTGGCGCTTTGGTATTGGCATGGAGTCGTAGCCGGGTATTCAGGACTCTGCGGAGGCCTGATAGCCTTGCTGCCCAATATGTATTTTGCTCACAGGGCCTTTCGGTTTTCCGGCGCCCGAGCAGCCCAGGCTATCGTCCGGTCTTTTTATGCCGGCGAGGCGGGGAAACTGATTTTGACGGCAGTGCTGTTTGCACTGACCTTTGCAGGTGTGAAGCCATTGGCGCCGCTGGCTGTATTCGGCGTCTTCGTGTTGACCCAACTGGTCAGCTGGTTCGCTCCCCTGCTAATGAAAACAAGACTTTCGAAACCTTAGGGCGTTTGAGGCAACCATGGCAGAAACAACCGCTTCGGGCTATATCCAGCACCACTTGCAGAACCTGACCTTCGGTCAGCTTCCTAATGGCGGCTGGGGCTTTGCCCACACCGCAGCAGAAGCCAAAGAAATGGGTTTCTGGGCTTTCCACCTGGATACTCTGGGTTGGTCGGTCGCATTGGGCCTGATCTTCGTTCTGATTTTCCGCATGGCGGCAAAGAAGGCGACTTCCGGTCAGCCAGGTGCTTTGCAGAACTTCGTTGAAGTATTGGTCGAATTCGTCGATGGCAGCGTGAAAGACAGCTTCCATGGCCGTAGCCCGGTGATTGCACCGCTGGCACTGACCATCTTCGTCTGGGTGTTCCTGATGAACGCCGTCGACCTGATTCCGGTGGACTGGATTCCTCAGTTGGCCATGGCGATCTCCGGCGACCCGCACATTCCATTCCGCGCCGTATCCACCACTGACCCGAACGCCACACTGGGCATGGCTCTGTCGGTATTCGCGCTGATCATTTTCTACAGCATCAAGGTCAAGGGCATCGGCGGCTTCATCGGCGAACTGACCCTGCACCCGTTCGGCAGCAAGAACATCTTCGTTCAAGCCCTGCTGATCCCGGTGAACTTCCTGCTGGAATTCGTCACCCTGATCGCCAAGCCGATTTCCCTGGCTCTGCGACTGTTCGGCAACATGTATGCCGGCGAGCTGGTGTTCATTCTGATCGCTGTGATGTTCGGCAGCGGTCTGCTCTGGCTTAGCGGCCTGGGCGTAGTTCTGCAGTGGGCGTGGGCTGTGTTCCACATCCTGATCATTACCCTGCAGGCCTTCATCTTCATGATGCTGACCATCGTCTACCTGTCGATGGCGCACGAAGAGAACCATTAAGACCAGTCTCGACTAGTCTGATGTCCTTCCCGGTCAAACGGGAAGGTGGCCCAACAGGGCTATGAAACGATTTGTTTTACCGCTTTAAAATCTAAAAAACCTAAACCATACGACGTAAAAGTCGGGAGGAAAGATGGAAACTGTAGTTGGTCTAACCGCTATCGCTGTTGCACTGTTGATCGGCCTGGGCGCCCTGGGTACTGCCATTGGTTTCGGCCTGCTGGGCGGCAAATTCCTGGAAGGCGCAGCGCGTCAGCCAGAAATGGTCCCAATGCTGCAAGTTAAAATGTTCATCGTCGCCGGCCTGCTCGACGCCGTGACCATGATCGGCGTTGGTATCGCACTGTTCTTCACCTTCGCGAACCCCTTCGTTGGTCAACTCGCTGGCTAATCACTCGACTTTTCGAGTGATTGGGGTGATGGACAACGAATGAGCGAGGTGTTGGCGTGAACATTAATGCAACCCTGATTGGCCAATCCGTTGCGTTCTTCATTTTTGTAGTGTTTTGCATGAAGTTCGTGTGGCCTCCGGTCATCGCGGCTTTGCACGAACGTCAGAAGAAGATCGCGGATGGTTTGGACGCTGCCAGCCGTGCAGCTCGCGACCTGGAGTTGGCCCACGAGAAAGTGGGTCAGCAACTGCGCGAAGCTAAAGCACAGGCAGCCGAGATCATTGAGCAAGCCAAGAAACGCGGTAACCAGATCGTCGAAGAGGCTGTTGAAAAAGCCCGCGTCGAAGCTGACCGTGTGAAGGCTTCGGCTCATGCCGAGATCGAACAGGAACTGAACGGTGTCAAAGACGCGCTGCGTGCCCAACTGGGTGCTCTGGCCGTTGGCGGTGCTGAGAAGATCCTCGGTGCCACAATCGATCAAAACGCGCACGCGGAGCTGGTTAACAAACTGGCTGCTGAAATTTAAGCGAGGGCGATCATGGCAGAACTGACCACGTTGGCCCGACCTTACGCTAAGGCAGCCTTCGAGCACGCCCAGGCCCACCAGCAGCTGGCCTCTTGGTCAGCCATGCTCGGCCTGGCTGCAGCAGTGTCGCAAGACGACACAATGCAGCGCGTGCTCAAGGCCCCGCGCCTGACGAGCGCAGACAAGGCCGCCACTTTTATTGAAGTGTGCGGCGACAAGTTTGATGTGAAGGTGCAGAACTTCATCCACGTCATTGCCGAAAACGACCGTCTCCCGCTATTGCCGGAGATCGCCGCTCTGTTCGACCTGTACAAGGCCGAAGCAGAGAAATCGGTAGACGTTGAAGTGACCAGTGCTTTCGCATTGAACCAAGAACAGCAAGACAAACTCGCCAAGGTTCTCAGTGCACGACTCAATCGGGAAGTGCGCCTGCAAGCTTCGGAGGACGCATCGCTTATTGGTGGTGTTGTTATCCGTGCCGGCGACCTGGTTATCGATGGCTCGATTCGCGGCAAAATCGCGAAACTTGCCGAAGCATTGAAATCTTGAGTTTGAAGGGGCAGCAGAGCAATGCAGCAACTCAATCCTTCCGAAATAAGTGAAATTATCAAGGGCCGCATCGACAAGCTCGATGTGACCTCCCAAGCCCGTAACGAAGGCACTGTCGTCAGCGTATCTGACGGCATCGTGCGGATTCACGGTCTGGCCGACGTAATGTACGGCGAGATGATCGAGTTTCCGGGCGGCGTCTACGGTATGGCCCTCAACCTGGAGCAAGACTCCGTAGGTGCCGTTGTATTGGGCGCGTACACCAGTCTGGCTGAAGGCATGAGCGCCAAGTGCACAGGCCGCATCCTGGAAGTTCCGGTTGGTAAGGAACTGCTGGGTCGCGTAGTCGACGCACTGGGTAACCCTGTTGACGGTAAAGGTCCACTGGGCAACACCGAGACCGACGCGGTCGAGAAAGTTGCTCCAGGCGTGATCTGGCGTAAGTCGGTAGACCAGCCTGTACAGACTGGCTACAAGGCTGTCGATGCCATGATCCCAGTCGGCCGTGGCCAGCGTGAGCTGATCATCGGTGACCGTCAGATCGGTAAAACCGCTCTGGCGATCGACGCGATCATCAACCAGAAAGACAGCGGCATTTTCTGCGTCTACGTAGCCATCGGTCAGAAGCAATCGACCATCGCCAACGTAGTTCGCAAGCTGGAAGAAAACGGCGCCCTGGCCAACACGATCATCGTGGCTGCCAGTGCTTCGGAATCTCCTGCGCTGCAATTCCTGGCACCGTACTCCGGCTGCACCATGGGTGAATTCTTCCGCGACCGCGGTGAAGACGCGCTGATCGTTTATGACGATCTGTCCAAGCAAGCAGTGGCTTATCGCCAGATTTCCCTGCTGCTGCGCCGTCCACCAGGCCGTGAAGCTTACCCAGGCGACGTGTTCTATCTCCACTCCCGTCTGCTGGAGCGCGCATCCCGCGTTTCCGAAGAGTACGTAGAGAAGTTCACCAACGGCGCAGTGACCGGCAAAACCGGTTCCCTGACCGCACTGCCGATCATCGAAACCCAGGCTGGCGACGTTTCCGCGTTCGTTCCGACCAACGTGATTTCCATCACCGACGGTCAGATCTTCCTGGAATCGGCCATGTTCAACTCGGGCATCCGCCCTGCAGTGAACGCCGGTGTTTCGGTATCCCGTGTGGGTGGTGCCGCTCAGACCAAGATCATCAAGAAGCTCTCCGGTGGTATCCGTACCGCTCTGGCTCAGTATCGTGAACTGGCGGCATTCGCCCAGTTCGCTTCTGACCTGGACGAAGCGACCCGTAAGCAACTTGAGCATGGTCAGCGCGTTACCGAGCTGATGAAGCAGAAGCAATACGCCCCAATGTCGATCGCTGACATGGCGTTGTCGCTGTATGCCGCTGAGCGTGGGTTCCTGACCGACGTTGAAATCGCCAAGGTCGGCAGCTTTGAACAAGCGCTGATTGCTTACTTCAACCGCGATCACGCCGAATTGATGGCGAAGATCAACGTGAAGGGTGACTTCAATGACGATATCGACGCTGGCATGAAAGCCGGTATCGAGAAGTTCAAGGCCACCCAAACCTGGTAAGCCGCAGCGGGAGCCGCAAGGCTCCCGCTTGCTAACCTGATAGGTGTTACATGGCAGGCGCAAAAGAGATTCGCAGTAAGATTGCGAGCATCAAAAGCACGCAAAAAATTACCAGCGCCATGGAAAAAGTGGCGGTCAGCAAAATGCGCAAGGCACAAATGCGCATGGCTGCTAGCCGTCCTTATGCGGAGCGTATCCGCCAGGTAATTGGGCATCTGGCCAACGCCAACCCGGAATACCGCCACCCGTTCATGATCGACCGCGCCGTCAAGCGTGTGGGTTATGTGGTAGTGAGCAGTGACCGTGGTTTGTGCGGTGGTCTGAATACCAACCTGTTCAAGGCCCTGGTCAAGGACATGGCGGTAAACCGCGAAAACGGCGTCGAGATTGATCTGTGTGTTGTTGGTAGCAAGGGTGCGGCCTTTTTCCGCAACTTCGGCGGTAACGTCGTTGCAGCTATCAGCCACCTGGGTGAAGAGCCGTCGATCAATGATTTGATCGGCAGTGTGAAGGTGATGCTGGATGCGTACCTGGAAGGCCGTATTGACCGCCTCTCCGTGGTATCCAACAAGTTCATCAACACCATGACCCAGCAGCCAACCGTGGAGCAATTGATTCCACTGGTGGCGACTCCGGATCAGGAACTCAAGCACCACTGGGACTACCTCTACGAACCAGACGCCAAAGAGCTGCTTGACGGCTTGATGGTGCGCTACGTGGAGTCGCAGGTGTACCAGGCGGTGGTCGAGAACAACGCAGCTGAACAAGCGGCGCGGATGATCGCGATGAAAAACGCTACCGATAACGCCGGTGATCTGATCAGCGATTTGCAGCTGATCTACAACAAGGCGCGTCAGGCTGCGATCACCCAAGAGATCTCGGAAATCGTCGGCGGCGCTGCCGCGGTTTAACGGTTCAAATATTCAGAGGATCCAGCTATGAGTAGCGGACGTATCGTTCAAATCATCGGCGCCGTTATCGACGTGGAATTTCCACGCGACAGCGTACCGAGCATCTACAACGCGCTGAAAGTACAAGGCGCGGAAACTACCCTGGAAGTTCAGCAGCAGCTGGGCGACGGCGTAGTTCGTACCATTGCGATGGGTTCCACCGAAGGCTTGAAGCGCGGTCTGGACGTTGTCGACACTGGCGCTGCCATCTCCGTACCGGTCGGTAAAGCGACTCTGGGCCGGATCATGGACGTACTGGGCAACCCTATCGACGAAGCTGGCCCGATTGCCACCGAAGAGCGCTGGGGCATTCACCGCGCAGCACCTTCGTTCGCAGAACAAGCGGGCGGCAACGACCTGCTGGAAACCGGCATCAAGGTCATCGACTTGGTTTGCCCGTTCGCCAAAGGCGGTAAAGTCGGTCTGTTCGGTGGTGCCGGTGTTGGCAAGACCGTAAACATGATGGAACTGATCCGTAACATCGCCATCGAGCACAGCGGTTATTCCGTGTTCGCAGGTGTTGGTGAGCGTACTCGTGAGGGTAACGACTTCTACCACGAGATGAAGGACTCCAACGTTCTGGACAAAGTGGCACTGGTTTACGGTCAGATGAACGAGCCGCCGGGAAACCGTCTGCGCGTAGCCCTGACTGGCCTGACCATGGCCGAGAAGTTCCGTGACGAAGGTAACGACGTTCTGCTGTTCGTCGACAACATCTACCGTTACACCCTGGCCGGTACTGAAGTATCCGCACTGCTGGGCCGTATGCCTTCGGCAGTAGGTTACCAGCCGACCCTGGCTGAAGAGATGGGCGTTCTGCAAGAGCGTATCACTTCGACCAAGGAAGGTTCGATCACCTCGATCCAAGCGGTATACGTACCTGCGGATGACTTGACCGACCCGTCGCCAGCCACCACCTTCGCCCACTTGGACGCCACCGTCGTTCTGTCCCGTGACATCGCTTCCCTGGGTATCTACCCAGCGGTCGATCCACTCGACTCGACTTCGCGCCAGCTGGACCCGAACGTGATCGGCCAGGAGCACTACGACACCGCTCGCGGTGTTCAGTACGTGCTGCAGCGTTACAAAGAACTGAAGGACATCATTGCGATCCTGGGTATGGACGAGCTGTCGGAAGCCGACAAGCAGTTGGTAAACCGTGCTCGTAAGATCCAGCGTTTCTTGTCGCAGCCGTTCTTCGTGGCTGAAGTCTTCACCGGTGCCTCGGGTAAATACGTTTCCCTGAAAGACACCATTGCTGGCTTCAAAGGCATCCTCAACGGTGACTACGACCACCTGCCAGAACAAGCGTTCTACATGGTCGGCGGCATCGAAGAAGCGATCGAGAAAGCCAAGAAACTGTAATCCTGGCGCCCGGAAACGGGCGCTCATCAGGTTGAGGCAATCAGATGGCTATGACAGTCCATTGCGATATCGTCAGCGCGGAAGGAGAAATTTTCTCCGGTCTGGTCGAGTTTGTAACAGCGCACGGTGACCTGGGTGATCTTGGTATCGCCATGGGTCACGCCCCGCTGATCACAAGCTTGAAGCCAGGTCCGATCACTCTGACCAAGCAAGGCGGGGAACGTGAGGTGTTTTACATCTCCGGTGGTTTCCTCGAGGTTCAGCCGAACATGGTCAAGGTACTTGCCGACACCGTGCAACGTGCTGGCGACCTGGATGAAGCCTCCGCTCAGGAAGCCGTCAAGGCTGCCGAGAAGGCGCTGAACGAAAAAGGCGCAGACTTCGACTACAGCGCTGCTGCAGTCCGTCTGGCCGAGGCCGCAGCCCAGCTGCGTACTCTCCAGCAGATCCGCAAGAAGTAAGCGGCGTCGCCGTTTTGTTTCATGCGTGATTGATTAAAAAGGGTAGCCTCGGCTACCCTTTTTCTTTTTTTGCAAAACACTTCTTTGGTCTGAACCCGGACCGCCCAGGATTGGTAGCCATTCATGTCTCTTGAAATCGTCATTCTCGCCGCAGGCCAGGGCACCCGCATGCGTTCAGCCCTGCCCAAGGTACTGCATCCGGTAGCCGGCAACTCCATGCTGGGCCATGTTATCCACAGTGCCCGCCAGTTGGACCCACAACGTATTCATGTGGTGATTGGCCACGGTGCCGACGTGGTCCGTGAGCGTCTGGCTGCGGACGATCTGAATTTCGTATTGCAAGACAAGCAACTGGGCACCGGCCACGCGACCGCGCAGGCTGTGCCTTTCATCACTGCGGACACGGTATTGATCCTCTACGGCGATGTCCCGCTGATTGAAGTGGAAACCTTGCAACGCCTGCTCAAGCACGTGGTGCCTGGCCAGATGGGCCTGCTGACCGTTGAGCTGGATGACCCTACGGGCTACGGCCGCATTGTGCGCAACGCCGACGGCAAGGTGGCTGCCATCGTTGAACACAAAGATGCCAGCGAAGCCCAGCGCGCGATTACTGAAGGCAATACCGGCATTCTCGCCGTGCCTGCCAACAAGCTCGCCGACTGGATGAGCCGCCTGTCCAACAACAACGCTCAGGGCGAGTACTACCTCACCGACGTCATCGAGATGGCCGTCAGCGATGGCCTGCTGGTCGCCACCGAGCAGCCCCACCATCCGATGGAAGTGCAGGGCGCCAACGACCGCAAACAACTGGCAGAGCTGGAACGTCACTATCAACTGCGCGAAGGCCTGCGCCTGATGGCCCAGGGCGTGACCCTGCGAGACCCGGCGCGTTTCGATGTACGTGGCGAAGTCACGGTGGGCCGCGACGTCCTGATCGATATCAATGTGATCCTCGAAGGCCGCGTGATCATTGAAGACGGTGTGGTCATCGGTCCGAACTGCGTGATCAAGGACAGCACCTTGCGCAAAGGCGTGGTGGTCAAGGCCAACAGCCATATCGACGGTGCCGTGATGGGTGAGGGCAGCGATGCCGGGCCGTTTGCGCGCTTGCGTCCGGGTAGTGAGCTGGGGGCCCAGGCCCATGTGGGTAACTTTGTCGAACTGAAAAACGCTCACCTCGGCGAAGGCGCCAAAGTCGGCCACCTGACTTATCTGGGGGATGCCGTCATCGGCGCACGCACCAACATCGGCGCTGGCACCATCACCTGCAACTATGACGGTGCCAACAAGTACCAGACCACCATTGGTGAAGACGTGTTCATCGGGTCCAATAACTCGCTGGTTGCTCCCGTGACCATCGGTGATGGTTCCAACACCGCAGCGGGCTCGACCATCAACCAGGATGTGGATAAGTCCCAACTGGCCGTTGCCCGCGCCCGCCAACGCAACATCGACGGCTGGAAACGCCCGGTCAAGATCAAAAAGAGCTGAGTTATCCACAACTCGATAGGTTGAGACTCACTCCTGTGGAAGCTGGCTTGCCTGCGATAGCGGTCTGACATTCATCATGATGTCGCCTGACACGCAGCTATCGCAGGCAAGCCAGCTCCCACAGTTGTTTAGTGGCATGCCCGAAAGCTCTACAAAAATGCCTTCCGCCTCTTGACGATCTTTCCCCAATAGGTTTTGATTGCCTTCGTTATCTTTCGAAACGAAACTTATCACTACCATGTCGAAACGAAACACCCCCCAGCGACGCCACAATATCCTCACCTTGCTCAACGAGCAGGGCGAAGTCAGCGTGGACGAGTTGGCCAAACATTTCGAAACTTCGGAAGTGACCATCCGCAAGGACCTTGCTGCCCTCGAAAGTAACGGCTTGCTCCTGCGTCGCTACGGCGGTGCAATCACTATGCCCCAAGAGCTGGTGGGCGACGCTGCCCAGCCCATCTCGGCCTACAAGCGCGCCATCGCCCGTGCGGCCGTGAAGCGTTTGCGTGAACATGCGCGCATCATCATCGACAGCGGCAGCACTACCGCCGCGATGATCCCCGAACTGGGCCATCAGCCGGGCCTGGTGGTGATGACCAACTCCCTGAACGTGGCCCGCGCCTTGAGCGAATTGGAACACGAGCCGGTGCTGTTGATGACCGGGGGTACCTGGGACCCACATTCGGATTCGTTCCAGGGCCAGGTCGCTGAGCAGGTGCTGCGTTCCTATGACTTTGACCAGCTGTTCATCGGTGCCGATGGCATCGACCTGCAGCGCGGTACCACTACCTTCAACGAACTGCTGGGCTTGAGCCGTGTGATGGCCGAGGTCGCCCGTGAAGTGGTGGTGATGGTCGAATCCGACAAGATCGGCCGCAAGATTCCCAACCTGGAACTGCCCTGGAGCAGCGTCCATACCCTTATTACCGATGATCGCCTGCCGCTCGAGGCCCGCGACCAGATCCAAGCCCGCGGCATTACGCTGATATGCGCGGCAATCATCTAGGAGAAACACCATGTGTGGAATTGTTGGCGCAGTCGCCGAACGTAACGTTACTGCCATCCTGATCGAAGGCCTCAAGCGCCTCGAATACCGCGGCTACGATAGCGCCGGTGTGGCCGTCTTCACCAACGCCGGCAAGCTGGAGCGCATGCGCCGCCCGGGCAAGGTCAGCGAACTGGACCAAGCCCTGGCCGGTGAGCCGCTGGCAGGCCGCCTGGGCATTGCCCACACCCGTTGGGCCACCCACGGTGCACCGTGCGAGCGTAACGCTCACCCGCACTTCTCCGGCGACCTGGCCGTGGTGCACAACGGCATCATCGAAAACCACGAAGTGCTGCGTGAACAGCTCAAGGGCCTAGGCTATGTGTTCACCTCGGACACTGACACCGAAGTGATCGCCCACCTGCTCAACCACAAGCTCAAGGATCAAAGCGACCTGACCACCGCCCTCAAGGCCACGGTCAAGGAACTGCATGGCGCCTACGGCCTGGCCGTGATCAGCGCCAGCCAGCCTGACCGCCTGGTTGCCGCACGCAGTGGCAGCCCATTGGTGATCGGCCTGGGCCTGGGCGAGAACTTCCTTGCCTCCGACCAACTGGCCCTGCGCCAAGTGACCGACCGCTTCATGTATCTGGAAGAAGGCGACATTGCCGACATCCGCCGTGAAAGCGTGCAGATCTGGGATGTGAATGGTCAGTCCGTCGAGCGCGAAGCCGTGCAATACCGCGACGGTGCCGAAGCCGCCGACAAAGGCGAGTTCCGCCACTTCATGCTCAAGGAAATCCACGAGCAACCATCCGTGGTACAGCGCACCCTGGAAGGTCGCCTGAGCCAGAACCAAGTATTGGTGAACGCTTTCGGCCCGCAAGCCGCCGAACTGTTCGCCAAAGTGCGCAACGTGCAGATCGTCGCCTGTGGCACCAGCTACCACGCCGGTATGGTGGCGCGTTACTGGTTGGAAGAACTGGCCGGCATCCCGTGCCAGGTCGAAGTCGCCAGCGAGTTCCGCTACCGCAAGGTCGTGGTGCAGCCCGACACCCTGTTCGTGACCATTTCCCAGTCTGGTGAAACCGCCGATACCCTGGCTGCCTTGCGCAACGCCAAGGAGCTGGGCTTCCTCGGCAGTCTGGCGATTTGCAACGTCAGCATCAGCTCCCTGGTGCGTGAATCCGACCTGACCCTGCTGACCCAGGCCGGTCGCGAAATCGGCGTGGCCTCCACCAAAGCCTTCACCACCCAACTGGTGGGCCTGTTGCTGCTGACCCTGTCCTTGGGCCAGGTGCGCGGCACCCTCGCCGAAGGTGTTGAAGCCACCCTGGTAGAAGAGCTGCGCCGCCTGCCAACTCGCTTGGGCGAAGCCCTGGCCATGGACAGCACTGTGGAAAAAGTCGCCGAGCTGTTTGCCGACAAGAACCACACCCTGTTCCTCGGCCGTGGCGCGCAGTACCCGGTGGCGATGGAAGGCTCGCTGAAACTCAAGGAGATCTCGTACATCCACGCCGAAGCCTACCCGGCCGGCGAGCTGAAGCACGGCCCATTGGCCCTGGTGGACGACGACATGCCAGTGGTTACCGTGGCGCCGAACAACGAACTGCTGGAGAAGCTCAAATCCAACCTGCAGGAAGTACGCGCCCGTGGCGGCCAACTGATCGTTTTCGCAGATGAAAAAGCCGGCATGACCAACGGTGAAGGCACCCACGTCATCAACATGCCGCATATCCACGACACGCTGTCGCCGATCCTCTACACCATCCCGCTGCAGTTGCTGTCGTACTACGTCGCCGTGCTCAAAGGCACCGACGTTGACCAGCCGCGTAATCTGGCGAAGTCGGTGACGGTGGAATAAGCCTTACTGACGTACCCAATAGGGGCTGTTTTAAACAGCCCCTTTTTTTCGTTCTGGATTCGCTCAATTCAAGGATGCGTATTGATGCAAAGCCCTTCTGCTACCGTCCACGCACGTCTGCACAATCGTCGGTTTGTGGTCGCGAATAACGCGCAAGGCCTGTCCGGTACCGGCACCGTGTTTCATTACAAAGTCGAAGACGGGGTGATTTCGAGCATTTATCAGGGGGGCCGAATTCGCCTGGGAACGCAGGTCGGGCGGGTGACCGGCCCAGATATTATCGAGCTGCTTTATCAGTGCGTCACCCTGGACGGGGAGCTGCTCGCAGGGTGGTCACGAGGCACGTTAGGTGTTGATCACGCAGGGCGCACTACCCTGAGTTTCGTTTGGGGCTGGCTATCGGGTGCGACCGGAGGCGGAGAGTCTAGCTATATCGAGATCACTGGCTAGAGGCATTGAAAGCACCATAAAACCTACAGGTAGGCGCATATCCCCTGTCGGAGCGGGCCTGCCCGCGAAGGCGGCGTGTCAGTCGCTGCATCTGTTACTGCACTACCGCTTTCGCAGGCAAGCCAGCTGCCACATTTTGATCTCCATCGGGTTTGAGAAAGGGGTGGGTCAGGTCCACCAGTAGCGCACGAGATGAAAGAAGATCGGCGCCGCAAAGCACACCGAATCCAGCCGATCCAACATCCCGCCGTGTCCTTCGATCATGTGCCCCCAGTCCTTCACACCGCGGTCACGCTTGATCGCCGACATCACAATCCCTCCCGCAAACCCCAGCAAGTTGATCAGCAGCGCGATCAGAAACGACTGCCAGGGATTGAACGGTGTGGTCCACCACAGCGCCGCGCCGATCAAGGAGGACAGCAGAATTCCGCCCACAAACCCTTCCACGGTTTTCGAAGGCGACAGGTTGGGCGCGATCTTGCGTTTGCCGAACAGCTTGCCGCACACGTACTGCAATACGTCCGACAGTTGCACCACGATCACCAGATAGGCGATCAGCAGCAGGTTGCGGCCTTCGTAGCCCGGTATGTCCAAGGTCAGTAGTGCCGGGACGAAAGACACGCAGAACACGGCGATCATCAGCCCCCATTGCACCTTCGATGCCCGTTCCAGAAAGTGCGTACTGTCGCCGCCCAGGGAGGCGAGGATCGGCAGCAGCAGGAACACGTACACCGGGATGAAGATCGAGAACAGCCCGTACCAGTCGGCGTAGATCAGCAGGTATTGCAGCGGCAGGGCCAGGTAGAACGCGGCCACCAGGGCCGGGTAGTCGCTGCGTCGGGTGGGCGTGAGGGTGAGGAACTCGCGCAGGGCGTAGAACGACACCGCGTAGAACAGCAGGATCACCGCGCCGGTGCCGAGCCAGAACGCGATGCCGATCACCACCACCATCACCCACCAGGCGTTGATGCGGGCGTTGAGGTTGTCGATCACGGCATTCGGGCTGCCACGGGTGCGCAGCTTGAGGATCAGGCCGATCAGCGAGGCGATGACCAGGATCGCGCCGATGCCGCCAAATAACATCAGGGTTTGGCTATCCATCTCAGGAATGCTCCGGGGCAAGGGCGAGCAGGGCGTCGCGGCTGCGGGCAAGGAAGTCGGCTTTGTCTTCGCCTTCTTCCAGTTGCAGGGGGGCACCGAAGCTGGTGGTGCATAACAAGGGCAGTGGCAATACGCGGCCCTTGGGCATAACCCGGTTCAGGTTGGCTATCCACACCGGGACCAGCTCGGCCTGTGGGTAACTCTTTGCCAGGTGGTACAAACCGCTTTTGAACGGCAGCAAGCCATCCTCCAGATTGCGCGTGCCTTCGGGAAAAATGATCAGCGAATCGCCGCCCTCCAACGCCGCAAGCATGGGCTGCAATGGGTTGTCCACAGGGTCCTTGCGCTCACGGTCGATCAGCACGCCATTGAACACTCGATTGATGATGTAGCGGCGCAGCGCACTCTTGTTCCAGTAATCACTGCCAGCCACCGGGCGTGTGAATTTGCGCAGGTTCTGCGGCAGTGATGCCCACACCAGGACGAAGTCGCCGTGGCTGCTGTGGTTGGCGAAGTAGATCCGCTGCACCGGGACCGGCGCGCACCCCAGCCACAGGCTGCGGGCGCCAGTGACGGTGCGGGCCATGGAAGTAATCAGCGTGGCGACCACGGGTTCGAACATGGGAATTCCTTATCCGGCGAAAGGTAGCCAAGGGCTGGCGAGAATGACGCCCAGGGTCAACAGCGCTTGCGCGCCCAGCAGCCAGGCTTGTTTACGCAGCAGTTTGAGGGCGCCGCGACGGCGTTCAGTCCATGGCCGACCGGCTCGCTTGGGCGATTGCAGGCCAAGGGTTTGCAGGGCCTGGTCCAGGTCTGGCGTGCGGGTGGTGTCGCGAGCGAGCAGGGCGAACAGGTCGGCGTCAAAGGCCACCCGCAGCGCCCAATACTTTTGCAGCAGGCCCAGCACGATCATCCACAGGGCCAACAGCAGACAAATGGTGGAAATGCTGGCCAACAGCAGCTGGGCGAGGCCAAACAGCACGCCTAGCAGCGTCAGGCCTGTGGATAACTGATCCAGGGAGCGGCCGCGGCGCAACAGGCTGGCGACGACCTGGAGTTCCATATCAGCAGGCATTTGGCAAACCCTCCAATGCTTGACGGTGTTCGGGGTGCAGGACCACATCGGCCCGCGCTGTACGAATAATAGCCAGCGCTTGCTCAACCGTGGTGGCTCGCCCCGTGTTCAACAGCCAGGCGGCGACGGCGGTGGCGCTGCGTGAGTAACCGAGGGCACAGCACACCAACAGGGGGCCGCTCGCTTGCAGGCGTTCAATGGTGTGGGCCGCTTTCAAGCATGCGTCGGGGGTTGGGGCGATCAGGTCCAGCACGGGCACGCAGGCGTAAGCACGGCCCTGTGGATTAATCGGCAGTTCGGCGCATAAGTCGACAATGGCCTTGAATGAACCCAGCTCGCGGGTGGCAGGAATACGCCCGAGCCAGACGTTATCCACAATCGGATCGGCCTGAGGATGTTTGCGCGTCCACAGCCGCGAATTGATCCAGGCGCCCGCCAGATAAGGTGCATATAACCAGCGTGCCGCAGGCGTAAGGTGGCCATCCTCACGTTTTTGAAAGCCCGACGCGCCGAGTACGAGGTAGTTGGCCGTGATCAACCCCAGAGAAACCGCAGGCCATAGCAGCCACAGGCAAGCGCCACCGCATAAGCAGGCCAGCACTGTCAGTATCACTGCGCCCAGCCCATAGCGTATCCCTAGCCGCCATCGTTGGTTATCCCGCGTCAGCCGTGCATTCAGTAAGGGGCTCGGGTGCTCCATCGGCCATAACCACACGCACAACCACCCCGCGAGGGCGCCTGTGGGTAAGTCGATAAAGTGATGTTGATAAGTGGTCAGCACCGAAACCCCGATTAGCGCGAACCAGCCGTGCACCACCCAACGCCAGAATCCTTGAGTATGCCGTTGGTACATCACCCACAGGATCACCAGCAGCGCGATATGCAGCGAAGGCGCCTGGTTGAAGGGCTTGTCAAAACCGGCCAGCACCGCAAACAACCAACCGAACACACCGTCCAGTTCCGGCCGCTCAAACGTGAAGCGCAGTGGCCAGATCAGGAAGCAACTCACGGCTATCACCTGCGCACTCAGCAGGCGCAGCGCATGCTGTTTGAGCTCATGACGCGTGTTGGGTAGCAGCAACGAGAAGCCGTAAAGCAGGTCGATGGACCAGTAGGGCACGATGGTCCATGCCCAGAACGGCATGTGTGTTTCCCAGCCGAACACCAGGGTGCCGACGTCGCTGCGCTGGCTGGTGACCCAGGTGGCGAAGCCGTAGGTGCTGAAAAACAGCGGTGCCAACAGCAGCAGCCAAAGCATCGCAGGTTTCAATAAACCGGTTTCGCGCATGTTCAGATCTTCTGTGCCAGGGACACGGTGAAAATGCCCCACTCATCCACGCGCTGGGTGATCTTGCGAAAGCCCGCTGCTTCGACGAGTTGGTCCATTTCCGCCTGGCTGCGCCGGCGCATCACCCAAGCCTGACCCTGACGGTGGCTGGTAAGCGCACGGGCAATCAGCTCCAACTGCGGGTGCCACGGTTGGCCGGTGTAGACCAGGTAACCACCTGGCTCCACGGCTTCGGCCAGGCCCGCCAGTGAACCGCCGACCATGGCGTTATCGGCGAACAATTCGTACAGGCCAGACACCACGGCCAGGGACGGCTTGGGGTCGAGGGCGGCCAGGTCGGCGCGGTCGAACGCGTCGCCTTTGACGAACTGGGCGATGTCCCCCAAACCCTTTTCGCGAATCAGCGCGCCACCGTCGCGCACATTGATATCGCTGTAGTCGCGCAGCAGGATCGACTCCGGCAACGGCGAGACGCCCTGCAAGGCTTCAAGAATGTAACGGCCGTGGCCGGCGGCGATATCGACGATACGGACTTCGCGGTGATCATCACGCAGCTTGGCCATGGCCAGGCGCAGCAGCTCTTCGACGTTCAGCTTGCGCTGGCGAATACCACGCCAGCCGATGGAATTGAGGTAGTTGGTATCGATCATCCGCCCCAGCCCGCCCTTGCCGGTAGGCTTATTGCGATACACGTAGTCCAGGGTGCTGCCGGAATCGAAGCCGGTGTCGAAGCCCAGCTTCACCCCATCCGACAGGTTCTTGCCCAAGCCCATGCTGGCGCGGGTCATGCGCCAGTACAGGTCGCGCAGTGAATTGCGTGGCAACGGCGCGGCGAGGGATTCGGATTCGGCGCACGTGGCGCCAAGTTTGTCTGCATCCAGTAAAGAAGCGCGGTCCAGCGGGTGGGCGAAGTTCTGCAAGATAAAGCGCTTGGCGCTGCTCACAGCCACGGCGCGATCACGTTCGCCGAGGGTGTCGTGAAAAAAGCCGGGGAGGATATGCAGCTCTTTTTTAAGGCTGCCGAGGCGGTCGAAGAACTGCTGCTGGGGTTTACGGTGCACCACAAAGTCGGAGCCCGAAATAAGCAGTTGGGTCGGCACCTGGATCGCCTGGGCGTCGGCGACAACCCGGGCGGCCGCTTCGTAAAGGCCCAGCAGCACATTCACCGAAATGGCCTTGGTGATCAGTGGATCGCTGTCGTAGGACGCCACGCGTTCGGGGTCATGGCTGAGGAACTTGGCCTTGACGTAGCTGTTGACGAAAAAGTTGCCACGAAACTTGCGCATCAGTGCCAGGCCGGGGCGGGCGAAGGGCACGTACAGCTTGACCTTGAAGGCTGGCGAGGCGAGCACCAGGGCGCGGATTTTTGGCGCGTAATCATGAACCCAGGTGGCCGCGATCACCGCGCCGACGCTTTGGGCGATGACGGCGATGCCTTCCTCCTCGATGCCGTAGGTGGCATTGATGTGGTCACAGAAAGTCTGCACATCGCGGGCGCTGGTGGCAAAGCTGGGGCTGTCGCCGCGCTCGCCTGGGGATTGGCCGTGGCCACGGGCGTCCCAGGCGAAGAAGTCGAATTCAGGCAGGCCCAGTTCATCCACCAGGTGGGCAATACGCCCCGAGTGCTCATGGCCGCGATGGAACAACAGGATCGCCTTGCGCGGCCCGACACCTGCCGTGGCCGGCCAGTGCCGATAGAAAAGCTCGACGCCATCATGGGTACTGAAGGTGTGCTGTTGCTGTTCGCGCATCGCAAAATCCTTATGCAGAAGGGAGAGATTGTTGTTCTTTGAGGCCCTGACGCACCCGGTTGACCAAGGTATAGGCGAGCAGGGCGGCGACCAGCCACATCACCGCCTCCACCCAACCGGCGCCGAGCCAGCCCAGCGCCACGCCCGTGGCCAGCACCCCGAGCACGAACGCCCGATCACTCTTGCCCATGGGCCCGTCATAACGGCGCGACGCGCCCACCATCGGCCCCAGCACTCCGGCGTATTCGCTGAATACCGCAAGCAGCGTCACCAGCAGCACCGGCGCCAGGCTCATATCGGGGATCAATGCAAAGGGCAGGATCAGCGCACTGTCGGCGATCACATCGCACAATTCATTGAGGTAAGCACCGAGGCGCGACTGTTGGCCGAATTCCCGGGCCAGCATGCCATCGATGGCATTGAGCGCCATGCGCACAATCATCCACAGCGGGATCAGTGCAAACAGCCAGAGGTGTTGGGCAAAGCCCGCGATCAACAGCCCCACCAGCAGGGAAACAACCCCGGCCAGCACGGTGATCTGGTTGGCGGTGGTGCCGTTGTCATAAAGGCGCTGCACGAGAGGCCGCAGCAGGTTTTGAAAACGCGGTTTGAGTTGGTAGATGGAAATCATGGGGGGTGGCGCTTCCTTGTCCGTGAACCCGCGAAAAACTGTCTGAAGTGTGCCGACTAATCGCAGCCGACACCAGTGATGGCTCGTGTTTATAGGGGATTAGTCACGCTCTTGAGCATAATCAATCACCGCTTGTGGGAGCGTCCTATGGGGCCTCAACAGCAGGTGATCGAGTTCGTGTCTATAGTTACATCTCTACACACGCAGAGGGTCGCAAATGTCTTCGACTTTGCACCGACAGACACCGACTCTGAGGGTGACAGACGCACGTAGGTTGCAAGTAGCGGTCGTTGCGTATCACCGACAGACATTAGACGAGGCACTGCAGGCACGTACCGAAAGGTATTCGCGCGATGTCCTTGGTCGAGTGCATGCACAATGGGACACGCGATTGTGGGCAACGGGTGGTGAAACAGGGGAGCCCAACCAAGTTATGACCCATAGTCTGTCGGGCCAGCTGTTGCGTGTTGAAAGCGTAGATGCGGGCTGGCGTGTCAACCTTGTGGGCGACGCAGCTCAAACGCTGCATAGTTGGGATGGGCGGGGTACTGTCCGGCGGGTGTGCTATGACTCCCAAATACGTCAGGTTAGTGTGAGCGAAGAGTCAGCGACCACTCTCCAGACCTTCGTCGAGCGGCTGACGTACGGATCATCGACTGAAATGGGCAATCGTTGCGGTCGGCTGGTTCGGCATGACGATGGGGTCGGCAGCCAGGTTTTTGTCGATTACGGTTTGCTGGGGCACGTTGCAGGCCAGACTCAACAGTTTCTCAAGGCATTGGTACCCGCGGATTGGCCTGAGTCTTTGGATGAGCGCGACGCGTTATTGGAGACAGATCACCAAGGCGCGGCAATGCGGTATCTCACGCAATGGCATCACGATGCGTTGAATCAGTTGCTCCGCCAAACCGATGCGTTGGCGAATGTGCAGAGCCATTGCTACAACGTGGCGGGTGAACTGGTTCAATCCAGTCTGACTGAGGATGGAAAACCGGAGCAATTGCTGCTCAGCGCGGTCCGCTATAACGCTTGTGGTCAAGTCGAATCCCAGCTGGCGGGTAATGGTGTCATTTCCCGGCCCGGCTACGACGCCCGCAGTGGGCGACTATTAAGACTGAACACAATCCGGCAGGATAAAGTACTCCAGGACCTACATTATCAGTGGGACCCCGTGGGTAACCTGCAATGCTTGGAGGACCGGGCACAACCAACCCAATGGTTTGATTCTCAACGAATTGTCCCCGTTAGCACTTATCGCTACGACACGCTTTACCATTTGATTGAGGCCACCGGACGGGAAAGCGTCCTGGCCGGCATTCAGCCTGGCCTGCCCGGTGTTGTACTACCAGGAGGAGGTGACGCGAGTCGGTTGCGTAACTACACGCAGGTTTACACCTATGACCTCGGCGGAAATCTAATTACGCTCAAGCATGGCAGCGAACCCTTGCGCATGATGAAGACAGCCGAGCGTAGTAATCGAAGCATGTACATGGCCGATGAGATGAATCCACCGGATTTAGCCAATGGGTTTGATGCAAACGGCAACCTGTTGATGTTGGACGGCGCGCAGAGGATGACATGGGACGCCCGTAATCAATTGCACCAAGTCACCCAGGTGCTGCGCAAGGCGGGGCCTGCGGATAACGAACGGTATTTCTACCATGGCACTGGGCAGCGTGGACGCAAGGTACGAGTGTGGCAGGCAAAGTCTGTTGAGCATGTGGCCCAGGTCATGTATCTGCCGGGTTTGGAGATACACAGCGATACGGCGACGGGAGAAGTCCTGCATGTCATCAGCGTGGCGGTAGGGCGCAGTCAAGTTCGACGGTTAAACTGGCGAGCGAACGGTCGCAAGAGACCACCTGTCCCACAGTGGCGCTACAACGTTGATGACCATCTGGGCAGCGTTGCGTTGGAACTCGATGAATATGGCGACGTGATCAGTCATGAGGGGTATTACCCCTTCGGTGGTACGGCGTGGTGGGCGGTCAGAAGTCAGACTCATGTTAATGGCAAGACCATCCGTTATTCAGGCCAAGAGCGGGATGCGACCGGATTGTACTATTACGGTTCGCGTTACTATGCGCCATGGCTGATGCGCTGGATCAACCCGGATCCCTCGGGCGAAATCGATGGGCTGAATCTGTATCGAATGGTCCGAAATAATCCGCTCCGGTATCGAGACCACGATGGCAGGGCTCCGGAAGTCGCCGACGACTATTCGGATAATTCCCCCAGTGCCCATGTTCCGGCTTATCGACAGAATCCAGAGACATTCCGGCGTCGTGACGTGGATGCTCACGTCGCCGCCGAGCGCCGGGACGCCGTGGAGAGGAGCATGACTCACCGTATGTATGGCGAGCACCGCGTTGAGTCTACTTACACGTCTGCTTCAATCCCAGGCAGGTATCGGTTCAGAAACGAATTCTTGCCCGGCCGCTGGCGCTTGATGGAAAACTACCGTGCGCCAGTAGAGGGGCCCAATGCTACCGACGTTACCTGGCATCAGTATGAAATGATTTCAAGGCATAACAATTTTTACGGTGTTTTACCGCAAGCCATTGTGCGCTGGAACGTTCAAAACAATGAGGCTCTGCTTGCTACGCAGCAGCAGGAAGGCATGCTGGAGCGGTTTTTGGCCAGTGAGGGCAATGGCCGTTCAACTCAGAGAATCATGACTGCTTTCGGCCTGCGTGCTACGGGTATCACGCGACAGGAAGTTTACGATTATCAACTGGGGGCGGACGTTGACATCATAGAGGTTCATGTCGAGCCTCAGCCTGTTCTCGAACCCGCTCCGATGGTTAGGAGCCCGTCCCTGGAGGCTTTGACTCGAGCAGTAGAGCGAGACTTGCGCCGTGCGGCGCGCAACCCTGTCTCACGGGTTGCCCATCGTGTTTGGCGAAACATGCGTAGAGTCATTCAAGGTAGCAGTGCCCGACGTGCCCTGAGGTAACCCTGTGAAGGCCGGACAGCCGACGGATATTTTGCGAGTGCTCCTCGATCTAAATGTGCGAACGGGGTTGAGAACAAAAATTTCACGCTTCGTGTTATATCGTAACGAATTGTGTGCAAGTGGGCGTTGAGCAGATGCAAGTGGATCTAGAGGCTGACGGGGCTTCGGTTGAAGGCCTCGCGCGTTTTCAGCAGGGGCTGTTCCACGCCCGTCGATTGCGCCAGGCCGGTATCGGCCTGACAACCCTGGCCCTCAGTGGTTGGATATTGGCGCTGTTCGTAGCGTTGTTTGCACCCGTGTCGATCTGGCCGGTGGTATTGATCAACTGCGCGTCGGCCTTGCTGCTGCTGGTGGCCGGCTTGCAGTCGGCCTGGTGGGTGGCCGATTGGCGTGCCCAGGCGCTGGAAGTGCCGCGCGGCGAAGCGGTCGAACAATCCATCGAGCCCACACCCTGGCATAAGGGCCTGATCAACCGGTTCGGCAACGGCCTGTTGGCGCAGATTGGCGCACCGGTGCTGTGGTTGGGCGGCTGGTCGTTGCTGGCACTGGTCAGCATCCTGCAGTTCTGGAACCTGGGCTTGCCCGCTGCTGCCATCGGGCAATCGGCAAGTATTGGCGCAGCGCTCGCATTGGCCCTGGCGTTTGGCCTGCTGGTATTCGAACGCCGCCTGGCCCAGGAAACTGCCGCCCAATGGCCGGAAGCCTCGCAACTGGCGCAGTTGAGCCGGATGGCAATTATCTGCCTGGTGCTCAGCGCGATCTGCCTGCTGTTTGCCAATGCGGAGTCGGTGTGGCCGCTGCGCCTGGCGACACTCGTCGGCCTGTTGCCGGCGCTGGTGGCGCTGGAGTTCCTGCTCAGGGGCGTGCTGTCGCTGTTCAGCCCGCGCCAGCCGCGTCTCGAACCGCGCCTGATGGCGCAGAGTTTTATCGCCGGCCTGCTGCGTTGGCCGCCGCAACCCTTGCTGGCGTTGCAGCATGAACTGCACAACCGTTTTGGCATCGACCTGCGCCAGATCTGGGCCTTCACTTACATGCGCCGAGCGTTTTTCCCGGTGTTGCTGGTGGTGCTGGCGGTAGGTTGGGCGCTGACCGGTGTGCATGAAGTGCCCCTGCAAGGCCGTGGGATTTATGAGCGTTTTGGTAAACCGGTCGAGGTGTTCGGCCCCGGGCTGCATGCGGGTTTGCCGTGGCCGTTGGGCCGCGTACTGAATGTTGAAAACGGCGTGGTGCATGAGCTGGCGACCAGCGTCAGTGACGCCGCCACACCGCAGTTGGCCGCAGCCGAAGGCCCGGCGCCGTTGATCGCCAACCGCCTGTGGGACGCCAGCCATGTGAATGACAAATCCCAGGTTATTGCCAGCAGCAGCGGCGACAAGCAGGGCTTCCAGATAGTCAATATGGACGTGCGCTTTGTCTACCGCATCGGCCTCACCGATCAGGCCGCGCTTGCCGCCACCTACCACAGCGCGGATATCCCGACCCTGATCCGCAGCACCGCCAGCCGCATCCTGGTGCACGATTTTGCCTCGCGCACCCTGGATGAATTGCTCGGGGAGGAGCGCACCAGCCTCGCCGACGAGATTGGTCGCAGCGTGCAAGCCGACCTGCAAACCCTCGACAGCGGCGTGGAAATTCTTGCCACGGTGGTCGAGGCGATCCACCCGCCGGCCGGTGCCGCCAACGCTTACCACGGTGTGCAAGCCGCGCAGATCGGCGCCCAGGCTTTGATCGCCCGTGAACGCGGTGCCGCCAGCGAACAGACCAACCAGGCGCTGCTTCAAGCCAGTACCGCCCGCGATCAGGCCCAGGCCAGTGCCCGCGAAGTGAATGCCGGCGCCCAAGCAGCGAACCTGCGCTTTGCCGCCGAACAAAAAGCCTACGCCGCTGCGGGCCAAGCCTTCGTGCTGGAACAGTACCTGGGCCAACTGAGCCAGGGCCTGGCCCAGGCCAAGCTGCTTATTCTGGATCATCGTTTGGGTGCCGACAGTGCGCCGACGATCGATCTACGTTCTTTTACCTTGCCCGCCGACCCGTCGGCGCCGCGCAAAGCCGTTCAATAAGGAGTTCGTCTGTTGAGCGCTCATTCCCACGATCATGATCACGGTCATCACCACCATCACGGCCACCACCATCACCATCACGGCGATGAGCAGGCGACCGGGCCTTTTCCCTGGCGGCGCATGGCGTGGGCGGTGTTGCTGGTGCTGTTTGCCGTGGCAGCGGCGAGCCTGGTGCAAGTGCGTTCCGGCGAGGCCACGGTGATTACCCGCTTCGGCAACCCTGCGCGCGTGCTGCTGGAGCCGGGCCTGGGCTGGCGCTGGCCGGCACCGTTCGAAGCAGCGATCCCGGTGGACCTGCGCCTGCGCACTACGTCCAGCGGCTTGCAGGATGTGGGCACCCGCGATGGCTTGCGGATTATTGTGCAGGCCTATGTGGCGTGGCAGGTGCAGGGCGATGCCGACAACGTGCAGCGTTTTATGCGTGCGGTGCAGAACCAGCCGGATGAGGCGGCGCGGCAGATTCGTACCTTCGTCGGCTCGGCGTTGGAAACCACGGCGGCCAGTTTTGACCTCTCCAGCTTGATCAATACCGACGCCAGCCAAGTGCGCATTGCCGATTTTGAAGCGCAGTTGCGCCAGCAGATTGATCAACAATTGCTCACCACCTATGGTGTGCGCGTGGCGCAGGTCGGTATCGAGCGCTTGACGTTGCCGTCGGTGACCCTCACCGCCACGGTTGACCGCATGCGCGCCGAGCGTGAAACCATCGCCACCGAACGCACCGCCGTGGGCAAGCGCGAAGCGGCGCAGATCCGCTCCGCTGCCGAGCGTGATGCGCGCATCATGCAGGCCGATGCCACTGTGAAAGCCGCCGACATCGAAGCGCAGTCGCGGGTTGAAGCCGCGCAGATTTATGGCCGCGCCTACGCTGGCAATCCGCAGCTGTACAACCTGCTGCGTTCGCTGGATACCTTGGGCACGGTGGTCACGCCGGGGACCAAGATCATCCTGCGCACCGACGCCGCGCCGTTTCGCGCCCTGGTGGATGGGCCGAAGGACCTGCAGCCATGAGCGAGCCTGAAAGCCCGGACAGCCCGTGGATCCAGGCCGGGCGCCTGACGTTCCTGGCACTGTACGCGGTCACTGTATTGGCGGCGTTGGCCTGGGCCTTTTCCAATGTGCGCCAGATCGACCCGCAGAATCGCGCCGTGGTCCTGCATTTTGGCGCCCTCGATCGCATTCAGAACGCCGGATTGTTGCTGGCTTGGCCGCAGCCTTTCGAACAAGTCGTCCTGCTGCCAGCGGCCGACCGGGTGATCGAACGGCGGGTGGAAAACCTGCTGCGTTCCGATGCGGCGCTGCAGGCCGATCGCGTGGCCAGTTTCGCCACCCCCTTGAGCGATGCCCTGGCCGGCTCCGGCTACCTGCTGACCGGCGATGCCGGGGTGGTGCAGTTGGACGTGCGGGTGTTCTACAAGGTGACCGAACCCTACGCCTTTGTGTTGCAGGGCGACCACGTGCTGCCGGCCCTGGATCGGCTGGTGACACGCAGCGCCGTGGCCCTCACCGCTGCGCGGGATCTGGACACCATCCTGGTAGCCCGCCCGGAACTGATCGGCAGCGACAATGGCGCCGCCGAACGGCGTGAGCGGCTGCGCGGCGACCTGGTGCAAGGCATCAACAAACGCCTGGCGGAGTTGGCGGCCAGCGGCTTGGGGCTGGGTATCGAAGCCACCCGCGTCGATGTGCAATCGAGCCTGCCTGGGCCTGCGGTGAATGCGTTCAACGCGGTACTGACCGCCAGCCAGCAAGCCGATAAAGCCGTGGCCAACGCCCGCACTGAAGCGGAAAAACTCACCCAGACCGCCAACCAGGAAGCTGATCGCCAGGTGCAAGTCGCCCATGCCCAGGCCAGCGAGCGCTTGGCCAATGCCCAGGCGCAGACCGCTACCGTTGCCAGCCTGGCCCAGGTCAAAGATCCCGGTTTGCTGTTGCGTCTGTACCGTGAGCGCTTGCCGAAGATTCTCGGCCAGGCCGGTTCAGTGACCACCGTCGACCCCAAAGACGACTCCCGCTTGATCATCCAGGGAGCCGAACAATGAGCGCACCCATGCTGACCTCTGCCGAACAGCGCAGCGCTGCCCGGCAATTGACCTTGGCGATGCTCGCCCTGGGCTTGCTCGTGCTGGGCCTGGTGTGGCGCTGGCTCGCGCCCGACCAGAGCGGCGTCAGCCAGTTGCTGCTGGGCGTGGCATCCCTGCTGGTGGCGGTGCCGGTGATGCGTTCAGCCTGGTACAGCCTGCGCTTTCCAAGCCTGCACGGCATCACCGACCAATTGATCGCCCTGGCCATGCTCGGCGCCTGGGCCACCGGTGATCTGCTCACCGCCGCGTTGCTGCCGATCATCATGATCTTTGGCCATGTGCTGGAAGAGCGCAGCGTGATTGGCTCCCAGGAAGCGATCCATGCCCTGGGCAAACTCACCCGCAGCCACGCCCGCCTGGTGCAGGCGGACGGCAGCATCACCGAAGTGGATAACGGCACCTTGAACACCGGCGATATCGTCGAAGTGCGTGCCGGTGACCGCGTGCCGGCCGATGGCGTGGTGTTGTCCGGCCAGGCGAGCCTGGACACGGCGCCGATCACCGGCGAGTCGGTGCCGTTGGAAGCCAGCGTGGGCGTGCAGGTGTTTGGTGGGGCGATCAACCTCGATGGCCTGCTGCGCCTTGAGGTCACGCGTACCGGCAACGAATCGACGTTGGGCAAAGTCATTGCGCTGATGCAGAACGCCGAGCGTTCCAAGCCGCCGATCACCCGGCTGCTGGAGCGTTACGCCGGCAGCTACATGGTGCTGGTGTTGCTGCTGGCAGCCGTCACCTGGTTTGTCACCAATGACGCCCAGGCGATGCTCGCGGTGCTCGTGGCAGCGTGTCCCTGTGCTTTGGTGTTGTCGGCACCGGCCACGGCGATTGCCGGGATTGCCGTGGCGGCGCGCCATGGCATCCTGATTCGCAGCTCGGCGTTTCTGGAAGAACTCGCCGACCTGACATCGCTGGTGGTCGACAAGACCGGAACCCTGACCTTTGGCACCCTGCGCTTGCAGTCCATCGAGACAAGCGCGCCGGATCGCCAAAAGCTGCTGAACCTGGCGGCCAGCCTCGGTTCGGCAAGCAGTCATCCGGTCAGCCGAGCGTTGGCGGGGTTGGCGACCCAGGAGCAGATGCGGGTGCTTAGCGACATTCGCGAGCGTCAGGGCCTGGGCGTGGTCGCCCAGACCGAGCAGGGCGAAGCGGCGCTGGGACGGCCGGAGTTGTTTGAACAGTTGGGCATCGTCACCACCGCCGTGCCCACCCATGATGGCCCGATTGCCGGGCTGGCGTTGAACGGCGAGTTCCTCGCCTGGCTGCTGTTGGCCGACAGCGTCAAACCCGAAGCGCGCCAGGCCCTGCAAGAGCTGCGTGACTTGGGCCTGGGCCGCCAACTGCTGCTGACCGGTGACCGCCAAAGTGTGGCCGATAGCCTGGCGCTGGACGTGGGCATCAGTGATGTCGAAGCCCAAGCGCTGCCGGAAGACAAGCTCAACCGCGTGTTGGGCGAAATCAGCAGTGGTTTCAGGCCAATGGTGGTGGGCGACGGCATCAACGACTCCCTGGCGCTCAAGGCCGGCGTGGTCGGCGTGGCCATGGGCGCGGGCGGTGCGGACATCGCCCTGGCCTCGGCGGACGTGGTGTTGATCGGCAGCGACTTGCGCCGCCTGGGCACCTGTGTGCGCTTGAGTCGCCAGTGTCGGCAGACGTTGCAGGTCAATGTGATCATTGGCTTGGGCTGGACACTGGCCATTGTGGTGTTCGCCGCATTTGGCTGGCTGGGGGCGGCGGGCGCGATGATCGCGGCGGTGCTGCATAACCTCAGCACCTTGCTGGTATTGGGGAACGCCGGGCGTTTACTGCGCTTCCAGGAGCCGCTGTTGAAACTCGACGAATAATTTCAGAAATATTTGCTCACGGCTGTAACGCCGACAGGAGGCCTCACTCTAGTGCTGTGTCGAGACTGAACAATCCGTTCGGACCGGCTCCACTACTGATCATGAGGAATACAACAATGAGCATTAAATCCGCTGCTGCTGGTGCCGCCCTCGCAATGGCCGCTGCTTCTCTGTTCGCGGGTGTGGCCACCCAGGTACAAGCGGCAGACGCCACCGTTCACTGCTACGGCGTGACCTCCTGCAAAGGTATGAACGACTGCAAAACCAAGGACCACGCGTGCAAGGGCCAGGGCGAGTGTAAAGGGATGGGCTTCAAGGCCATGACCAAATCGGCCTGCGACGCCGCTGGCGGTAAAGTCGGCGAGTAACCGGCAAACAAGTGCAACCGCGGCGGCTGCCTGCTACCGCTGCGGACACTTTGCCCTGGAGTGAGTCATGTCCGCGTCCCTTCCAAGTCTGGGTTACGGCCTGGGTTTACGCAGTGAGTACTACCACCAGATTCTAGAACAGTCGCCGGCCGTGGATTGGTTCGAAGTGATCTCCGAGAATTACTTGGTGCAGGGCGGCAAGGCCTTGTACTACCTGGATGCGATAGCCGAACGTTACCCCTTGGTGATGCACGGTGTGTCGTTGTCCATCGGCGGGCCACATGCCCTCGATACGGATTACCTGAACCACATCAAACAGCTCGCAGAGCGCATTCAGCCGGCGTGGATTTCCGATCACCTGTGCTGGAGCCGTGGCAGCGCGCACCAGTTACATGACTTGCTGCCCCTGCCTTACACCGAAGAAAGCCTCTACCACGTGGCCGGCCGCGTGCGTCAGGTGCAGGACGTCTTGCAACGGCCGCTGGTGCTGGAAAATGTCTCAAGCTACGTGCGTTCCAAGGCGGATGAATTCACCGAGTGGGAGTTCCTCAACGCCTTGGCCCACCTGAGCGGCTGCCAATTGCTGCTGGACGTCAACAACGTCTACGTCAGCGCACGCAACCATGGCTTTGATGCCTGGACGTTCATTCGCAACCTGCCACCCGAAAGCATTCGCCAACTGCATTTGGCGGGGCATATGGACTATGGCGACTATGTGGTCGATACCCATGACCATCCAGTGTGCGACCCGGTGTGGGCGCTGTATCAGCAAACTTTGGAGCATTTGGGCCCGGTGTCGACCTTGCTGGAACGCGATGACCATTTTCCGCCCTTCGAAGAGTTGCTCACCGAGTTGAACAAAGCCCGTGAGTTGGGTGCCAGCGCCTTGGCCCGGAGAGCGTTATGCGCCTGATCGACTGGCAGTTGGCGTTTGAACAGCATCTATTATCCGAAGCGCCCGCGGCCAGCAGTGGCTTTGCCGCCACCTTGCTGGGAGGGCCGACGTTGGATGTGGACACCGGCCTGGCGATTTACCACAACGCCTATCTGTCGCGACTGCAAGAGGTGCTGCGCCATGACTTCGGTGCCATCTGGTATTGGCTGGGAGATGAGCAGTTTTGCTCACTGACCGAGGCCTACATCCGCCGTTATCCGTCGGCCCATTACAGCGTGCGCTGGTTGGGCGAGCGCTTTGCGATGTTTATCGTTGAGCATTTGATGGCTGCGCAAAGTGCGCCTTTGGCTGAGTTGGCACGCCTGGAGTGGGCGTTCACCTTGGCGTTTGACGCCGCCGAAGGGGAGCCGCTGACCTTGAATGACATGGCGCATTTGGCGCCTGAAGACTGGCCCACCTTGCAGGTTGCGCTGGCGCCTTCGGTGCAGCAGCTGCTTTGCCGTTTCAACACGGTGGCGATCTGGCGAGCCAGCAAGGATGAGTCGGATTTCCCCGGCAGCCAGGCGCTGGAACCGGCGCAAATCTGCCTGGTGTGGCGCAACCAGAACCGCTGCCACTACCGCAGCCTGGAAGCCGCTGAAGCCTGTGCGCTGTCGGGCATGGTGACCATGGGCTGGAATTTTTCAGAACTGTGTATTGAGCTGGCGGTCACTTATTCAGAGGGGGCGTCGCTGCAAGCGGCCACTTGGCTGAAACAGTGGGTCCAGGAAGGTTTGCTCGAGCGCCGAGCGCCATAGCAGGGGAGCTATTCATTCGATAGCTTCCTACTTTGTTTGGCATGGTCTACCCTCACAGCAGACGTCTGAAACAAGGGGGGACTACTCATGCTCGCGCAACTTCCACCGGCCTTACAGAATCTTCAGCTACCGCTGCGTCTTCGACTCTGGGACGGCCATGAATTCAACTTGGGCCCTGAGCCCAGCGTCACCATCGTGGTCAAGGATCCCACGGTTGTATCCAGGCTGACCCATCCAACGCTCGACTCACTGGGCGAAGCCTTTGTCGAGGGCAAGCTGGAGCTGGAAGGCTCCATCACCGAAGTGATCAGGGTATGTGACGAGTTGAGTCACGCCTTGGTCGATGACGACGAGGAGAGTCGTCCGGTGCGCTCGATTCACGACAAGGCCACCGACGCGGCGGCCATTTCCTACCATTACGACCTGTCCAACGAGTTCTACCAGCTATGGCTGGACCAGGACATGGCCTACTCCTGCGGTTATTTCGAAACCGGCAGCGAGTCGATCGACCAGGCCCAACAAGACAAATTTCGCCACCTGTGCCGCAAGTTGCGGCTGCAGCCGGGTGAATATCTTTTGGATGTGGGCTGCGGCTGGGGCGGGTTGGCGCGCTATGCCGCACGTGAGTTCGGGGTCAAGGTGTTCGGCATCACCTTGAGCAAGGAACAACTGGCGCTGGCCAAGGAGCGGGTGAAAGCCGAAGGCCTGGAAGACCAGGTCGACCTGCAATTACTCGACTACCGCGACCTGCCCCAGGACGGCCGTTTCGACAAAGTGGTAAGCGTGGGCATGTTCGAACACGTCGGCCACGCCAACCTGGCGCAGTACTGCCGGACCCTGTTCGGCGCGGTGCGTGAAGGTGGTCTGGTGATGAACCATGGCATTACCGCCAAGCACACCGATGGCCGCCCCGTAGGCCGTGGCGCCGGCGAGTTTATCGAGCGCTACGTGTTCCCTAACGGCGAACTGCCGCACCTGGCCATGATGACCGCCGAGATCAGTGAAGCAGGGCTGGAAGTGGTCGATGTCGAAAGCCTGCGTATGCATTACGCCCGCACATTGGACCATTGGAGCGAACGTCTGGAAGACAACCTGGAAGCAGCGGCGAAGATGGTACCGGAACAGGCGCTACGCATCTGGCGGCTGTACCTGGCTGGCTGCGCTTATGCGTTTGCCCGAGGCTGGATCAATCTGCACCAGATACTGGCAGTGAAACCCCATGCCGATGGCGGGCATGAACTGCCGTGGACGCGGGAAGACCTCTACCGCTGATCACGCTCAAAACCGTAGGAGCGAGCTTGCTCGCGAAAAACGTCAACGATAACGCGTACTAGCTGAATGAACGCGGCGCCTGTGAGTTTTTCGCGAGCAAGCTCGCTCCTACATTATTGGTTGTGTGTTGGCGGTTAGAGGATGGGTGAGATCAAGCGCGCAATGCGCATCCCCAGTTGTTGCAGGCGACGGGTCTCGCGGCTTTCTTCCTGACTGACTTCATGGGCCAGGGCAAAGTCGTCCAGCAGCATCTGCTCAACCTGGCTGGCGAAGGCTTCATCCACCGTCAGCAGCATCACTTCAAAATTCAGCCGGAACGAACGGTTGTCCATGTTGGCACTGCCAATTGCGCTGATTTCGCTGTCCACCAACACCACCTTTTGATGCAAAAAGCCCGGCGTGTAGCGAAACACCCGCACGCCCGCTCGCACCGCTTCGTTGGCATACAGGCTGGACGCGGCATATACGATGCGGTGGTCGGGCCGTGACGGCAGCAGCAGGCGCACATCGACTCCGCGCAATACCGCCAGGCGCAGGGCGGCAAATACCGCCTCGTCGGGGATGAAGTAGGGGCTGGTGATCCACACGCGCTCGGTCGCCGCATGGATGGCCTCGACGAAAAACAGCGAGCAGGTTTCATAAGGGTCCGCTGGCCCACTGGCGAGCAACTGGCAGAGCACGCCGTCTTCCGGGTAGGCATCCGGCAGGATCAGCGGCGGCAGTTCCCGTGCGGCCCAGAACCAGTCCTCGGCAAACGACTCCTGCAGGCAAGCCACCACCGGGCCTGTGACCTGCACATGGGTATCGCGCCATGGCGCCAGGGGCGGTTTTTTACCCAGGTATTCATCGCCTACGTTATGCCCGCCGACAAAACCGGTGATGCCGTCCACCACGACGATCTTGCGATGGTTACGGAAGTTGACCTGGAAGCGATTGAGCCAGCCACTGCGGGTGGCGAATGCCTTGACCTGCACGCCTGCCTCACGCAGCGCTTGCACATAACGATGGGGCAGGGCGTGGCTGCCGATGCGGTCGTACAGGACGTAAATGGCCACGCCCTGAGCGGCTTTTTCCTTCAACAGGGCCTGCAATTGGCGGCCCAGTTCATCATCGTGAATGATGAAAAACTGGAACAGCACGGCGGTCTTTGCGTTACGAATAGCCTCGAAGATCGCGCCGAAGGTGGCATCGCCATTGATCAACAGGCGCACTTCGTTGTTGGCCAGGCAGGGCATGCGGCCCAGCTTGGGCATGGCGCGCAAGGAGGCGTAGGCGCTGGAGTTGCGCGCCGCAAGCGCTTCCTCAACCCACGGGCGCCAGTTCAGTTCGGTGATGGCCGTGTGCATTTCCTGGTTGGCCTGGCGACGGGCCTGGATGTACGCGTCGAAGGTGCTGCGGCCAAAAATCAGGTAGGGGATCAGCGTCAGGTAGGGCATGAACATCAGTGACAACGCCCAGGCAATCGAGCCTTGTGCGGTGCGCACGGTCAGTACTGCGTGGATCGCGGCGAGCGTTCCGAGAAAGTGCAGCGTGGCAATGACGTAGGCGAGCAGGTGCGGGCCAAAGAAATCCATGAACGACGTAACTCCAGGCAGTCCAGTGCGTAACAGACCATGAACGGCTGTGAATGTCGCTATTTTATTTGCCATGCAACACTGGCTGCTTTGCGACGTCTAACGCCCACAATTACCCAGGAGTTACCCGATGAATGCTCGTCTGCTTGGTTTGGCCATGGTTGTTGGTTTGTCGCTGCCTGTGGCGGCGCAGGCGCAGATGCTGGCGCCGGGCTTGTGGGAATTGACCACCAGCAATATGAAAGTCGATAACCAGGACCTGCCGGACTTGTCGCTGATCCTCGGTCAACTCAAGCAACAGATGACCCCTGAACAGCGCGCCATGCTCGAAAAGCAAGGCATCAACATGGCCGGTAAAGGCGTACAGGTGTGCCTGACCCCGGCTCAGGTGGCCTCCGATTCGATCCCCCTGACCGACCCTCAATCGGGCTGCAAACAGGAAGTCACCGACAAGAGCGGCAACCAGTGGAAATTCCGTTTCAGTTGCCCGAAAGCCCAGGGCACTGGCGTGGCAACGTTCCAGAGCCAGAAAGAATTCACCACCAGCGTCAACGGTACCTTCAATGCCACCGGGATCCAGCAGAAGGGTAGCCTGGACAGCCACGCCCAGTGGCTGGGCAACGATTGCGGTTCGGTCAAACCCCGCGCTTAACGCCCAAACTGCAGGGGCAAGCCCTGGCAACTGTTGACCACTTGGCCGTTGTGCCAGGCCAGGTGGCCGCTGACCAGTGTGGTACTCACGCTGTGGCGAAAGCTGCGTTCTGCAAAGGGTGTCCAGCCGCAGCGGGCGAGGATAGGCTGGCTGTTGACCGGCTTGCCAGCAGGCTCCGGTTTGATCAGTACCAGGTCGGCCCAGTAGCCCTCGCGCACGTAGCCGCGATCAGCAATGGCAAACAGGTCGGCCACGCGGTGGCTGGTCTTGGCTACCAGAGTGGTCAGGGGCAAATGCCCGTCGGCCACCAACTCCAGTAACGCCGGCAGGGCATGCTGCACCAGAGGCAAGCCCGAGGGCGCTTGCCGATAACCCAACAGTTTTTGCGCCCAGGTATGCGGCGCATGGTCGGTGCCAATCACATCCAGACGATCACTCAATAACGCCAGGCGCAGCGCGTCGCGGTCGGCGCGGGTCTTGATCGCCGGGTTGCATTTGATCTGGTGGCCGAGGCGGTGGTAATCGCGGTCATCGAACAGCAGGTGGTGCAGGCAGACCTCGGCGGTGATGTGCTTGTCGGCCAGGGGCTTGTCTGCGAACAGCGCCAGTTCGCGAGCGGTGGTCAGATGCAACACATGCAGACGCGTGCCATGGCGTTTGGCCAATTCAACGGCAAACGATGACGAGCGATAACAGGCCTCGGCATCGCGGATCAGCGGGTGGGCGACGGCGGGAATATGCTCGCCGAAGCGTTCGCGCAGGCGCTGCTCGTTGGCCAGGATGCTGGGCGTGTGCTCGCAATGAGCGAGCAGAATGGTTGGCACCTCGGCAAACAGGCGCTCCAGAATGCGTGGGTTGTCCACCAGCATATTGCCGGTGGAGGCGCCCATGAACACCTTGACCCCCGCCACTTGACGGGGGTCTAGGGTGGCGACGATGTCGAGGTTGTCGTTGCTCACGCCGAAATGAAAGCCGTAGTTGGCCACTGAATGCAGTGCGGCACGACGCTTTTTATCGGCAAGGGCTTCCAGGTTCAGGGTGGCCGGTTGGGTGTTGGGCATGTCCATGAAGCTGGTGATACCACCGGCCACCGCCGCGCGGGATTCGCTGTAGAAACTGCCTTTTTCCGGTGCGCCGGGTTCGCGAAAGTGCACCTGATCGTCGATCATCCCTGGCAGTAGCCACTGGCCGTTGGCATCGATTTCCACCGGTTCGTTATCGCCTTGAATGCTGGCGGCAATTTTCTCGATACGACCATTGGCGATCAGTACGTCGGCGTCGAATACCTGGCCCTCGTTGACCAGTCGGGCGTTGCGGATCAGCAGGCGGCTCATGGTTCAGAACTCGTTTTGCAGGGCTTTGTAGCCGCGCACCAGGTCGACGTTGGTGCGTGCCACATCCTCGGAAAACTCCGAGGCGCTGACACTCACCGGCGGGAATTGCGACAAGTCGGTGTTGGGGCCGATACGCGTGGTAGAGGGCACGTAGAAAGCGGTGGGCAGGTCACGGCCGTCGACCACCGAGTTGTGGCGCACCACGCACCCATCGCCCACGGCGCAATTGAACAGCACGCTGTTGAAGCCAATAAACACGCGGTTGCCCACTGTACAGGGGCCGTGGACGATGGAGCGGTGAGCGATGGAGGTGAATTCGCCGATGGTCACCGCTGCGCCGGACTTGGAGTGGATGACCACGCCGTCCTGGATGTTGGAGTTGGCGCCGATGGTGATCGGGTCCATGGCGCCGCTGGCATCCACTTCGTCGGCGCGGATCACGGCGTAAGGGCCGACGAACACGTTCTCACCGATGATAACTTTGCCGCAGATGATCGCGGTCTTGTCGACGTAGGCCGATTCGGCAATCACCGGCAGGTCGCCGGAAGGATTTTTGCGGATCATGGCTGGCTCAGTGCGGCGCACAGGGTGTTGAGGTTGTATTCGAACAGCCCGATAAAGGTGCTGGCCGGGCCTTCTGCAGCGAGAGCGTCGGAGTACAGCGTGCCGCCGATCTGTGCGCCGCTTTCGTCAGCAATCTGCTTGAGCAGGCGTGAGTCCTTGATGTTTTCCATGAACACGGCTTTGACCTTGTCCTTGCGAATCTGAGTGATCAGCGCGGCAACTTCAGCGGCCGAAGGGTCACGTTCGGTGGACAAGCCCTGGGGTGCGAGGAACTGGATGCCATAGGCTTGGCCCAGGTAACCGAAAGCGTCGTGGGAAGTGACGATGCGGCGGTTACCCGGTGGCAGGGCGCCGAACTTGGCCTTGGCCTCGTCCAGCAGGCTATGGATTTGCTTGAGGTAGGCCTGGCTGTTGCTCAGGTAGGCGGTCTCGTTGGCAGGGTCGGCGGCTACCAGCGCTTTGGTGATATTGCTCACATAAATTTCGGCGTTGGCCAGGTTGTGCCAGGCGTGCGGGTCGGGAATGGTTTCGCCATCCTCGTCCATGGTGTGGGAAATCACGCCTTTGCTGGCGGTGACCACCGTTGCTTTGGTTTCGGTGCTGGTAACCAGGCGGTCCAGCCACGGCTCGAAACCCAGGCCGTTCTTGATGATGACCTTGGCCTTGAGCAATGCCTTGGCGTCATCCGGCGTGGGTTCATAGGTATGGGCGTCGGCGTCCGGGCCGACCATGTTGCTGATCTGGATATGCTCGCCACCGATCTGGTGGGTGATGTCATTGAGAATACTGAAGCTGGTGACTACTTGGAGTTTGTCGGCGGCGTGGGCCATCGAAAGCGGCAGCAGCAGACTGAACAGCACGAGTAGAGCGCGCATCGGAACACCTCATTGGGATGTGAGCAAAGGCGGGCGGCGCAACAAACCGTGCACCGGACCGAACACCACGGACAACAAATACCCAGCGCCCGCCACCAGCACGATCGCCGGGCCGCTGGGCAGTGAGTAGTAGAACGACAGCAGCAGACCCAACCACACCGACAGGCAGCCCAGCAGCGCCGATACCGCAATCAGCACCGGCAGGCGTCGGCTCCAGAAGCGTGAGGCGATGGCCGGCAACATCATCAAGCCAACCACCATCAACGCGCCGATGGCCTGGAAACCGATCACCAGGTTCAGCACCACCAGGGTCAGGAACACGCCATGGGCGAGGGGCCCGAGGCGGCTGACGGTTTGCAGGAACAGCGGGTCGAGGGTGTCCAGCAGCAGCGGTTTGTAGATCAGCGCCATAGCGATCAGGCTAAAACCCGAGACCCAGAGCATGCCGGTCAGTGTGGTTTGATCCACGGCCAGGGCGGAGCCGAACAGCAGGTGCAGCAGGTCCAGACGCTTGCCGGCAAGGCCCAGGATCAGCACGCCGGCGGCCAAAGAGATGGGGTAGATGGCGGCGAGGCTGGCGTCTTCGCGCAGGCCGGTGCGGCGAGTGATCCACGCGGCCAGGCCGGCCATGCTCAGGCCCGCACCCAGGCCGCCGAGGGTCAGCGCGGGCAGGCTCAGCCCGGCGAACCAGAAACCCAGGGCTGCGCCGGGCAGGATGCCGTGGGCCACCGCATCACCGATCAGGCTCATGCGCCGCAGGATCAGAAACACTCCTAGCGGCGCGGTGCTGCAAGCCAGTACCAAACCGCCGATGAGTGCGCGGCGCATAAAGACGAACTCATGAAACGGCATCCATAAGTGGGCAGTGAAGTGCATTCAGGCCACCTGCATCTGCGGTTGCGGGCGGATCAGCTCTTTGCTGGAGCCGAATACGCAGCCGGTGTTTTTGATCTGCAGTACGTGCTGGGTGTGGTGACGCACGGAGGCCAGGTCATGGCAGACGATCACCAAGGTGCGGCCTTCGTTGTGCCAAGCGTGGATGTGTTTCCAGCACAGCGCCTGACCGTCCTCATCGAGGGCTGCGTGAGGTTCGTCGAGCAGCAGGACGGATGCGTCGGCCAGGCTCATGCGTGCCAGCAGGGCGCGCTGCAATTCGCCTCCGGACAATGCCATCAACGGTCGGTGTTCCAAGCCAGTCAGGCACCAGTCTTCGAGTACCGCGTGCAGGCGTTGGCTGCGTTGTTGCGCGGTGTGTTGGGTGCCCCAGAAACCGGCAGCGACCAGCTCTTGCAGGCTGATGGGGAACTGGCGGTCCAAGTGTTGCTGCTGGGGCAGGAATGCCAGGCCGCCACGGCGTGGAACATCCACAATGACCTTTCCCGCCAGCGGCTTTTGCAGGCCGGCGATGACTTTGAGCAGGCTGCTCTTGCCTGTGCCATTGGCGCCGATGATGCCGGTGAGGCTGCCTTTTTCCAGGGTCAAATCCAGTGCCGGGGTGAGCGGTTGCCCAGGGGCACCCCAGCGCAAAGAGTTACAGGTGATCATGCAAAGTCTCTCGTCCAGCGGCTTTCAGCCACGGCATCGTGCGCGTGCAGGCTTTCGGCGTGGATCACTTTGAGGTGGAAGGCTTTGATGGCATCCGAGCGTTTCAAGGCGAGGTTCAGGCGGCGAGCGGCGTCTTCGCAGAACATCAGGTTCTGCCCGTTGGCCAGGGCGAAGGCTTGTTCGTCTGCGCGTTTCACCGCGGTTTGTACGGCGGTACCGAGCGCGGCTTCGGCAGCGTTGATCAAGTCGATTATCGGCAGGTCAGTACCTTGCAACTGAACGTGCAACTGCGCGCTGCTGCGTTGGCTATGGGGTGTGGCGACGATGCCGTTGGCACTGCCGAGCCAGGTCAGCAGCGCTTCGTGCTGCAACGGCGTGTTGGCGAAATCATCCACAAATTGCTGCTGAATCAACTGCCTGGCGAGGGCGGCGGAGCAAGGGCAGGTTGAGGAATAAGTAACGTCAATTTTTAGTTCCACGTGGAACATCTGGTTTTCCAGACGCGCTTCGATGCTCACCGGGTAGCTCTTCCAGCCGGCTAGCGGACTGACCAGGGCGGGTCGTTTAAGCAGCAACTGGGTGTTGATGCGCAAGTAAGCGTTCTTAGATAAACCTTCATGTGTGTCGAGAAAACGCTGCAGTACATTACGCAGCAGTGCAGGTGTCAGCGGGTGTTGATCGAGCATTTCCAGAGCCAGGTACAGGCGTGACATATGAATGCCACGGGCCGTGCCGTCGTCCAGGCTTACGCCCGCGTCAGCGGTGGCGGCCAGGTGTTGACCGTCAATCAGGATCGGCAAGGCGATGCCGCACATACCCACCCAGTCGAGTGGCAAGGCTTGGCGTGAAGCCTGCGCGGCAATGTCCGGCAGAGTCAGCGCATTCATAAGCAGGTCCATCGTTGGAAGTAATTCGACATGTTATAGTATAACAATACGAGCTACGATGAATTTTCTGCTCCAGCCTTTGTTCAGTCATATCGAGTAGGGACACTCCTTTATCTGCGGTATATGCCATGCACCGACGTCAGCTCCTCAACCTGCTGCTGGTCAGCCCCTTGTTTGCCTTGCCTTTGGGGGCTTACGCCACGCAGATTCGCAATGCACGCCTGTGGCGCTCAAACGACAAGCTGCGCCTGGTGTTCGACCTCAGCGGCCCGGTGCAATACAAGACCTTTTCCCTGGCCTCACCGGACCGCTTGATCATCGACTTGAGTGGCGCCGGTCTCAGCGGCGACTTTTCCCAATTGGCGTTGAAGAACAGTGGGATTATCTCGATCCGTTCCGGGCATTTCGGCAAGAGCGATACGCGCATCGTGCTGGACCTGGTCGAGCCCATGCAGCTCAACAGCTTCGTGCTGCCGCCCCAGGATGGCCAAGGCCATCGCCTGGTGTTGGATTTGACCAACGCGACCCGTGCGCCCCGTCAAATCGCCGCAGAGCCGGCACCCTTGGTGACGCCGGTAGACAAGGCGCATCCCAAGCGCGACATCATCGTGGTGGTCGACCCCGGCCATGGCGGCAAAGACCCAGGTGCCATTGGCTCCAAGGGCCAGCGCGAAAAAGATGTGGTGCTGTCGATTGCCCAGTTGTTGGCTAAACGCTTGAAGCGCGAAAAGGGTTTTGACGTAAAACTGGTGCGCAACGACGACTTCTTCGTGCCGCTGCGCAAGCGCGTGGACATCGCCCGTCAGCACAAGGCCGATATGTTTATCTCAGTGCATGCCGACGCCGCGCCACGGCTGACCGCGTCGGGCGCCTCGGTGTATGCGTTGTCGGAAGGGGGCGCCACTTCGGCTACGGCACGTTTCATGGCCCAGCGCGAAAATGGCGCCGACTTGCTGGGCGCCACCACCTTGCTCAATCTGAAGGACAAGGACCCGATGCTGGCCGGGGTCATTCTCGACATGTCGATGAATGCGACCATCGCCTCCAGCCTGCAACTGGGTGGCTCGGTATTGGGCAGCCTGCAAAACATCACCAGCCTGCATCAGAAACGTGTGGAGCAGGCGGGGTTCGCCGTGCTCAAGTCACCGGACGTGCCTTCGATCCTGGTGGAGACGGGTTTCATTTCCAACCCTCGGGATGCCCAGCGGCTGGTGACGGCGCGCCATCAACAGGCGGTGGCGGATGGCCTTTTCGAAGGACTCAAGCGTTACTTCCAGAAGAACCCACCCATGAACAGCTACATGGCCTGGGTGCAGGCGCAGAAAAACAGCCAGGTCTAACAGCCGGTCATTCGGCTGCAAGTGAACTTGGCGCTGGCGCCCCCTGAGCTGGAAAACCGGTTGATGGTGGTCCAGCCCACGCGCCGCGTGTAGCCAACCCACGCCTCGCCATCCGATGCCAACCCGGTAAAAAACGTCAGTTGCCCATAACGGCTGTTGGTCTGCGCCCAATAGCGTTTGCCGATCACTTCGAAACCGCGCAGATACGTAGTGCTGCCGACGGTCGCCACGCTATAGGCATTGCCCAACGGGTCCACACACGCCAGCAGGTTGGCGCTGCGTGTGCAGTTGGCCAACAGGCTGGGTGCCTGGGCGCAGGCAGGCCCGGCGACTGCCAATAGCAGCGCGCACAGCAGGTATTTCATCGAGGTTCTCAACATAGGCAGGTGACCCAGCATTGCGCCCTTCGTCGCGGCGAGCAAGAGGGATTGGCTTATTTGTATTGTTATACTATAACATAAATGCACAGCCCGACCCGCGAACCGCTTCCATGACCGAACACGATCTTTTGGCCCAACCAGCGGCCGACTACATGAATGAGGCCCAGCAGCGCTTCTTCCGCGAACTGCTGCTGGCTCAGCGCGATGACATGCAAGCCCGTATCGACGCAGAGTTCCAGGCGCTGCGCGAGCAGGAAACCAACAGCGATCTGGCGGATATCGGCAGTGCCGAAGAGCAACGCCAATGGCAACTGCGCCTGCTGGAGCGTGAAAAGAAGCTATTGGACAAGATCGACGACGCCTTGGAGCTGCTGGCTCGTGGCGAATACGGCTGGTGCCGTGAAACCGGCGAACCCATCGGCCTGCAACGCCTGCTGCTGCGTCCCACCGCCACCTTATGTATCGAAGCCAAAGAACGTGAAGAGCTGCGCGAACGCCATAGACGGGCAGTTTGACCGGCCAACCTTGATGAGGAATACCTGATGCCCAATCGTCTCCCTGTGACCGTGTTGTCCGGCTTTCTCGGTGCCGGTAAAAGCACGCTGCTCAACTATGTCCTGCGCAACCGCGACAACCTGCGAGTGGCGGTGATCGTCAACGACATGAGCGAAATCAACATCGACGGCAGCGAGGTGCAGCGTGATGTCACGCTCAATCGTTCGGAAGAAAAGCTGGTGGAGATGAGCAATGGCTGCATCTGCTGCACCTTGCGTGAAGACTTGCTTGAGGAGGTGGGAAAACTCGCCAAAGAAGGTCGTTTCGATTACCTGCTGATCGAATCCACCGGTATTTCCGAACCTTTGCCCGTGGCCGAAACCTTCACTTTTCGCGATGAAAACGAGCAAAGCCTGGCCGACATTGCACGCTTGGACACGATGGTCACTGTGGTCGACGGTATGAATTTCCTGCTCGACTACCAGGCCGCCGAAAGCCTGGCTTCACGGGGCGAAACCCTCGGTGAGGAGGATGAACGTTCCATCACCGACCTGTTGATCGAACAGATCGAATTCGCCGACGTCATCCTGATCAGCAAGATCGACCTGATCAGCAGGAGTGAGCGCGAAGAACTGATGGCCATCCTCGAGCGCCTCAACGCCCAGGCGGAAATCATCCCGATGGTTATGGGCGAAGTGCCGCTGAACAAAATCCTCAACACTGGCCGTTTCGACTTCGAACGCGCCGCCCAGGCCCCGGGCTGGTTGCAGGAATTGCGCGGTGAGCATGTGCCGGAAACCGAAGAATACGGCATAGCGTCCACTGCTTACCGTGCGCGCCGGCCATTCCATCCACAGCGGTTTTTCGACTTTATCGACCGCCCCTGGGTCAACGGCAAGCTGTTGCGCTCCAAGGGTTTCTTCTGGTTGGCCAGCAAACATCAGGATGCGGGCAGTTGGTCCCAGGCGGGCGGGTTGATGCGCCATGGGTTTGCCGGGCGTTGGTGGCGCTTTGTGCCGAAAAGCCAGTGGCCTCAGGACGAAGAAAGCGTGGCGGCGATCATGGCTAACTGGCAGTTGAGCACGGGTGACTGCCGTCAGGAACTGGTGTTTATCGGGCAAAACATCGACTTTGCCCAGATGCGTACCGAGTTGGACGCCTGCTTGCTCACCGATGAAGAAATGGCCCTGGGTGTCGAAGGTTGGCGCCAGCTACCCGACCCGTTTGGCCCTTGGTACGAGCAGGTCGCCTGATGCTGGCCCCGGTCATTCCCCTGCGCCCTGTCATCCGCCAAAGCTGTGGAGAAACGCCGCTGGCGCTGTCCGACATCCTCAATGATGGCGTCAACCTGGCGATCTGGCAGCGCCAATTGCCCCTGCATATCGCCGAGTTTGGCGCTTTGCTGGTGGCGCTCAATGAATCGTTGGCCGAGTCCTTGGTGGTCGAGTTGACTAGCGAAGACTCCGTGCCGAACTTGCAAGGTTTGGCGTCCAGCTGTCGCGATCTTGAAGGCTACGATGGGTTTATCGCCGATGTGACGTGGCTGGTCAGTGCATTCGCCTGCCTGCTGGGCGCCAAGCGCATCGGCGTACGCTTACGGCTGTTGGACAAGGCCATGTGCCCGCGTTTTCACGTCGATCACGTGCCGGTTCGGCTGATCACCACCTACGCCGGTATCGGTAGCCAATGGTTGCGCGAAGGCGTTATGGACCGGCGCACATTGAGCCAGGCGGATGCCGAGCCCACTGAGCGCATCGAGCAGATCCATTGCGGTGAAGTGGCGCTGCTTAAAGGCACCAAATGGCACGGCAATGAAGGACATGGGCTGATCCACCGCTCGCCAGTGCTCAAGGCCGATGAGCGACGGTTGATTCTGACGCTGGATTGGCTGGCATAACCGCGTAGGATCAAACGCTCTACACGGCCTGAACGATGCCTCTCATGTTGCAGAACATTCCTACCCATGTGATTGCTGGGCCACTGGGCGCCGGCAAGACCAGCCTGATCAAGCACCTGCTTGCCCAGCGCCCGGCCAACGAGCGCTGGGCGGTGCTAATCAACGAGTTCGGCCAGATCGGCCTGGACGCAGCCTTACTCACACAAGACGATGACGGTATCGCCCTGGGCGAGGTGGCAGGCGGCTGTTTGTGTTGTGTGAACGGTGCACCGTTCCAGGTAGGGCTGGGCCGCTTGTTGCGTAAGGCTAAGCCGGACCGCTTGTTTATCGAGCCCTCAGGCTTGGGCCATCCGGCGCAATTGCTCAAGCAACTGCGGCACGCACCATGGCAAGACGTGCTGGCCGTGCAGCCTTGCGTGCTGGTACTCGATGCCCAGGCGTTGGCGGCGGGCAGGCCGTTGCCGCAAGCACAACAGGAAGCGTTAGCCAGTGCCGGTCTGCTGGTGTTGAACAAGGACGAGACGCTGACTGCGGTGCAACGTCAGGCGATTGAAGCGCAATTACCCGATTGCCCGCTCCATTGGACACGCCAGGCGCAACTGCCACTCGACCGGTTGCCCGGTTTGAAAGCGCAGGCCCAAGTAGCGGTGGATAATCTCGGCGTGCCTGAAGCGGTGGGGCAAATGCCGGCGATCTGGAGCGACCCGGGGCTGCCGATCTGTCTGAGTCAGAGCCAGGAGGGCGGCTGGAGCATCGGCTGGCGCTGGCACCCAAGCCAGCGATTCGATGTCAGCCGTCTGCATCAGTGGCTATCGAGTTTGGGCTGGCGCCGTGCCAAATTGGTTATCCACAGCGTTGAGGGTTGGGTGTCTGCCAACGCTGTAGATAACAGCCCACTGCACTGGCAACCCAGCGCTTGGCGGCGCGATTCACGTGTTGAGTTGATCTTCAGCGCACCACAGAACGTGGCCGCATTGCAAAGCGCCCTGGCAGCCTGCCGTTACTGATGTTTCTTGCTGGCGTGGTCCTGGCGCCACTGGCTCAATTCGATGATCTCGGCGCTGGGCAGCGGCTCCTTGGTTTCGAACGGGTAGGGCGCCAGTTCGATCTGCGCGCTGTGGGCGCCGAATTGGGTGATGACCCCAGCATGCCGGGTTTCGCCGGTCACCGTGAACTCGAAATTATAGATGCGCGCCAGGCGTCGGCGGCCATTGGCATCCTTGACGAAACCGATGCGTTTGAGCGCCACGGCACCGTCAAGCAGCTCGATATCGAGCTTGGCGCAATGCTGCTTGACCCGCGCCAGCGCCCGTTCACGCAGGCCGTGGTTGTGCCAAACCCAGGCGGCGCCGGTGGCCAGCAGCATCAAGACGAAGATGTTTCCCAGGGTCAGCATTCCATGAACTCCAACAAAGTGAGCGCAGCTTAACTGTGTCGCCGGTCTGTCGTACAGGCTGCGTTTAGTCGCATACTGCTCGGCCAGAAATTCAACGGTTTTACGGAAATCTCCCGCATGAAACGTACACCTCACCTGCTTGCGATCCAGTCTCATGTGGTCTTCGGCCACGCCGGAAACAGCGCCGCCGTGTTCCCCATGCAGCGGGTCGGGGTGAACGTCTGGCCGCTCAACACGGTGCAGTTCTCCAACCACACACAGTATGGACAGTGGGCGGGCGAAGTGCTGGCGCCGCAGCAAATTCCTGCGCTGGTGGAGGGTATTGCCGCGATTGGCGAGCTGGGCAACTGTGATGCGGTGCTGTCCGGTTACCTGGGCAGTGCCGACCAGGGCCGCGCCATCCTCAGCGGTGTGGCGCGCATCAAGGCGATCAACCCCAAGGCGCTGTACCTGTGCGACCCGGTGATGGGCCACCCGGAAAAGGGTTGCATCGTGCCGCAGGAGGTCAGCGATTTCCTTTTGGATGAAGCCGCCGCCATGGCGGACTTCCTGTGCCCCAACCAACTGGAGCTGGACAGTTTTGCCGGGCGCAAGCCGCAATCGCTGTTCGATTGCCTGGCGATGGCCAAGGCCTTGCTGGCGCGCGGGCCCAAGGCGGTGTTGGTCAAGCACCTGGATTACCCAGGCAAACTGCCAGAAGGTTTTGAAATGCTGCTGGTGACAGCTGAGGGCAGTTGGCACTTGCGCCGGCCCCTGCTGGCGTTTCCGCGCCAGCCAGTGGGCGTGGGCGACCTGACGTCGGGCCTGTTTCTGGCGCGGGTGCTGTTGGGTGATAGCCTGGTGGCTGCCTTTGAATTCACCGCCGCGGCCGTGCATGAAGTGCTGCTGGAAACCCAGGCCTGCGCCAGTTATGAACTGGAACTGGTGCGGGCGCAGGACCGTATTGCCCACCCTCGTGTGCGCTTCGAAGCCATACCGATCAGCCTGTAATGACACAGAATCCAATGTGGGAGCGGGCTTGCCCGCGATGGCGGAGTCTCGGTCAAAGCGATGTCGACTGAACCACTGCTATCGCGGGCAAGCCCGCTCCCACACGTTTTTGAGTTGAGTCGCCGCTTGGAGTTTACGGCGCGTCGGCTTTGATCTCCCGGTAGCGCTTTTCCAGTTCCTGACGAATCTGCCGACGCTGCTGAGCCTGCACAAAGCGGCGCTTGTCTTCGCTGTTCTGCGGCTGCAACGGCGGTACGGCGGCAGGTTTGCGCTGGTCGTCCACGGCCACCATGGTGAAGAAGCAGCTGTTGGTATGGCGCACCGAGCGTTCACGGATATTCTCGGTCACCACCTTGATGCCCACTTCCATCGACGTATTGCCGGTGTAGTTGACTGACGCCAGGAAGGTCACCAGCTCACCGACATGAATCGGCTCGCGAAAGATCACCTGATCTACTGACAGCGTGACCACATAACGACCGGCATAACGGCTGGCGCAGGCATAGGCCACTTCGTCGAGGTACTTGAGCAGCGTGCCGCCGTGCACATTGCCAGAGAAGTTGGCCATGTCAGGGGTCATCAGTACCGTCATCGACAGCTGGGCGTTTCCGGGTTCCATAGCACACTCACGGGTTGTAGGCATTGGTTGGGGGGAGGCACCTCTGCGGGTACTCAAAGTCTTTGCAGCGCCATCCCTAACGGGACGCCGTCAGGCGGCTCGCCGTCACGCGCGCAGCGATCTGTTTCCATATATTGCACCGGCTTTCCAGCAGAAGTCGCGGTGTTACCCTTCAAAAGCCCTTCTCAGGGCTTTTCTTACGATCAAGGCAGACTTTTCCGACCCTTCAAAGGCGAGGCCGGAAGTGGGAAAAGCGCCGGCACCCTCAAGGAGCCCCTCGCCATGCACGCCATCAGCTTTATCCAGGACTTGGCCGTGATCATGCTGGTGGCAGGGGTGGTCACCATCCTGTTTCACCGCTTCAAGCAGCCGGTGGTGTTGGGCTACATCGTCGCCGGCTTCATTATCGGCCCCCACACTCCGCCGTTTGGCCTGATCCACGATGAAGACACGATCAAGACCCTGGCGGAGCTGGGGGTCATCTTCCTGATGTTCTGCCTGGGCCTGGAATTCAGCCTGCGCAAGCTATTCAAAGTCGGGGCCACGGCGTTTATCGCGGCGTTCCTGGAAATCGTACTGATGATCTGGATCGGCTACGAGATCGGCCGCTGGTTCGACTGGAGCACCATGGACTCGCTGTTCCTCGGCGCGATCCTGGCAATCTCCTCGACCACCATTATCGTCAAGGCTCTCAACGACCTGAAGATGAAAGACCAGCGGTTCGCCCAGCTGATTTTCGGTGTGCTGATTGTGGAGGACATCCTGGGTATCGGCATCATTGCCTTGCTGTCGAGCATCGCCGTGAGTGGCACGGTCAGCTCCGGCGAGGTGTTCTCCACTGTCGGCAAGCTCTCGCTGTTCATGATCGTTGCGCTGGTGATTGGTATTTTGCTGGTGCCGCGCCTGCTGGCTTATGTGGCCAAGTTTGAAAGCAACGAGATGCTGCTGATCACGGTATTGGGGCTGTGCTTTGGTTTCTGCCTGCTGGTGGTGAAGTTGGAATACAGCATGGTGCTCGGGGCCTTTTTGATCGGCGCGATCATGGCTGAATCCCGGCAGTTGATTAAGATCGAACGCCTGATCGAACCCGTTCGCGACATGTTCAGCGCGATTTTCTTCGTGGCGATTGGCTTGATGATCGACCCGCAGATCCTGCTGCAATACGCCTGGCCCATTGCGGTGATCACCGTGGCCGTGGTGTTGGGCAAGATGCTGTCTTGCGGGCTGGGCGCGTTTATCGCCGGCAACGATGGTCGCACCTCGCTGCGGGTGGGTATGGGGCTGTCACAAATTGGCGAGTTTTCTTTCATCATCGCAGCGCTGGGGATGACCCTGCAGGTCACCAGCGACTTTCTGTACCCAGTGGCGGTGGCCGTTTCGGCGATCACCACGCTGCTCACGCCCTACCTGATTCGTGGCGCGGACCCGCTGTCATTGAAGATCGCGGCGGTAATGCCCAAGCGTATGAGCCGAGTGTTCGGCATGTATGGCGAATGGTTGCGCAGCATTCAGCCTCAGGGCGAGGGGGCGATGTTGGCCGCGATGATCCGCAAGATCATCCTGCAGGTCGGGGTAAACCTGGCGTTGGTGATCGCGATCTTCTTTGCCGGCAGCTTTTTCGCGGAGCGCATCGGTGGGTATCTCGAGGGCTGGGTCAGCGATCAGAGTTGGCAGAAGGCGTTGATCTGGGGCGGGGCGCTGCTGGTGTCGTTGCCGTTTCTGATTGCGGCGTATCGCAAGCTCAAGGCGCTGTCGATGCTGCTGGCGGAGATGAGCGTGAAACCAGAAATGGCCGGGAGGCATACCCAACGTGTGCGAAGGGTGATTGCGGAGCTGATCCCCCTCTTGTCGCTGCTGGTGATCTTCCTGCTATTGGCAGCCTTGTCGGCCAGTATTCTGCCGACCAACAAGTTGCTGGTGTTGATTGCCGTGGTCACGGCGGCGGTGGCTGCAGTGCTCTGGCGCTGGTTTATCCGTGTGCATACGCGGATGCAGGTTGCGTTGCTGGAGACGCTGGATAACCACAAGGATACGGAACACTGACTGGCGTTGGCGGGGGCTGCTTTGCCGCCCAGCGGGAGCAAGCTCCCTCGCCACAAAAGCCGGTTGCCAGAGGTCAGGGGACTCAGCTTTCCAGCCAGACGTCCCGTGCCCAGTGCCACACCGATTCCCAGGTTTCTTCAGTAACCAGTTCTTCCTCACCGGACCACAGCACGACGGTGCCGTCTTCTTCGACGCAATAGTAGTCGTCGCCGTCCTGGCAGATAGGGATCAGGCTGCGGTCAACACCGGCATCCCAGGCGTTGGCCGCAACGTCTGGCAGGTAAGTGTGGGACTGTGGGTCGGTGACGGTCACCGGCTCCAGGCTGCCGTAGACCACGTCACTGACGGTCAGCAGGAATTCACGGAAGACAAAGGGGATGTCGATGAACAGTTGTTCCTCGATTTCCACCAGCAGGTCTTCGTCAGGCAGCTCCAAAGGAACCGGGACCGGTTCGTTGGCTTCACGCAGTTGTTCGATGATTTCTTCCACGGCCGGGATCCTCTTGCTAGATGGCGCGGTTTATAGGGGCGTTTTATACAGTAGCTCGCTATAAGTGCAACCGTGAAATAGAAAACCCCGGACATGTCCGGGGTTTTTGTTACCGCTTGCTCAAACGCGCAGGTATTAGCCGTTCTGGCGGATACCGGCGACCAGCCATGGCTGGTCGTCGCCCTGGGCGCGTTCCATATTCCAGCTTTCGCTGAACACTTCGCCCTGGTCGAAGCGCGAGGACTTCGACACGCCGCTGAAGGTCAGGGTGGCGATAGTCTTGTCGGCACGATCATCCACGCCATCGAGCTGTACGCGCAGGTCGTCGATGTAGGTCGACTGGAAGGCGTCACCGATCTCGGCACGTTCGCGCTTGAGGAACTCCAGCAACTGCGGGGTCACGAACTCGGAGATCTTGTCCATTTCGTTGGCGTCCCAGTGCTGTTGCAGGGACTGGAAGTGGCTGCGGGCCGCTTCGACGAAACGCTCTTCGTTGAACCAAGCCGGTGCGTTGATCACCGGACGGGCGGCAGGGGCTGCCGAACCACCGAAGATCGAACCCATGGCAGGCTTCTGTTCGAACGCTTCACGCTGCATCGGCGCGCCGGCTGGAGCCAGGTGCTCCTGCTGCTTGCGGCGACGGGCGGCGATAAAGCGGAAGACCAAAAAGGCGATGACGCCCATGATCAGGATGTCGAAGATCTGCATGCCCTGGAAGCCGTCGCCCATGAACATGGACGCAAGCAGGCCACCGGCGGCGATGCCGGCCAGTGGGCCCAGCCAACGCGAAGCACCGCCGGCCTTGGCAGCAGCGCCAGCGGCACCGGCTGCGCCTGCAGTAGCCGCAGCACCGCCGGCACCGGCGGATGGAGCCATTTGGCTGGTCTGGTGAGTCGGTGCCGCGCCCGAGCTTTTGCCGCCACCGAAGCGTTTGGCGTTGGCGTCGAGGCTCATCGTCAGGCCGATGCACAACGCCATGGCGATGCTAAGAAAACGTTTCATATAGGGAATTCCCATTTGTGGATTGCACGCGCGCCATGTTGCACAGGTGTCGTGGCAGTGGCTAGCGGCATAATGTTTCGGGCTTTTGCGTAAGACCAAATCCGAAGGGTCTGTAGGACCAATTACAGATATTGGCCCGCACGCCTCTAAAACAAGGCTGGGCCAATAATCTTCATGTTACGCAGTGTTTCATGATGGTGGGCTTATTGTGGCCAGAGATTGCTCCCGCTGGGCTGCGCAGCAGCCCCAAAAAACGGGCGCGCTGCGCACGCCAGCGGAAGCAATCTATGGCCACAGGTGATCAGCTCAGACCGCTTCGAGCTTGGCGTAACCCATCATCAGCCACTTGCTGCCCTCGGCGAAGTTCACCTGCACCCGCGCCTGGGCGCCTGCGCCTTCGAAGTTGAGGATCACGCCTTCGCCGAAGATCGCATGCTTGACCTGCTGGCCCAGGCTGAACGGGGTTTCCGGTATTTCGGAACCGGCAAACATGCTGCTGGAGTTCTGTTGCTGGCCACCGCCGAACGGGCGGCTGACGCTGTTGGACAAGCGTACTTCCTGGATCAGCCCCTTCGGCACCTCACGTACGAAGCGCGACACCTTGTTGTAGGTTTCGCTGCCATACAGGCGTCGGGTCTCGGCGTAGGTCATCACCAGGTTCTGCATCGCCCGGGTAATGCCCACGTAGGCCAGGCGGCGTTCTTCTTCAAGGCGGCCGGGTTCTTCCAGGCTCATCTTGTGAGGGAACAGGCCTTCTTCCATGCCCACCAGGAACACATAAGGGAATTCCAGGCCTTTGGCGCTGTGCAAGGTCATCAGTTGGATACTGTCTTCATGCTCGTCGGCCTGGGTATCGCCGGCTTCCAGCGAGGCGTGGCCCAGGAAGGCGGCGAGCGGCGTCAGCTCTTCGTCGTCCTCGGTGTTTTCGAACGCGCGGGCGGCGCTGACCAGTTCCTCAAGGTTTTCTACCCGGGCCTGGCCTTTCTCGCCTTTTTCCGCTTCGTGATAGGCGATCAGCCCGGACTGCTCGATCACGGTCTGAGTCATCAGGTGCAGGGGCATCTCTGCGCACTTGGCGGCCAGGTTCTCGATCAGCTCGACAAACACCCCCAACGCCCCCGCAGCACGGCCAGTCAGGCCTTTGTTGGCGATCAGCAAGCGCATGGCTTCCCACATCGACACATCGGCATGGCGCGCATGGTCGCGGATCGCTTCGACGGTTTTCTCGCCAATGCCACGCGCCGGGATGTTGATCACCCGCTCCAGCGCTGCATCGTTACCCCGGCCTTCCAGCAAGCGCAGGTAGGCCATGGCGTTCTTGATTTCTGCACGTTCGAAGAAGCGCTGGCCGCCGTAGATGCGGTACGGGATGCGCTCGCGCAGCAAGGCCTCTTCCAGCACCCGCGATTGGGCGTTGGAACGGTACAGAATCGCGATATCGCTGCGGGCCAGGCCGGTTTTCAGTGCGCTTTCAATGGTTTCGACCACGTAGCGCGCTTCATCGTGCTCATTGAACGCCGCGTACAGGTTGATCGCTTCGCCTTCGCCGCCGTCGGTCCACAGCTCTTTGCCCAGGCGCCCGGTGTTGTTGGCGATCAAGGCGTTGGCCGCCTTGAGGATCCCGGCGGTGGAGCGGTAATTCTGCTCCAGGCGGATGGTCACCGCGTCCGGGAAGTCTTCGGAATACTGGTAGATGTTCTCGATTTTCGCGCCACGCCAGCCGTAGATCGACTGGTCGTCATCGCCCACCACCATCAGGCTGTCACCGCCCTTGGCCAGTAGACGCAACCAGGCGTACTGCACGGCGTTGGTGTCCTGAAACTCGTCCACCAGGATATGGCGGAAGCGTTTCTGGTAATGGGCCAGCAAACCGGGGTTGTCGCGCCACAGGTCGAGGGCACGCAGCAGCAGTTCGGAGAAGTCGATGACGCCAGCGCGCACGCAGGCCGCTTCATAGGCCTCATAAATGCTGCGCATGGTGGCCAGGAACAGGTCGCCGCTGGCTTGGATATGTTGCGGGCGCAGGCCCTCGTCTTTCTGGCCGTTGATAAACCACTGTGCCTGGCGCGCCGGCCAGCGTTGTTCGTCCAGGCCCAGTTCGCGGATCACGCGCTTGACCAGGCGTTGCTGGTCGTCGCTGTCGAGAATCTGGAAGGTCTGGCTCAGGCCGGCTTCCTGCCAATGCGCCCGCAACAGGCGGTGCGCCAGGCCGTGGAAGGTGCCCACCCACATGCCCGCCGGGCTGATGCCCATCAACTGCTCGATGCGATGACGCATCTCGGCAGCGGCCTTGTTGGTGAAGGTCACCGACAGGATGGAATGCGGGGACGCGTTTTCGACCTGGATCAACCAGGCGATACGGTGCACCAGCACTCGGGTTTTACCGGAGCCAGCACCGGCCAGGACCAACTGACGGCCAACGGGGGCCGCTACGGCCTGGCGTTGGGCATCGTTGAGGGAGTTCAGCAAAAGAGAGAGATCATCGCGCATCGACGCATTCTATGGGCCTTGGGGGGCCTGGGCAAATCCCAATGCCGGATGGTCGATGCAAAACGCCTGCAAGCTATCGACGGGCGAACATTCTGACGGGGGTGATGACCGGTTGGTCATCGCCCGCAGCCCATGCCGTGTCTTGCTCAAGCGGTCTGGGCCAAAGGTTTGCGGCCAATCGCAGGAGGTTTTTTATGACTTGTAGCAGTTTGGCCCAGGCGCTTGCTTGTGTATGCTCCGTCGACGTTTCGGGCTCACCATTATAAGAACACCGCCTATGACCCTTAGCACCGACCTGTTTGGCCCCTCGCCGGCCCCGGCACAGGTCATCCGTAAACACTATGCAACCGAAATCGCGGTTGAGCGCACGCGCCTGCTGTATCAAGGTTCGTTGCTGCCGACGCTGCTGATGCTGGTCAACGGCCTGGTCTGCGCCTGGTTGCTGTGGAACCCCAATCAGTACCTGCTGGACAGCGTCTGGCTGCTCTGGCTGCTTGCCCTGGTGGCGATGCGCGTGATTCAAGTGGCAGCCTTTGATTCGGCCATGCCCAGCCGGCAGGCCCAGCCCGTGTGGCGCCGTATGTTCATGCTCGGCTCGGCGGTCAGTGGCCTGACCCTCTCCGTTGCGGCCATTGCCCTGGTGCCCACGGACAGCTTCATGCATCAGGCCTGGGTGTTTGGCCTGATCGGCGCCGCCACCTTGTCGGCCAGCGTGGCCTATGCCGTGAGCTTTTGGGCCTACCTGTCGTTTGCCTTGCCGTGCCTGGTGCCGGCCATCGTCTACCTGTTCTGGAATGGCACACCGCAGCAAAAAGGCTGGGGCGTGCTCGGGCTGATCCTGCTGGCGTCCCTGAGCCTGGTCGCGTGGCAGGTCAACCGCCTGATCCAGCGCGGGTTGTTGCGCCGTTTCCAGAACCAGGCCCTGATCGAGCATTTACAGCAGGCGCAGCAACGCAGTGAGCAGTTGAATCAGGACCTGGTGCGCGAAGTCGAGCAGCGCCGCGAGGTGGAGCAGAACTTGCGTGAAGCCCAGGTCGGTCTGCAAGATCGTGTGGCGCAACGCAGCCAGCAATTGGATGCTGCCAGCCTCGCCTTGAGTAAAAGCGAAGCGCGCCTGGCCATGGCCCTGCAAGCCAGTGAACTGGGCCTGTGGGACTGGAACCTGCAAACCGACGAGGTCCACCACACGCAACTCAAGGAGTTGTTTGGCCTGGAGCCCGAATACGTCACGGCGATGCTCAGCCACCTCAAACCGCGCCTGCACCCCGACGATCTGCCACTGCTCAAGCACGCGCTGGTAGAGCATCTCAAAGGCCGCAGCGAGGACTATCAGGTGGAGTACCGGATACGTCATGGCGATGGGCATTGGGTGTGGATCGAAGACCGCGGGCGCGCCGTGGAGCGCGCGCCCAGTGGCCGCGTCATCCGTATGCTGGGCACGCGCCGCGACATCAGCGCCGGCAAGGCGGTGGAGGAGCAGCAACGCCTGGCTTCGACGGTGTTCGAGGCGGCCAGCGAAGGCATTGTGATCCTCGACCCGAACTACGCGCTGATCGCCGTGAACCAGGCGTTCAGCCGCGTCACCGGTTTCGACATCGACGACATGCTTGGCCGCAACGTCGTGGAACTGCCCAGCAGTCGCGATGCGCGGCGCCACTTCCCGCTGATCCGCCAGGCATTGCTCAGCCACGGCACCTGGCAGGGCGAATTGGTGGAGACGCGCAAGAACGGCGAACTGTACCCGCAATGGCTACAGCTAAATGTGGTGCGTGATGTACGGGGGAACGTCAGTCATATCGTAGGATTCTTCGCCGATCTGTCCGCCCGGCGCGAGTCGGAAGAGCGCATGCGCTACCTCACCCACTACGACGAGTTGACCGGCCTGGCCAACCGCTCGCTGTTTCGCGAACGGCTGCGCGAAGCTCACCAGCGGGTGCGCCAAGGCGGTCGCAGCCTCGCGCTGCTGCATATCAACCTCGACCGCTTCAAATTGCTCAATGACAGCCTGGGCCATGAAGTGGCCGACCAACTGCTGCAGAAAATGGCGCGGCGCTTGATCAACGCGCTGCCGGAGGCCGACACCATTGCGCGCCTGTCCGGTGATGAGTTCGCCGTACTGTTTGACGCCTATGGCAACTTATCCAGCCTGGCGCGGGTGGCGACCCGGTTGCTGGCGAAGCTGCGCGTGCCGGTGAACGTGGAGGGCCATGAGCTGGTGGTAAGCGCCTCTATGGGCGTCAGCCTGCTGCCTGATAACGCACGGGAGATTTCTGCACTGGTCAGCCAGGCGAATATGGCGATGCAGCACGCCAAGCATTTGGGCGGGAATAATTTCCAGTTCTTCACCGACAGCCTGCAAGCCAGCACCCTGGAGCGTTTGCAGCTGGAAAACCACCTGCGCAAAGCCATCGACGAGCGTCAGCTCACGGTGTTTTACCAACCCAAGCTGTGCCTGGTCACTGGCAAGCTGAAGGCTGCCGAGGCGTTGGTCCGCTGGGAGCATCCGCAATGGGGCATGGTGCCGCCGAGTGACTTTATCGGTTTGGCGGAAGAAACCGGCTTGATCGTGCCGTTGGGCGAATTTGTGCTGCGCCAGGCCTGCTGGCAGGCCTGCGAATGGCAGCGTCAGGGGCTGGCGCCGATTCGCGTGTCGGTCAACCTGTCGGTGCATCAGCTGCGCCAGGGCAAGCTGGTCAGCCTGGTGCGCCAAGTGCTGGAGGAAACCGCACTGGACCCGCAGTACCTGGAGCTGGAACTGACCGAAAGCCAGTTGCTCGACAGCGTTGAACACATCATCGCCACCTTCCAGCAATTGCGCGACCTGGGGGTGAAGCTGGCCATCGACGACTTTGGCACCGGTTATTCGTCCCTCAGCTACCTCAAGCGTATCCCGGTGGACTACGTAAAAATCGACCAAGCCTTTATCCGGGGGCTTGGCCAGGGGCGCGAGGATGCGGCCATCACCCGTGCGATCATCGCCATGGCCCACGGGTTGGCGCTCAAGGTAGTGGCCGAAGGAGTGGAGGATCAGCAGCAGCTGGATTTCCTGCGCGGTGAGCAGTGTGACGAGGTACAGGGTTACCTGATCAGCCCGCCCATGAGGGCCGAAGGGCTGGCGGATTTGTTACGCAAAAACGCAGATTTTTCTTAACGCAGCGTAGGCCGCCTTTATGGCTACATAGCGGCTGCCCGCTGAATCAGAGGGGAGCAGGGCGATTTAGTGATGCATCTAACGGGCAAAACGACAATTCTTGTAGTATAACTACAAGCTTGCTACATCCCTGGCGCCTGCCAATAACAAGAGTCCTGCCCTTTGAACCTGTTGCAACATATCGCCCAGTCGCGCCACCTGTTACGCAAATCGGAACTCAAGGTTGCCGATCATGTGCTGCTTGACCCTGCGGCTGTGATGCACAGTTCCATGGCCGACCTGGCCCACAGCGTGGGCATCAGCGAGCCGACCATCGTGCGCTTCTGCCGCGCCATTGGTTGCTCCGGCTTTCAGGACCTCAAGCTCAAGCTGGCGCAAAGCCTGGCTGCCGGGGCGAGCTTCGGCCAGTTTGCAATCCATGAAGACGACTCCGTCGCCGACTACAGCCTGAAAATCTTCGACACCACCTTGCACACCTTGATGGAAGTGCGTGAGAAGCTCGACCCGGTGGAGCTGCAAAAGGCCGTGACCGCAATGTCCCAGGCCCAGCGCGTCGAGTTCTACGGCTTCGGTGCGTCCGGCGCGGTGGCGGCCGATGCCCAGCACAAGTTCTTCCGCCTGCTGCTGACCGCCGCGGCCTACAGCGACCCGCACATGCAGGCGATGTCGGCGGTGACCTTGAAGCCCACTGACGTGGCCATCTGCATTTCCCAATCAGGTCGTTCCAAAGACCTGCTGATCACCGCCAACCTGGTGCGTGAGAGCGGCGCGTCGTTGATTACCCTGTGCCCGAGCCAGACGCCATTGGCGGAGTTGTCCACGGTGAACCTGGCGATCGACGTGCATGAAGACACCGAAATCTATACGCCGCTGACCTCGCGCATTGCCCACCTGGTGGTCATCGACGTGTTGGCGATGGGCGTGGCCATGGCCCGTGGCCCGAGCCTGGTCAACCACCTCAAGAGCGTGAAGCGCAGTTTGCGCAGCCTTCGCCTCTCGCCAAAATCCGTCAAAGCCCTCGACGACTAAGCCCAGGCCATACTCGGTCAAAGTGTGGGGGCTGGCTTGCTGTGGCGAGGGAGCTTGCTCCCGCTGACTGCGCAGCAGTCTCCGGCTTTTTGGGGGCGCTTCGCACCCCAGGGCAAGCAAGCTTGCTCGCCACAGCAAACCAGCTCCCACAGGGAGTTTGCGTCAATTTCGCAAGATTCATCATCCTGTAATCCCCGCGCCGCCAAACCGTCATCCCCCGCGCCCATCCTGTACTCCCCGTACTCGCATTGGGAGACTCCAAATGACCCGGCCCTACGAAGACAGCAACAGCACCGTCAAGACCCGTCGTCAGCAGGAAGACCAGCGCCGCATGGCGTTCCGTCGCGCCATCGAAGACCGTTGCGAGGAGCGCCAGTTGCTCCAGAGCATCAGTGACTACCCGGAACTGCATTGGCAGGCACCCGTGGCTGCCCAGCGAAACGCTCAGCCAGCGCGCTGATCTGCACCCGTTCGCTGCGAATAAAGCCCAGGAACGCATGGGCCACCGGTGACAGGCGTTTAGCCTTGGCCTGTACCAGGCACCAACTGCGGTACAGCGGCAGTTCTTCCACCGGCAGCTCCTTGAGCCCGCCGGTGGCCAGCTCCAGGTTCAAGGCGTGGCGCGTCAGCAATGCCACGCCCAACCCTGCACTCACACATTCACGCTGCGCCTCGGCCGAGGCCACTTCCACCGTCTGGGTGAAGTGCACGCGTTTTTCCTTGAAGTATTCCTCGCAGGCCAGTCGCGTGCCAGAGCCCGGCTCGCGGATGAGCAGGGTATAAGGCTCCAGGTCCTGCAAGCGCAGTGGCCCTTGCAGGCTCAACGGATGATCTGGCAGCGCCACGGCGACAATCGGATTGTTGAGAAACGGCAGGAATTCCAGGCCCATGTCCTGGGGCACCATGGACATGATCACCAGGTCGTCGCGGTTGTCCGAGAGTCGGCGGATCACCTGGGCACGGTTGACCACCGTGAGCTGCAATTGCACTTCCGGATGCTGGCGCTTGAAGGCGGCGAACAGGTGCGGCACGAAATACTTGGCGCTGGACTCCACCGCCAGTTTCAGTTGGCCTTGCAGTGAACCCTGCATGTCCGACAGCTGCATATCGAGGTTTTCCAGGCGCCCAAAGATGTCGCGGCTGGCCCGTTGCAAAGCTTCGGCGGCCTCGGTCATGTAGAGTTTTTTGCCGACATAGTCGAACAGCGGTTGGCCGATCAGTTCTTCCAGCTGGCGAATTTGCAGGCTGACCGCCGGTTGGGTGAGGGACATTTCCTCGGCGGCACGGCTGTAGGAACGCAAATCACACACTTCATTGAAGATCTGCAATTGACGCAATGTCATACGCATCAATGACTTACGCATTTTATAAAGCCTCGGCCCCTTGGTGTTCCGGCCAACTATAAGTCTTTACTTATACACAACCCAATAATTATTGATTTTTGTTAATTCTCCTGTGCGCATAGTGTGTGTCTCGCGACTGTCATGAAACATTTGGTCACGCGCCGGCCCGGCTGCAACGGGTCGAAGCACGCAAATCGGCTCAAGGGAATTTCCAAGTGATAAAAAAGATCCTGATCGCCAACCGTGGTGAAATTGCCGTACGAATTGTGCGTGCCTGCGCCGAGATGGGCATTCGCTCGGTCGCGGTTTATTCGGACGCCGACCGCCATGCGTTGCACGTCAAGCGTGCCGACGAAGCCCACAGCATCGGTGCCGAGCCACTGGCCGGTTACTTGAACCCGCGCAAGCTGGTGAACCTGGCGGTGGAAACCGGCTGCGATGCGCTGCACCCCGGCTACGGCTTCCTGTCGGAAAACGCCGAATTGGCAGATATCTGTGCCGAGCGCGGCATCAAGTTCATCGGCCCCTCGGCAGAAGTGATTCGCCGCATGGGCGACAAGACCGAAGCGCGCCGCAGCATGATCAAGGCCGGTGTGCCGGTCACGCCGGGCACCGAAGGCAACGTTGCCGACATCCACGAAGCCCTCACTGAAGGCGACCGTATCGGTTACCCGGTGATGCTCAAGGCCACCTCCGGTGGTGGCGGCCGTGGCATTCGTCGTTGCAACAGTCGCGAAGAACTTGAACAAGCCTTTCCCCGCGTGATTTCCGAAGCCACCAAGGCCTTCGGTTCGGCGGAAGTGTTCTTGGAAAAATGCATCGTCAATCCCAAGCACATCGAGGCGCAGATCCTCGGCGACAGCTTTGGCAACGTGGTGCACCTGTTCGAGCGTGACTGCTCGATCCAGCGTCGCAACCAGAAGCTGATCGAAATCGCCCCCAGCCCGCAACTGACCCCGGAACAGCGCGCCTACATCGGCGATCTGTCGGTGCGCGCCGCCAAGGCCGTGGGCTACGAGAACGCCGGCACCGTGGAGTTCCTGCTCGCCGAGGGCGAGGTGTACTTCATGGAGATGAACACGCGGGTGCAGGTGGAACACACCATCACCGAAGAAATCACCGGCATCGATATCGTTCGCGAGCAAATCCGCATCGCCTCCGGCCTGCCGTTGTCGGTCAAGCAGGAAGATATCCAGCACCGTGGTTTCGCGTTGCAGTTTCGTATCAACGCTGAAGACCCGAAGAACAACTTCCTCCCAAGCTTCGGCAAGATCACCCGTTACTACGCCCCTGGCGGCCCCGGCGTGCGTACCGACACGGCGATCTACACCGGCTACACCATCCCGCCGTTCTATGACTCCATGTGCCTGAAACTGGTGGTGTGGGCGTTGACCTGGGAAGAAGCCATGGACCGCGGCCTGCGTGCCCTGGACGACATGCGCCTGCAAGGCGTGAAGACCACTGCCGCCTATTATCAGGAAATCCTGCGCAACCCGGAATTCCGTAGCGGCCAGTTCAATACAAGCTTTGTGGAAAGCCACCCTGAGCTGACCAACTACTCGATCAAGCGCAAACCCGAAGAGCTGGCCCTGGCCATCGCCGCCGCCATCGCCGCCCACGCAGGCCTGTGAGGAATATAACAATGAGCAAGAAGATCTTCGTAACCGACACCATCCTGCGCGACGCCCACCAATCGTTGCTGGCCACCCGCATGCGCACCGACGACATGCTGCCGATCTGCGACAAGCTCGACAAAGTTGGCTACTGGTCTCTGGAAGTCTGGGGCGGCGCGACCTTCGACGCCTGTGTGCGCTTCCTCAAGGAGGACCCGTGGGAGCGCCTGCGCCAACTGCGTGCCGCACTGCCCAATACGCGCCTGCAAATGCTGCTGCGCGGCCAGAACCTGCTGGGCTACCGCCATTACAGCGACGACGTGGTCAAAGCCTTCGTGGCCAAGGCGGCGGTCAACGGTATCGACGTGTTCCGCATTTTCGATGCAATGAACGACGTGCGTAACCTGCGCGTGGCCATTGAAGCGGTGAAAGCCGCTGGCAAACATGCACAAGGCACTATCGCCTACACCACCAGCCCAGTGCATACCGTGGAAGCGTTCGTGGCCCAGGCCAAGCAATTGGAAGCCATGGGCTGCGACTCCATCGCGATCAAGGACATGGCCGGCCTGCTCACGCCCTACGCCACTGGCGAACTGGTCAAGGCACTCAAAGCCGAGCAGAACCTGCCGATCTTTATCCATTCACACGACACCGCCGGCCTGGCCGCGATGTGCCAACTCAAGGCCATCGAAAACGGTGCCGACCACATCGATACGGCCATCTCCAGCTTTGCCTGGGGCACCAGCCATCCGGGCACCGAGTCGATGGTCGCAGCCCTTAAAGGCAGCGAGTTCGACACCGGCCTCGATCTGGAACTGCTGCAAGAGATCGGCCTGTACTTCTACGCCGTGCGCAAGAAGTACCACCAGTTCGAGAGCGAATTCACCGCCGTCGACACCCGTGTGCAAGTCAACCAGGTGCCGGGCGGGATGATCTCCAACCTGGCCAACCAGCTCAAAGAGCAGGGCGCTCTGAACCGCATGAGCGAAGTGCTGGCCGAGATTCCACGAGTGCGTGAAGACCTCGGCTTCCCGCCACTGGTAACGCCGACCTCGCAGATCGTTGGCACCCAGGCGTTCTTCAACGTATTGGCCGGCGAGCGCTACAAAACCATCACCAACGAAGTGAAGCTCTACCTGCAAGGCGGTTACGGCAAGGCGCCGGGCACGGTGAACGAAAAACTGCGCCGCCAGGCCATCGGCAGCGAAGACGTGATCGACGTGCGCCCGGCGGACTTGCTCAAGCCGGAGATGACCAAGCTGCGTGGCGAAATCGGCGCATTGGCCAAGTCCGAAGAAGACGTGCTGACCTACGCCATGTTCCCGGATATCGGGCGCAAGTTCCTCGAAGAACGCGATGCCGGCACCCTGGCCCCTGAAGTGTTGTTGCCGATCCCGGAAGCGGGCGGCGTGGCCCGTGCTGGCGGTGAAGGTGTACCGACCGAATTCGTTATCGACGTGCACGGCGAAAGCTACCGTGTGGATATCACCGGTGTCGGTGTAAAGGCCGAAGGCAAGCGTCACTTCTACCTGTCCATCGACGGCATGCCGGAAGAAGTGGTGTTCGAGCCGCTAAACGAATTTGTCAGCAGCGGCGGCAGCAAGCGCAAGCACGCGACCGAACCGGGCCATGTCAGCACGGCGATGCCGGGCAATATCGTCGATGTGCTGGTCAAGGTCGGCGACGTGGTCAAGGCCGGCCAGGCCGTGTTGATTACCGAAGCCATGAAGATGGAGACCGAAGTGCAGGCAGCGATTGCCGGCAAGGTCGCCGCTGTTCATGTGGCCAAGGGCGACCGGGTGAACCCTGGGGAAATCCTGATCGAGATCGAAGGCTGATTACTCAGCCTTCCAACTACCGCTTAAACCTCGGGGGGGCATGTGCCCCCTTTTTTTTGCTGATTTTTTGACCATCAGGCGGTGATTGCCGGGCTCTCCTTGCGTTTGAATTCGACAAAAATGCCCTTCGGGGTGTAGATCAATTCAGGTTCCAGGGTGGTCAGGTTACTGCTGATGGCGCCGAACCTCCCATCAATGGTGGTTGCTTTGGCGATGGGTAGCTGGCGCTTGAGCAACTCGTCGCTCTCTGGCTGTACGTCAAGGTGCAGGGTGGGGTTCCCCAACGTTAATGTGTTGCCGACGTTCAGCACGGAGTGCTGTTGATCCACGCCGATTTTGAAATTCACGCTCGATCCTGGTTTCAGATTCAGATCATTGGTGATCCTTGTCCGCGCCGTAATCGCGGGGTCGAGCAGCAGGGTGCCGGCTACGTTAAGATTGTCGACGTTACCGCCGGAGTAGCTCGCGCCCGGCTCGATATCCATTGTGCCCTTGATCCCACTACGGTTGATCAACGTCGCGTCGCTGAACACCTTGCCTTGTCGGTTGGCGTGCAGTGCACCGGTCAGCTCCCAGGAGCCTTTGCCGACCCACAGATGCTGCATTCTTGTCGCCCCTTCAAAAGTCCCTCCTTCAGCATCGTCGAGAATCACCTGATTGGTGCCACTGCCCCCATCCACTTCGCCGTTGAAACGGCTGCCTTTCTTGATAATCAACAGATCGTCACCGCCTCCCATGTCGAGGGCTACGCCGTTGCCGCCGGTGATAACGCCCTGATTGGTCACTTCATCGGCTTTATTTCCGTCCAGCTTCACACCCGTGCCTGTTGCACCGGTGATGCCCCCTCGGTTATCCAGCCAGACGGAGGTGAGCCCGGAGCTGACCAAGCCATGAACAGGCGCCTTGATCTGTACATCCGGGCTGTTGACGATTTCAACGGCTGTCATGAGGTGGGGGTTAGCCAGGTTGGCGTCGCTTTGGGTCAGTTTGGCCAAGTGGTCGATATTCATACCGTGACTGCTCGCTGAGCCTGGGGTAGTCATGAGTTTGATGGTATGGGTATTGAGCAAGCCATTGGACGGTTGGCTATGGGCAGTCTTGAGCTCGCCAGACAACGCTGGCGGGTGTGCAGGTGGCTCTGCTGGTGTGGCCGGGGTGACGGCAGCGGCGAGGGACTGGGTGCCATGGGCAAACAGCATGCCCATGGAAGGGATATACGAGAATGGCGAGATCATGGTTTCCGGCCTCTTCGGTGTAGGAGGCCGGAGTGTAGCGAGCACAATCACCGGCTTAATGTCAGGCGTTGTAACCGGCTTGAGCGTGAAGTTTCCTCAGTTGCTGTCTTAAAACCCCATCTTCCATTCGCCTACCAGCCCATGGTTACGGCTGTTACTGCCGACCTCAGCGGTGTACGCGACGCTCAGTGCCTGATGAGCAGAAAGGCCTATGTCCAACCCCGTGCGCAGGGCCAGGCTGTCGCGGTTCAGCGAGACGCCATCGACGGTGAAATCACTCTTTTCTCCGGTCAGGTCAATCAGTCGGGAAGATTGCTTCACGCTGCTTTGCACGTCGCCGTAGAGGTGCTTCCAGTGGGTGCTCAAATGCGGGGACAGGCTCATGTTGTTATCAAAACGATAAAGGCTGCCCAAGCGAAGCCCCAGGGTGCTGCTGAGGTTTTGCTGGGTTTGCGCACCGACATTCAACGCCGCAAAGCCGCCTTTTTCCTTGAAACCTTCACGATGGTAGCGCTGGTACCCCAAGCCTGCGAACGGCTCGACGCTTAACGTATCCTTGCCCAGCTGGTAGCCCATTTCGCCAAACACGGTTTGGCTTTGGGCCGTGTATTTGCCTTTGAGTTGCTCGCGATAACCCAAGAAGTCGATATCGACACCGCGTTTGTTTTGCCCGTCATGGTTGCTGTAGATGGCACCCAGGCGCAGAGCCAGCGGGCCGTCCTGGCGTACGGCGTATGCGCCCAGATGCCAGCTGTCGAGCGCTGCTTTGAAACGCTTGTGCTCAAACTCGCTTTCGGATTTGCCTCCCACCACACCGGCACGCCAAGCGTGATCGACTGCCCAGTCGGCGCCCAGAACAACGCCCTTGGTGCTTTGCTGCAACCCGACGCTGCCATATTGGCCGTCAAGTTTGCCGTTGTGGCTGAGGCCTTTTACCCAGATGCGGCCATCGGCATCGTCTGCGACGTTTGCTGGCAGGTCGCGCAGGACCGAGAGCAGCGTGTCGCTGACCTGTTGCGTGCTCATTTGGGTGGCTGCGGCAAGGTTGGCGTTCTGGCTGCCCGCGAGTTGTTCGAGGGCCTGAGCGACCTTCCCCGGTGCGAGGTTATTGAGGTATTCGCCGATATTGCCCAGTTCGTACCTGTCCCAGGGGGTGAGTTTGTCTGATTCAAGTAGCGATTTGACCGCCGCGTCAACGGCCAGGGCCAGGCGCTGGCCGTTGCGAGTGTTTGTGTGTTCGGCCAGGTAAAAATCGACGGGGGCGTCTGTCGAAAGGCGATGCAAGACGCCGTCACGATTGATTGACCCGGTCAGTTCTGTGATCCCGGACCGATCGAACACGTGTTCCACGCTTCCCTGCGCTTGGGCAAATTGAATGCTGCTGGCGGCCAGCCCGAAGGACATGACGAGCACGAGTCGCTGTAAGGTGAATGGCATGCAGTCCCAACCTCTTGATTAATGAGGCCGGGAATTTAGGCGAGGTGAGGGGGGGATAACTGTCAGGCCATCGACCCCTGATTTGCGGGAGTTGTCTCTAGTACGGTGCGATTAAAAACTCATCTGCCATTGGCCGGTCAGTGCATGGTTGCGGCTGTTGCCGCCCACTTCGCCTGTATAGCCCAGGCCCAGGCGATGGCGGGCGGATAAACCCAAGTCCAGGCCCGCTTCCAGCAACAGGCTGTCCCGATCCAGGGCGCTGCCTTGCACATTGAACGCCGTGCCCCCGGCCAGGAAAGCCTGGCCGGTGGTGCTGTCGACATCGCCATAGGTGTGCTTCCAGCCAACGCTGGCGCGGGGTGTGAGGCTGACGCCGTTGTCCAGCTGGCTCAGGTGCACCAGGCGCAGGCCGAAGGTGCTGCTGAAGTTGTCCTGGGTCTGGCCCTTGACGTGTAACGCAGCGGCGCCGCCTTTTTCGTTATAGCCGTCGCGCTGGTAGCGCTGGTAGCCGAGGTTGGCGAACGGCTCTGCGCTCAAGCGACCTGCGCCAAGGGCGTATCCCAGTTCAGCAAAAGCCTGCTGGCTGTTGGCGTCATAGTCGCCTTTGGGGCGGTCGTTAAAACCGTTGAAGGCCACCGTGCGTTTACTGTCGCCTTGGTGCCCGCTGTAGGCAGCACCCAGGCGCAAGGCCAGTGGGCCACTCTGGCGCAGGGCATAGACGCCGGCGTGCCAGCTGTCGACGCTGCCGTCCACACCGGCGGTGTCCAGGTCGGTCTTGGAATAACCCCCCAGCACACCCAGGCGCCAGTCGCCGTCCAGCGCCCAATCGGCACCGAGCACTGTGCCCTTGGTGCGTTGGGTCAAACCGTTACTGCCGTGCTCGCCGTCGAGCTTGCCGTAGCTGCCGATACCTTGCAGCCACAGGCGGCCGCGGGCGTTCGGGTCATTGAGGTTGCGCACCTCGGCGGGTACGCCGGTGGCCGCCAGTGCGGGTGTGTCTTTGCCGTCCAGTCCCACCAGCAGTCCCGCATCGCCGCCCACCTGGTGCATGGCGGCGAGCATGCTGTTGCCCACTTGAGCACTGGCATTGAGGGTGGCGCTGGTGAGGCTGGCAGTGCTGCTGCCCGCCAGTTGCTCGATGGCTGCACCGGCTGTGGCGGTGGTGGTATTGAGCAGGGCGTTGTACAGCGGATTGTTCGTGCCCAGGCCCGCCAGGCTGCTGGCGGCGCTGGCACCGTTGGCGGTGCTGGCGAACTGGTTGAAGGCGATGTCGTTACGTGTGTACGTGAGGCCGACCTGAGTGGCGCTGTAATCCAGGGTTGGGGTCAGGAAGGCGTAGTCGCTGGTGACCTTGCCAAACGTGCCGTTGATGCTGCCGGCTTGCAGCACGCTGTAATGGCTTTGCCACGGGTAGGTGCCTTCGCCGGGGTTGACCGCCAGGGTCGCGCCATTAAGGTAAGCGGTGCCGCCGACCTTGATCGGTGCGCTACTGCCGTCGGCGTTGACGCCATAGGCGAGGGTCGAGCCGCTGCCCATGCGCAAGTCACGGCTGATGCTGGCGGTACCCAATGCGGTGTTGGTCTGCAGGGTGCCGTTCATCAGCAGGCTGCCCACCGAGCCGCCGCCGGCATACACACCGCCAGCATCGACCGTCACATTACCGGCAATGCCGCCTTGGTTGACCAGCTTGGCACCGCTGGAAATCTCGCCGCCGTCGCTGAAATCACCCTGGCCGGTCAACGTCCAGATGCCTTGCTTGACCTCCAGCCATTCAAGGTTGCGGCTGTCGCCAAAACTGCCCCCTGCGACGTCGTCCAGGGTCAGTCGGTCGTAACCGCTGCCGCCGTCCACTGTGCCGATAAAGCGGCTGCCATTGCGCAAGATCACGTGGTCGTCACCGCCGCCCAAGTCCAGGGCCAGGCCATTGCTGGCACTGATCGTGCCGCTATTGATGACTGTGTCGGCGTAGTTGCCGACGAACTTCACACCAAAGCCATCCAGGCCCTGAATCGTGCCGTGGTTCTCCAGGGTGGTAGTCGCAAGCCCCGGCCCGTCGCTGCCGTCGTCCACCAGGATGGCATTGTTGGCTCCACTGATCAGCGCGCCCTTGGCGTTGTAGATAGCGCCGCCGCCCAGGGCGATCCCTTCGCTGCCGTTGGCAAAGCCGTTCTTGTCGGCACCCCCGGCGCCGACACCCTGGATGACGCCGTAGTTTTCGATATGGGCGATCTTGTCGATGTCCACGCCGTCACCGTCGCCATCCGGTTGCAGCCCGGAGAACGCGCCGGTGATGGTGCCGTGGTTGATCACAGTGCCGTCGCCATCGGAACCAAAGCCCGAGCCGTTGCGGCCGAGCACCGTGCCGTAGTTGGTCAGCGTGGCGCCCTCGTCCGTGGTGATGCCATGGCGGCCACCGGAAATCATGCCGTAATTGGTGACCGTTACGCCGCTGGCGGAGTCGACGTCCACGCCATCGAACTTGTCATCGCGGGAGAAGGTGTTGCCGGTGGAAATCTCGCCGTAGTTAGTGATAGTGGCGTTGGCGCCGGTCTTCATGCCGTCGCTGGCCACCCCGCGAATCAAGCCACCGGCACGGTTGATGATGGTGGTGGTGACGTTGCTGCTGCGCAGCGCATCCAGGTCCAGCCCTTGGCCGGTGGCCGAGCGAAGGGTGCCGCTGTTGTCGATCAGCACGCTACCGCTGGCAAAGTTATTGTTGATGCGCAACGCATCATTGGCGCCTTGGATCACCCCGCCGGCAAGGTTGTAAATGCTGTACCTGCGCTCCCCGCTGACACTTCCTGAACTGTCGATACCCCGACCGCCACTGGAGACCAGCTTGCCCGCGTTAGTCACCACCACCCCCGCACCGCGGGTGCCGTCCTTGAGCGTCACCGCCACCACAGAGGTTGTAATGCTGCCAGGCGCCGACGTGGTCAACGTATCACTGCCCCCCAAGGTTTGCCCCTGGGGGGTAGGCGTGTCGATCTGCAGGGTTTTGGCTGCGGCTGCTTCGATGAAACCACCGCTGGCCAACAGGGTGATGGCGAGCGCGAGGCGTTGAGGAGACGGGGGCATGCTGGGCGACCTTGTTATGGCAAGCGAGTCGACCTGTATAGCGGAGGGGAGTTGCAGGAATGTGTCGAAAAGATGACGACAATGAATATGCAATCTATTGCAGATCCTTGAGCCTATTCAGCCTGAGCGCTGCAATATATTGCACATTCTGCACGTCAACCGCGCCGCACGTAGCCCTTGCCGAAATGCCGCTCCATCCGCGCCTGGATCAATTCGAGCCCCAGGGACATCACCCAATAAATGATCGCCGCCGTCGTGAGCATCTCGATATAGCGGTAGCTTGAGCGGCCATAGGACTGCGCCAGAAACATCACTTCCCACACGCCCATCACGGAGATCAGCGACGAATCCTTGAGCATCGAGATGAACTGGTTAGTGGCCGGCGGGATGATGGTGCGCATGGCCTGGGGCAGGGTCACGTGCCAGAAGATCGCCCTGTCGCGCATGCCCAGGGCCAGCGCAGCCTCGCGTTGACCATGGGGCACGCCGAGGATGCCAGCGCGGAAAATCTCGCTCAGGTAGGCGCCGTAATTCAGTGACAACGCGATGATCCCGGCGACGATGGCGCCTGGCACCAGCCCCAATTGCGGCAGGCCCAGGTAGATCAACAGGATCTGGATCAGTAGCGGCGTGCCGCGAAAGAACGAGGCGTAGAAACTGGCAATGCCGAACGCCACGGCACTTTTGGACAGGCGCCCCAACGCGGTGATAAAGCCCAGCACCGACGACGCGACAATGGCGCACAGGCACAAGAACAGCGTCAGCGCCGCGCCTTGCAGGAAGCCGTTGGGCGCAAGGTGCAGGCCGACCAGGTTGGGCAGCTTGTCGAGGATGATCGAGAACTTCAGGTCAAAGCTAAGGAAGAAACTCGCAAACAGCGCGAACAGCGCCGCCCAGGTCAGGTAAAGCCGTAGGCGAAAACTCATCGGCTTATATCGGCGCCGATCCATTTTTGCGACAGCGCGCTCAAGGTGCCGTCCTGCTTGAGCTGGGCGAAGACCTCACGCACTTTGCTGTCCCACTGCGGGTCGCCTTTCTCGATGGCCACCGAGTTGGGCTCCGAGTACAGCGGCGCACCGGCGAGCTTGAAACGCTTGTCCTGGGTCAGGCGCGGCTGCGCGGTGACCAGGTTGGTGAGGATCGCATCCAGGCGCACGCCAGCGCCCAGGCCCAGATCCTGGAACGCCACGTTGTCGGTGTCGTACGGGGCGATCTGCACCTCCTCGAACGGGTACTGCAACTGCGTGTCTTCGGCGCCTTCGATCACCAGGTTCTTGTTCAGGTAGCTTTCGTAGCTAGAGGCGCTGGTGAGGCCGACTTTCTTGCCGCTCAGGTCCTTGGCTTCGTGGATGCGGTCGTCCTTGGCATTGACCACAATCACGGCGGGCGAGGCGTAGTACTCCACCGGGAAGTCGAACACCTCGGCGCGTGCCTTGCTTGGGGTCATGGAACAGATGCAGATGTCGTAGCGCCCGCTCCAGCGGCCGGCGGCGATCACGTCCCAGGACGGGGTTTCCAGGCGCAACTTCACGCCCAGTTTTTGCGCCACGGCCTTGGCCACGTCCACGTCGAAACCGTCGAGCTGATTCTGGTCATTGAGAAATGAAAACGGTGGATAGCTTTCCATCAGCACGCCGACCAGCTCTTTCTTCTGCTCGACACGATCCAGCGTGGCACCGCCAAAGGCTTGGGTTGAAGCAGCCAACATCGTCAGGCCCAGGGCCAACAGCGGTCTGAATTTCAAAATCGAACACCTGAATAAAAAAGAGGTTGTTATTAACCGAACGGTACGCATTAAATAGTTATAAGAACGACTCTCATAGTGAGTTATTTTCATAAGCATATGAGTAAAAAGCATATGGGCGCAGTAAGCACAGTAATTCTCGATGGTGGCATGGGCCGTGAACTGCAACGCCGTGGCGCGCCGTTCCGTCAGCCGGAATGGTCGGCACTGGCCTTGAGCGAAGCGCCGCAAGCGGTGGAGGCGGTGCACGCGGCCTACATCGACAGTGGTGCCAATGTGATCACCAGCAACAGTTACGCGGTGGTGCCGTTCCACATTGGCGAAGCGCGGTTTGCTCAAGAAGGGCAGGCGCTCGCCGCCCTGGCCGGTGAGTTGGCGCGACGGGCGGTGCAGGCCTCCGGTAAAGCCGTGCAGGTAGCCGGCTCACTGCCGCCGCTGTTTGGCTCTTATCGCCCAGATCTGTTCCAGGCCGAGCGCGTCAGTGAGTTGCTCACCCCTTTGGTGAACGGCCTCGCCCCGCATGTCGATCTGTGGCTGGCGGAAACCCAGAGCTCGATCGCTGAAGCACGGGCAATCCATGCCGGGCTGCCTAAAGATGGCAAGCCATTCTGGCTGTCGTTTACCTTGAAAGACGAAGACACCGACGAGGTGCCGCGCCTGCGCTCCGGCGAACCGGTGGCGGACGCAGCCGAGGCGGCGGCGCAACTGGGCGTGCAGGTATTGCTGTTTAACTGCAGCCAGCCGGAAGTGATCGGCGCGGCCATTGATGCGGCGCGGGCAACTTTCGAACGATTAGGTGCAGCGATTCAGATCGGCGCCTACGCCAACGCTTTCCCACCGCAACCCAAGGAAGCCACGGCCAACGATGGCCTGGACCCGTTGCGCGACGACCTCGACCCACCCGGCTACTTGCAATGGGCGGCCGATTGGCAAGCGCGCGGCGCCAGCCATCTGGGTGGATGCTGCGGCATCGGACCCGAGCATATTGCGGTGCTGGCCCAGAAGTTGGCTGGCTGAGCCTAAGTTCCGAGAGTCGCCACCCTCCAATGTGGGAGCTGGCTTGCCTGCGATGGCATCAACTGGTTTGCCTGATACACCGAGGTGTCTGTATCGCAGGCAAGCCAGCTCCCACACATGTGAGCATTAATCCCGACACTCTGTGAGTGTCTTCAACTGGCCCGAACCACTCTGGTTCGCCTGCGACAACCACGCCTCAAACCCGGCACCGACCTTCGGCCATTCCGAATCCAGGATCGAATACCACGCCGTATCGCGGTTCTGCCCCTTGACCACCATGTGCTGGCGGAACACCCCTTCAAAACTGAACCCCAAGCGCTCGGCTGCGTACTTGGACCGCGCGTTGCCGTTGTTGCACTTCCACTCCAGCCGACGGTAGCCCTGCTCGAACGCATATTTGGCCAGCAGGTACACCGCTTCGGTGCTTTTTGGCGAGCGCTGCATGGGTGCGCCGAAGGTGACGTGACCGATTTCGATACGGCCTTGCGCCGGGACGATGGACATCAGGCTGAGGATGCCCTGAACCTGGCCCGTCGCACGGTCGATCACGCTGAAAAAGTACGGGTCGCTGTGGGCGGCGTGATTGTTCAACCAGGCGTCGAAGGCACTGCGCTCGGTGAACGGGCCGTAGGGCAAGTAATCCCACAGCTTCGGATCGGCCCCTGGGCCGTCAAGGGCTTGCCACAGTTGATCGGCATGGCGCGCCGGGTCGAGCTTTTCCAGGTGGATAAAACGCCCTTCAAGCAGTTGCGCAGTCGGCGCCGGGACGCCTTTCCAATCAGCGAGGGAATTGATCATGCAGTGCTCCTTAAAGACCTTTGCGAAATTGGATGAAGCCTGGGCGTTCGGCGATGCGCTCATAGAGCTGGATCGCCGTGGCGTTGGTCTCATGGGTCAACCAGTGCACCTTGCAGCAGCCATCGGCCTTGGCGGTGGCGTAGACGAATTCGATCAGCTTGCGACCGACCCCCGTGCCACGTTGGGCTGGGTCAACCAGCAAGTCCTGCAGGTAGCAGGAGTTCTCGATGCTCCAGTTGGAGCGATGGTAGATGAAGTTGACCATGCCCACCGCCTTGCCGTCCTGCCAGGCCAGTGCCGAATGCGTCGGCTCGCTGGGGTCGATCAGGCGTTGCCAGGTGCTTTGGCTGACGGCGTCCGGCAATTCGGTGTTGTAGAACGCCAAGTAGGCCTGCCATAGCGGCAGCCAGGCGGCTTGGTCGGCGGCTGTGACCTGGCGAATGTCGATCAAGCTCATTCTGAAACTCCTTGGGGAATAAAGCGGGCGAGGGTCTGGTCACGTACATCGGCACTGGCGGCCAGGCCGTCACGTACACCGGCCATGTCGGCGGCGCTGCGGTTCTGGCTGAGTTTGCGTTTGCCCACCAAGCGTTCGATCGGCAGGGCAAAGCCGACAATGGCCTTGAGCATGCCGTCGATGTAGTCCGCCGGTGCGTCGCTTACACGCCAGGGTTGGGCGCGGGCGCTTTCATGGCGGTCGGTGAGGGCGGTGACCACCTTGAGCAAGCGCTCGGCGTCGCTGAATACCGCAGGCGTGCCATAGGCGTGCACGGCGATGTAGTTCCAGGTCGGGACCACTTTGCCGTGCTCGGCCTTGGCGGGGTAAAACGCCGGGCTGATATAAGCGTCGGCACCGGCGAAGATCACCAGCGCTTCACCGCCATTTTGCAGCTCACGCCATTGCGGGTTGGCCTTGGCCAGGTGACCGTACAGCGTGCCGTTGGGCCCTTCATCGGGGTTGAGCAGCAAGGGCAAGTGGCTGGCTTGCAGGCCGTTTTCACCCACGGTTACCAACTGCGCCAGACGGGTGTGCTGGATCAGTTGCTGGATTTCGGGCAAGTCATCGAGAGCAAAGGCGCGGGGTGTGTACATGGAGATATTCCTTGGCGAATGCCTGCATCCTAGGCAGGCTATTGGTTCGTTGTAAGAGCCATCTCGCGCTATTTTCATAGGTCCAATATGCCGCCTGTTTCGCCACCGCTGTCCTTCAACCCCGCCGGTATCGAGCTGGACCGCCGCCAGGGCCTCACGCGCCAGCTTTATGAGGCCCTGCGCCAGCGGGTATTGGATGGGCGATTGGTCAGCGGCACGCGGTTGCCCGCAACCCGCGATTTGGCGACAGCCTTGTCGATTTCCCGCAACAGCGTGGTGCGCGCCTACGACCAGTTGTATGCCGAAGGGTTTATCGAGAGCCGGGTGGGTGATGGCACCTATGTTGCCCAATTGCCGATGCCCCAAAAACTATCCACAAAAGTATCCACAGGGTTGTCAACAGGATTATCCCCAGGGTTATCCACAAAATGCGCAAATTTACCTGAGGATTTGGATGACGAAGTTATCCACAGTGCCGGGTTGGCGCGGGTAAAAGACCACCACCTGCCTCAGCCGCCTTCGGGGCCGCCTCGGGCATTTCGCGTGGGCGTACCCGCCTTCGATCTGTTCCCGTTTGAGGTATGGGCCAAGCTGAATGGGGCGTTCTGGCGCAAACCCGACCTGGAACAGCTGTGCTATGGCGACCCGGCAGGTGATGGCCGCCTGCGCGGTTTGATCGCCGCGTACCTGCGCAGCTCGCGTGGCATGCAATGCACGGCTGAACAAATTGTGATCACCAGCGGCGCACAGCAAGCCATCAGCCTTTGTGCACAGTTGCTGGTGGAGCCTGGGGATGGCGTGGCGGTGGAAAACCCTGGCTATCGCGCGGCCGGCCATGCATTCGCTTTGGCCGGGGGGCGACTGCACGGCGTGCCGGTGGACGGTGAGGGCATGGATTGCCAGGTGCTCAGTGCCCTCAATGATTGCCGCGTGGCGTATGTCACGCCTTCCCATCAGTATCCGCTGGGCGTGGTGATGAGCCTGGCACGCCGCCTGGAATTGCTGGCCTGGGCCGAGCGTTCAGGCGGCTGGATCGTGGAGGACGATTACGACGGCGAGTACCGCTACAGCGGCGCGCCGCTGTCACCATTGGCCGCGCTGGATCGCAATGGCCGCGTGCTGTACGTGGGCACCTTCGGCAAGGTGGCGTTCCCGGCGTTGCGCCTGGGTTACCTGGTGTTGCCACCGGGCCTGGTGCAAGCCTTCACCCGGCGCCGCGCGGTGGACGTGCGTCACTCCGAAGTCAGCACCCAGGCGGTGATGGCCGAGTTCATGGCGGCGGGGCATTTCCAGCGCCACATTCGCCGGATGCGCCGTGCTGCGTTGAGCCGACGCAATGCCTTGTTGGCTGAATGGCCAGAGGCATTACCCGGTGTTGGCCCATTGCCCAACGTTGCAGCGGGACTGCACTTGACGGTGCGTGTCGACAGCGTGTCCCGCGAGCAACAATTGCTAAAGCAAGCTCATGCAGTCGGTGTAGAGATCAACGGCTTGAGCACCTATTGGCTGCCAGACTCCAGCACACCGCCGGATCAACGCGCCGGCCTGGTGCTGGGGTTTGCTGCCGTGCCTGAGTCGGGCATTGCGCAGGCGCTGGAGCGTTTGCGTCTGGCTTGGCTGCCATAAGCCGATCAGGTGTTGAAGAACAGCGACTGGGCCAGTTGGGCGCCGATGCTGCTGCGATGGATTTCAATCATGTCCCAGTCACTGGGGCCGGTGCGCTGATAGGCACCGCCTAGACGTTGTTGCTCGCGGGTCTTGAGGTGATCCTTGGTGAAGTTTTCCAGCGCGGCATCTTTTGTTTCATAGTGAAAGTGCGCGTACCACAGCACAGTGCCGTTTTCTTTGTCGCGAATCTCGTACTCGTCCAGATAGTCCTTTTTGGGCCCCTTGAGGGGGCGGCGGCTGATGACCTTGACGATGCGGATCAACCCTTGGCTGTTGAGCCAGTCAACCCGTTCGGCGGTTGGCGCTTGATGCTTGATCATGTCGATGTAGTGTTTTTTACCAAGTCGATAGAGGCGTTGCGCCGCGTCGTTGAGCTGGCGCTTGGTTGAGGCGGCAGAAGCGTGATCGCTTTCAGTAAGATTGCGCTGGGTCAGGGCTTCTTCGATATCGTTTGAGGCTTTTTCCAGCGCCTTTGCATGATCATCGAACATGTCTTGAATATCCTGCGGCGCATGCCAGGGTTTCCTGGAGAAACCCTGGTATTTACGGGTTTCAGCTTGTTCGCCATCCAATAGCGCTTGCCCCGTGTTGATGCTGGTGTCCAGATCCACAGCTACCGGTGCGCTTGGCTGCGATGGGGCTTTCTGCCGTTTAACCCAGACTCCCGGTGCCTTCTCATGAAACGTGGCGAGCACCTTGCCGGTCATGTGTGCCTTGACGTCGACCAACGAACTGTCTGCTTCGCGGGGCTCACCCATCACCAAGCCGTGATGACGTGTCTTGATCACTTTACGCCTTGGGGCGGGCTCGGCCCTGGAGCTGCCGGGCTTGGGCTGCTGGGCTTTTTTCTCTCGCAGCAGGTAGGCCAGGTCGTGGATGGCCCGTTGGCTGAACTCGCTTATTTGCAGGCGAAAACGTTCGAGGCGGGGTTTGAGCAAGTGCTGCGGGTAATCGGCATGCAGATCCAGCAGGCGTTGGTCGGCGCTGGAAAATTGCTCAACGAGGCTGTTGAGCACCTCGATACGATTATCCAGCGAGGCGCCATTACCGCGTTCAATAATCTCACTGAAACTTTCAACGTTGATTTCGGCTGAATCGACGATCTGGCCCATTCGCTCACGCACGGTGGCTGGAACCTGGCTTTGCGTCTCATCGATACACAAGTAACGGCCCAAGCCAATCTCAAGAGATTTGAGTTCAATGAGCGTGAGCTGCGGCAACTCTCGTATGGTTTTACGAATGATCGCCGCGCCTTCATCTCCCAGGGTTTTAAGTTCGTTGAAGCGGTCGTTGATGAATTCCAGCCGCCTGATGATGCCAAGGTTCTGAGTGGACAGGGTTTTTGCGATTTTTGCCTGGTTTTTATAGTCAATGTCTACCTCCGCATCAAGAACCGGCAACGACGCCGTCAAGGCTTTCTTGTAGCTCTTCACCTGTTGCTCCATGGCTATCTGTGTCAGTTGCACCTGTTGTTTCAGGTAACCGCTCATGTTGCTCTGGTAGGTGGGTACGGTGTCGATGATGCTCAAGGACTTCAGCTGGCTGATCGCTTCGTCGTACGCCGCCAGCCGCCTGTCGACCTTGTCGATGAACGCTGTACGCTGCAGGTCCGTGGACGGCCCCGGGGTAGCGTCCAGCGCGGGCTTTGATTCAAGCACGTCCAGTTGTTGACTGGCGGCGACGGCGTCAAAGGCGTTGAGCTGCCTCTTGAGTGCTGCAATGCGCGCAGGCTGATCGACCTTGACCGCCCGCCGGCGGTTTCTAAGACCGCCGCCGCGCAGTCGCAGGCGGATGTCGACAAACCACTGGCCCGCCAGGTTGCCGATCAGCGGCGGGCCTGTACGCAAGGGAGATTTGGAGTCGATGATAATGACACTGTCGTTGTCATCCACGATGACTTCGAACCAGCGCTCACCAACGGGTGCAAACCACCGATCCGCGAGTGGATAGAGATTGAGGTGGCGGCCGGGGGTTTTATTTTGCTCGCCAAGCTTATCGGGTTTGGCAACATTAAAACTGTCGAGTGTTCTGGCCAGTCCCAGGCGACTATGGCTCAGGGCGCCGCGCGTGTGTACGGCACCTTCATGCTTGGCAGGTAGTTGATTGTCGGGAATATCCGGTTGCTGCACGCAGGTATATTTTTTCTCGGCAACCGGCGGTTTGCTCACCGTTTCGATTGTCGTTTGTTCGGATTCAGGCTCAATCCTGGCCGCATCGAACTGCTTTCGAGGTCGCGGATGGCGCAGGGCTATATGCAGAGTCAGCGCCATTCCCAGGTTGAGGAATACATCCACCAACGCAGTCCAGGCCGTTGAGTGGTCATCCTTGTTCACGGCCTCCTCGGCAGCTTGCAGGTCGTCCATGATTTGCCAGATCCAGGCGGCGACTCCCAGGGTGCGGCCCATGAACGGCAGCGCGGCACTGAATATTTGCCAACCTGCATGTCGAAAGGTCGCCCACCGTTTCTGTACGTTGGATACCGACTGGCGTGTTGCCAATTCGACCATGGCATTGGCATTGGCCTTGAACAGCGTCGCTAACGCGTCATTGCCTATTTCTTCGTTGGTCAGCGTCACGGGGCCGCTCATGTACAGCACGGTAAGCGGCTCAACCAGTGCGCGCACCACGGTCCAGGGCGAGGGAAGGGTGTCGGGGAACACATATTGTGCATAGTTGAAGCGTTGCGCGTCGGGCAGCCAGGCCAGCACTGACTCGCGCAAGGTACGGTCATGTTTGATGGCGTACAGCAGGTTTTGCCGCGATGCAAATTGCATCAGCGTCGGTTCGAGCAGGGGCCGATAAAGCACGCAGGGGCCGGCGTCGGAATGCCTCGGGCCGATCACGAACATATTGGCGACCACGTCTTGCTCATGGCCGGGGCGCAAGGTGGGCACAAAGGCCAGGCAGCGAATGACAATGGGCTGCCCATCTACTTTGCGCTCCTGTTCTTCGTTGTGCATCACCGCGGCGATGTAGCGGTAACCGCGTTCATCGACGCCGCCCTGGCCGCGGATTTTCATCTGCAAGGCCAGCAGTGGCAGTTGCACCTGAAGGTGGCGGGTGTAGATCTGCTGTCGATGGCGCGATTGCAGCGGATCATCGAGCAGTTTTTGTTTGACCAGGGCTGGGTAGTTCTGGCCTATATCAATGTCTTCTATGACGTCTTTCAGAAAGCGGTAAGTCAGCCAGGTGGGTACACCGTTGTCCTTGCCGTTGTAGTGCACGGTCGCGTTGCCGGTAGGCAAGCCGGTAAGGTTTTCCAGGGCCAGGTCGATCAGGTCACGACGAGTGATGTCGACGGCACCCGGAATGACAAATGTGCCCCACAGAACCGGGCTTTCAATCACAACCTCGACCTTATCCAGATTCAGACTCACGCCCTTTTCCGGGACGCGGATATGGCTGTGCAACTGAGTCCGGGCATAGTCACGAATAGACGGAATGCCGTCCTGGAATGTTTCGCCGTGGTAATGGGTGTGCAGTTGGGCCAGGTCGATCATATAGCGGCTGTAGGCGGCGGTATCGGAGTCCGTCGCCGAGGTCAGCCAGTCCGGGAGTTGTTGGTGAATCTGGCGAATATTCGACAACTGGTGATCGCTCATCTCTTCGATGCTCGGCACGATCCGGGCGACAGTTGGGGCGGGCGGCTGATCCTGCAGGCCGGCCCCGCCGAGGCTGCCAATGACCTGGATTTGCAGCGAGATCAGCGTGCAGGCCAGCGCATCGAAGAAGTTGCCATCAGGCTCGTACAAGCGCCATTGCAAGGTAGCGTCCTGCTCTGGTGCATTCAGCCTTGCCGGCAGCGAAGCACCGAACTGGGCCAATGACTCGAACGTCTCATACCCGCTCACAAGCGAGTGCGTCAGCACCATCGGGCGGTTCTCGTGTTCGCCCACCAATACGGTAAGGTCCAGGAAGTAGAGGTGGGTAGACTGGCCATCTTCAAGAATATCCACGTCAACCAGGTAGGCATGGGTTTTATAGGGGTCTTTCAGCGAGCGCCTGGCTCGGTCGGGCTCATGAAAAACCGTGCGGGCCATGGCGCATTCGTGCTCATCCAGACCTTGCTCTTCGGTGATGTTCCACACGTTTCTCAACGCGCTGGAGAAGGCCTGCCAGCGTGGGCCGGCTGCGCCATTGGACGCGTTCCAGAAGTCCAGCTGCTGCTCTTGGAACGCGGCGAACAGCAGGTCTGATAACTCGTTGATCAGACGTGCAATGGCATCGATTTTCACCGCGAGGTGTACGGGAGCCGTAGCGTTGGGTTGTAGCGTGAGGAAGTGTTGACCGTCGAGGTAGGTCACCCTGTCGCTGGACAGTGCCTGATGAGCAAGCACCGAGGTGAGTGATTCCACAGTAGCGGGCGCGCGCTCGACGGCGTTACCGACCACCTCCCATTGAGGGCTGACTACCACGGCCAGATCGGGGTCGATATTCAGGTTGGGATACAGCTCTTTGAGTGCAGAGCGCAGTGTGGCGGCGGCAACTTCCCGGGCGGTGGGGCCGGTGGTTAACTGGGTAAGCAGTTCATAGGTACTGGGCGGGCGGTGATTATTAGCGGTGTCATTGGGCATGTGCAGCTCCTCTGCATTCGATGGCCCGGACGGGCTTCGCAAATGAGCAAAGTAGCGAGCTGCGTTGCGTCGAGGGCGGTAGATACGTCGAGGCGCATCTACGCCCGCCAGTGTTTCACGTGCCGGATTTGATCTTGGTCCAGGCTCTGGTCCTGGCGCGCTCCGCATCACGCCCCAGAGGCTTTAACGTATACAACGTCGCCATCGCCGCTTCGGTCGGGTAGAGGTTGGGGTTGTTGCGAATGGTCGGATCGACTCGTTCGGTCGCGTCCTTGTTAGGGTTGGGATAACCGACAAAATCGCTGATGGGCGCAATAACCTCGGGCTGTAGCAAGTAGTTGATAAAGGTATAGGCGTCCTGTGGGTTTTGCGCGCCCTTGGGGATGGCGAGCATGTCGAACCAGATCGGCGCGCCCTCTTTGGGCAGGCGCATGTCCACGGAGACGCCGTTTTTTGCCTCTTTGGCACGGTTGGCGGCCTGGGAGAAACTGCCGGAATAACCCACCGCGACACAGATGTCGCCATTGGCGATGTCGGCCATGTACTTGGACGAGTGAAAGTAAGTGATGTACGGGCGGATCTTCATCAACAGTGCTTCGGCCTTGTCGTAGTCCTTGGGGTTGCTGCTGTTGGGGTCCAGGCCCAAGTGCTGCAACGCCAGGGGCAGGATCTCCGAGGGCGAGTCCAGCAGTGCGACGCCGCATTGCTTGAGCTTGCTGATGTTCTCTTCCTTGAAGATCAGGTCCCAGCTGTCCACGGGGGCGTTGTCGCCCAGGGCCGCCTTGACCTTGGCTGGGTTGAAGCCGATCAGGATGGTGCCGTACATGTAGGGCACGGCGTATTGATTGCCGGGGTCGTTGGCTTCGATCAGCTTCATCAGTTTGGGGTCAAGATGGTTCCAGTTCGGCAACTGGCTGCGGTCCAAGGGCTGGAACACGCCGGCTTCGATCTGTTTGGCCAGGAAAACGTTGGACGGCACCACCACGTCATAGCCGGAGTTGCCGGTGAGCAGTTTGGCTTCCAGGGCTTCGTTGGTGTCGAAGATGTCGTACACCAGCTTGATCGACGGGTGCTGGGCCTTGAAGTCTTCCAGCGCCTTGGGCGTGATGTAGTCGAACCAGTTGTAGACCTTCAGGGTTTTTTCTTCGGCCTGGGCTGCGCCGCTGACAACCACGGCGCACAGGGCGAGCGACTTGAGTATGTTCATTGGGCTGCTTCCTCGAAACCTTCCAGCACGTTGACGGCGTTGATGCCGATTTCTTCCACCGCGTAGCCGCCCTCCATCACGAACAGCGTGGGTTTGCCCAGGCGGGCAATGCGTGCGCCCATGGTCAGGTAGTCCGGGCTGTCGAGCTTGAACTGCGAGATAGGGTCGTCCTTGAACGTGTCCACACCCAGGGACACCACGATGATGTCGGCGGCGTAGCACTCGATTTCGGCGCAGGCCTGTTCCAGCGCGGCGCTCCAGGCCTGCCAGCCGGACCCGGCCGGCAACGGATAGTTGAAATTGAAACCCGCGCCTTCGCCTTCGCCATGCTCATCGGCATAACCGAGGAAGAACGGAAACTCTGCCTCCGGATGGCCGTGAATCGAGGTGAACAGCACGTCGCTGCGCGCGTAAAAAATGGACTGCGTGCCGTTACCGTGGTGGTAGTCCACATCGAGGATCGCGATCTTTTTGCAGCCCTGATCAAGGAATGCCTGGGCTGCGATGGCCGCGTTGTTGAGGTAGCAATAACCGCCCATCAAATCGCTGGCGGCGTGATGCCCCGGCGGGCGGCACAGCGCGAAGGCACTGTGGGCGCCTTGGGCGATAGCGGCCTGGGCGGTGAGGGCAACTTGTGCTGCGCTGTAGGCCGCTTGCCAGGTGCCGGCTGTAATCGGCGCACCACCGTCGAAGCTGTAATAGCCCAACTGGCCGTGCAGGCTGGTGGGCATCACGCGGCGCAACGTGCGCGCAGGCCAGGTGTAGGGCAACAGATCGCCGTCCTGGTCGTATTCGGTCCAGCGCTGCCAGGCGCCTTTGAAGAAGTCGAGGTAGTCGCGGCTGTGGATACGTTGCAGCGGTGCCAGGCCGAAGTCCAGCGGTGCTTGCACGGGCCCCAGCTCCCGCGCCTTGACCCGTTGCAGCACATGGTCGGCGCGCGAGGGCATTTCGAAGCAGGGCATCAGTTGCCCGTCCATCAGTTCACAGCGGCCATGGTGCAAATGATGATCGTCCGAGTAGATCGTCAGCATGTTGTTGTTCTCCGAAGGCTCTGGGGTATGCCTTGCAGTGTTGCCAGACGCCGGGTTTTGGAGAACGGCAGGAGCGGCCAAAAGGGGATCGATATGGCCAATGTGTCTGTCCGCTATTCGCCCCTTGCTAAGGCCTGAACTGACTCGGTGCCACACCGCTCCAGCGCACGAACGCATGCCTGAAGCTCGCGGTCTCGCTGAAGCCCAGTTGCTCGGCGATCCGGTAGATCGGCAGTTCATCCTCCCCCAGCAACTGTTTGGCGCGTTCGAAGCGTAGTTCGTCGAGCAACTCCTGATAGCTGCAGCCCAAATCATGCAAATGCCGGCGCAGGGTACGTGCTGAACAGTTCATCTGCCCTGCCAGTCCCTCCAGGCCCGGAGCGGCATTCAGTTGCGCGGCCAGTAACAGGCGCACACGCCCCAGCCAGGCCTGGCGACCGGTGAACTCGGCATTCTGCCGCCGGCAGCGTTCCACCATGGCGCAGTGGGTGACGGCGTCGGCCAGCGGCAGGGGTTGATCGAGCCAGTCACGGTCGAACGCAAAGGCATTGCTGGCGGCGCCAAATTGCAGCGGGCAGTCGAAGCGTTCGGCGTAGCGTGCTCGATAGTCGGGCGCTGGGTATTCAAAGCGCGCGCCGAGTAATGGCAGTGGTTGGCCGAGCAGATCGTCGCCGATGACTTTCAGCGAGAGCAGGCAGAACTCGACATTGAAGGCGTGCAGGGCTGGGTCTTCGCGATAGTCACTGGCGCTGAACCAGACACGCTGGCCGTCCTCCTCCAGGCTCAGTTCAAAAAGTGTTCCCAACAGCGCCGGGTAGCGCAGGGCCAGGCGCAAAGCGTCACCGAAGGTGGCACTGGTGAGCAGTGCATAACCGAGCATGCCGTAGGATGACACATGCATGCGCCGGCCCAGTTCCAAGCCGATACCCCGGCGCAACGCCACGGCGTTGGCGCATACGCGCATTTCCTGATGAGTGGTAATACGCGTATCGGCGCGGCCCAGGTCGGCGCTGCTGATGCCACTGCCGGCCAGCAGGGTTTGGCTGGGTATGCCGTCAGGCTTGAACGTCTCCAGTATCAGCGAGATCGCATTGAGGGTGGTCAGGTGTGAATGCAGCATGATCGATTCCAGCCTGGGTTTGCCAGGCTGGAGCAAGTTATGTGCCGTTGCGCGAGGGGGAGGTCAATAGACCTCTGGCGGGAAAAACAAGCGCTGGGCTTGCGTCAGGTTGATGGAGCTGCGGTAGTAGTTGAGTTGTTCCTCTGCGTTTAAGTCGGTGATCGTGTCAGCCACCTCTTTGAGCTGTTGTTCTGCTGGTGTTTTCAACCGTGCATGGAGAAATCTGTTAAGTGAAGCGTGGGCGCTCGAGTATTGGAAATGTGCATACCAGAGGGGTTTGCTGGTAGACAGATCAATGACGGCATACTCATCTTGATAGCTCCAAGTGGCGCCCTTGAGAGGCTGCCGGGTCGTGACCTTTTTGATCGCAATTTCGCGGTGGTTAATGAGCCAGTCGACATGGGCAATGGTGGGTGGCTGTTGCTTGATCAGCTTTGCCACGGTTTCAGTGGCTCGTGCGTAAAGTGCTTTTGTGGCAGCCTTGAGTCGTTTGCGCAGGTCTGCGCTGGATTGCTTGGTTTGTGCCGTGACTTTGGCTTTGATCAATGCCTCGTCAATATCTTGCTCGCTGCGCTCGAGCAACCAGGCGTGCTGGTGAAACATGTACTCGATGCCGATGGCCGTGCGCGAGGTATCGTTGGCTTGTTGGCTGGCGCGTTCTTGAAACTTCGGCAATTGGGCAAGTAGTTTCTCGCCCGCGGTGGTGGCGTCGTGGAGCGTGAGCGTTGCGGATGTGGCCTGTGCCGGGGGCGTTTCGATGTGTTCGACCCACATACCCGGAGTCTTCTCATGAAAGGTGGCCAGGACCTGGCCGGTTATCGGGGTCTTGATATCAACGAACCTTGATACGGTCCCTATGGGGTCCAAGCGGGGTTCGCCAATCAACACGCCGTTGTAGCGTGTCTGGATAAATTTTTTCAGCGGCCTGGGTAGCGCAGGGGGAGGGGTGGGCCTGATTCGCGTCAGTTTCTGTTCTTCGTGCAGAGGGACAAGTGCCGCCTTGGCGCGGTTGGCGAACCCTTGCAGCGATCGACTCAGGCGTTCCAGGGGTTGGGCCTGGATCTGTTCGGAGAACTCTTGAGAAAAGTCCTTCAAGCGCTCATCGATGAACTTGAACTGCTCCACTAGATTGCTCAAGGCATCGATACGCTCGTCCAGGCGATATTCGCTTCGCTCATCCAGGGTGTCACGCAGGGTCTGTACCGCGACGTCGGCACTGTCGAGCGTGTTGTTGAGCATCTCCCAGGCATGGGGTTCGGTTGCGAGGGATTCAGGGGTCAGGCACAAGTGACGCGCCAACGTCACCTGCAGGGCCCTGAGATCGTCGCTCATATAGCGGGGCAGTTTGCGCTTGCTCTCCCTGATCACGTCGAATCCGGCCGGGCCGAATTTGCGTAGTTCGGTGAAGCGTGACTGAGCGTAATCCAGGCGTTTGATCATGCTGTCGCTCATCTCGACGATCTGTTGGTAGTCCGCGATATCGCTGGTATGAGGTGGCGGTGCATGGATTGGGAGCTGTTCCAGAACGGGCGAAAGTTTTGAAGTAAAGGGGACAAGTACTTCGTTTACCCCTGCTTCATTGAGCGCCAGTTGGGCCTGTAGATAGCCAATGGCTTTTACTTGGAATTCAGGCTCCGAGGTGAAGACGGCGATGGTCATCAGGTGTTGCCGTGCTTGTTCGTAGTCTTCCGATTGGCCATCGAGCGTGTCCAGGTAGGCCTGGCGTTTGGCTTGGGCACTGGTACTGGGGGCCTCGTCCATTGCTTTGCGGGTTTCTTGCAGTAGGCGCTGCTGGGTTTTCTTCGCGCTTTCAAACGCTTTCAATTTACTGCGCGATGCGTCGGCTTCGGTGATCGCAAGGTCCTTGGCGGTATTTTTCAACCGATCGGTACTGGGTTTGCGCAGGCGCACCCGGTGGTCGACGGACCATTCGCCCTGAGCGTTGTGAATCAGTATGGGGCCGATGCGGTTGGCCTGGTTGGGGTCAATGACAACAATGTTTTTATCGTCGTCCACTTTCACCATGAACCAGTTTTCGCCGACGGGAGCGTAGTGCTGCTCTCCTGACTGATACAGGTAGCGGTCAGCAGCCGGTTGGTCTATGACGGCGCCGAGGTCAGCGGGCTTTTCTGTTTTAAAGCTTTCAAGCATCGAGGTTTCCAGCGCTGGCGTGCGGTTGATTGCGCCGCTCGTGTTCAGTGCGATCTCGTGATCGGGAGGCGGGGCCAGCGAGGTTCGCTCAGGCAGTTGCTCGACGGTGAAGCTTATCGTGCTGGAGGGGCCCGGCGTTTCAGGCGCAAGCTCGGTCGTCTTGACTTTGGTGGGCTCGATCCTGGCCGGCTCGAACTTAGGTCTGCTGCGCTGTGCGCTGTGTAAGGTGATCGCCATACCCAGGTTAAGCAGCACATCGGTCAGCGCAGACCATTGTGCAGGCTTGTCGCCCTCCTCATGGGCCTGGGCAAAAGTTTCCAGCTGTTCGACGATTTGCCAGATCCACGCGCTAGTGCTTGCGACGCGCCCCATAAAGGGCAGTGCGGCATTGAAGAGCACCCAACCGGCCTGCTTTAGCGTGTCCCAGCGGCTTTCGGCATTCGATACCGATTGGCGGTCCGCCAGTTCAATCAGCGCTTTGGCGTTGCTCTCGAACAGCGTCTTGAACATATCCCCGTTGAGGCTCTCCTCACCAAGACTCACGGGACCGCTATAGGTCCATAGCTCGATGGGGTTTACCAGAAAGTCGGCGATGACCCACGGCGACGGCCAATGACTGGTAAAGACATAATTGGCGTAGTGGTTACGCACCGCGTCCGGTAGCCAGCTAATCACCGAATCGCGCAACGTGCGCGACTGGCTGATGGCATACAGCAAGTTTGCCGGTGATGGGTATTGCAGCAACGCGGGTTCAAACAACGGGCGGTATAGCAGGCAAGGGCCGTCTTGAGCATTTTCTGGGCCGATGATGTACATATTGGTGACGTCATCGTTGCCGTTGATGAGCCGGCGCTTGGGGTTGAAGCTCAGGCGTCGCACCATGATGGCTTTGCCGTCGACGTAATGGTCGCCGCTTTCAGGCTGCATCACAGCCACAACGTAGCGGTAGCCGCGCTCGTCAATCCCGCCCATGCGGCGAATCTTGTGCTGTAAGGCCAGCATCGGCAATTGGACTCGCAGGTGATCGCGGTACAGTTTTTTGCGACGTGACGCCTCGGCCGGGTCATCCAGCAGTTTGCTGCGGATCAATGCAGGGTACGTGACACCGATATTACAGCGGCTGATCAGTGTTTCGAGGTAAGCCACGGTTATCCGATCCGGTATGGATTGGCGGATGTCGCTCAGCAACGTTTTATTACCGGTGGGCAGTGCAATCAGGTTTTGCAGGGCCAGTTCGGCAAGGCTGAACGTGGTGGTTTCGAACTGCCCGGGCACGGTGAAAAGGCCCCATACCACCAGGCTCTTGACCTGGATTTTCAGCTTGTCGAGCTTCAGGTAATGCAGCGTCGGGTGGTCCTTGAGCAGCTCGATTTTCAACTGGTCCAAGGCGAACTGATGAATGCTGGGAATACCGTCATCGTAGGTCTTGCCGGCATTCAGGCTATTGAGCGAGGCCAAGTCCTTGAGGTGGCGTGAATAAAGCGACTGATCGCTGGCAGAGGCATCGGTCAGCCAGTCCGGCAGTTGGGTTTGATACCAGCCTGGGCCCGGCCCTTTGGCGATGGCTTTTTCGGCAGGCATCGGGAGTGTTTGCAGGGGCGGGTGTTTCGCGCTGGGCTGTTTGTAATCCCCGGTTTTGAGGTTTTCCACAGTCTCAAGTTGCAGGGCGATCAGCTTGCAGGCAGCGTGCTCGAAAAAATCGCCGTCAGGTTCATAAAGGCGCCACTCCAGGCGATCAAAAGCCTCCGGTTGCTCCAGGTGATCCTTCAACGAATCGCCTAGCTGTTGGTAGGTGTCGTATTTCTCGTATCCCTTGAAGGGTGAGTAACAGAGGATCAGGGTTTTGTCTTCGAGTTTGCCCTCGAGCACGGTCATGAATACTTGGTCGGTGTGCTGCGTCTTGGAACCTTTTACCAGGTCGGCATCAATCAGATAAGCGCGGCTGCCATAAGGGTTATTGCCTTGGCGAGCGGAGCGGGTGGGTGCATGAAACAGCGTTCGGGCCATCGTGCAGTCTTCGTCGGTCCAGGCATCGACGTGTTGCACATTCCAGGCCCCGCGCAGGCTCTGGGTGAGTGTTTGCCAGCGAGGACCGTTGCCGTTGCTCTGGTTCCAGAACGTTACCAACTGTTCCTGAAAGGCCCGGTAGACCACCGGCGCCAGGGTATTGATAAGATTGGCGATTTCGACAATACGCACGGGTAAATGAAGCGGGGGGGTGGTCAACGGCTTCAGGGTCAGGAAGTGATTGCCCTCGACGCACAGCGTCGGCACCTTGAGGATGGCCTGCCGGGCCAGGATGCTGCTCAAGGTTTCATAGCGTGTTGGCCCTGGCACGATCTGGTCATCGATGAGCTCCCAGGTGGGAGTGCCCATCAGTGTCATGGCCGGGTCGATGTCCAGGTCTGGGTATTTCTCCAGTAAAGACTGGCGCAGCAGTTCGCGAGCTGCTTCACGAAACGAAGGTCCGACGGACAGTTGAGTGGCCAGTTTGTGTGTTTCAGTGTCTGGAGGCGTTTGCTGCGAGGGTGTGGAGTTGGAGGTTGTCATGCGGGCATCCCTGTCTTGCCGATCAATGGAAAAAGCCGAGAGCAGGCTCGGGTTTTCCATGTTAGGTATCAGCAAGCAGGGAATAGCAGTGCTTATGTAGGGCTGTCTTGGGCGTTCAAGCTGGGTTGGTATGCAGGTCCAACTCTACCAGGCGCCGCACTTCCTCGACGGCAAGGCCGGCACCGAGCAGGGCGTGCAACTTGCCGAACGCGGCTTCGCGGGTCATGCCTGCGCCGGACAACACGCCGGCGCCCCGCAAGCGGCTGCCGGCCTCGTAGACATCCAGCTCTACACCGCCTTCATGGCACTGAGTGATGGCGACCACCACCACACCTTGATCTTGCGCACGCTGCAAGCTGGCGAGGAACTGCGGATTATCGCTCGGCCCGGTGCCGCTGCCGAAGCACTCCAGCACCAAGCCCTGAATGCCGCTGCTGATGATTGCGTCTAGCTGTGCAGCGTCGAAACCGGGTATCAGCGGCAGTACGCCGACGTTCGCCAAGGCTTTGGGCTGACGGTAATCCAGCGCTGCCGGCAGGGTTTCGGCACGGGCGAAGTCATCCTTGCGTTGCAAGGCCGCAAACGGATTGCGCCCAAAACTGCGAATCTTCGCGCAGCGGGTCGGTGCCATCAGCGCGCCGTGGAAGTACAGGTGCACACCCGGCTCCAACCCTTCGGCCAAGGCTGTCAACGCACCGCTGACGTTTTCCCAGGCATCGCTGTCGGGCACACCGGCGGGCAGCATCGAACCGGTGAACACCACCGGTGCCGGCAGGCCCAGCAGTTGGAAGCTCATGGCCGCCGCGCTGTAGGCCAGGGTGTCGGTGCCGTGCAGGATCAGCACGGCATCGCAGCCGGCGTCTACCGCCTCGACCACGGCGCTGCGCAGGCGCTGCCAGTAAGCGGGGTTCATGTTGGCGCTGTCGATCAGTGGTGACATTTCCCGGAAGCGCCACGCGGGCAGGTCGGCGTCGGCGAACTGTTCACGCATGCGTACTTCAAAACCAGACGCGGGTGCCAGGCCATTGGCGCTGGCCTGCATGCCAATGGTGCCGCCGGTATAGAGCACCATCACGTTATTAGCTGATTGCATCGAAAATCTCCTGAACGAAAAACGCCGCCGGGCCCAGAGCATGCCCAAGGCCGGGCGGCGTGTCATCTAGCCGTGATTAACGTTGCGCTTGAGCGCTCAGTTCAACTGCCGGGGCCGCTTCGGTTTTCACCGGGTTGGCCGGCCAGGCCTTGCGGTCCAGGTCCAGGTCGGGGAACTGGCTGGAATCGAACACCGGGGTCTTGATACCCGCCGCGCGCTGGTTGTCGTAGTCGTTGAGGATGCGCATGGCAATCTTGAACAGGAACGCCAGGGCGAACAGGTTGACGAACGCGAGCATGGTCATGGTGATGTCGGCGAAGGCAAACACCGTGCTCAAGTTCTCGATGGAGCCCCAGAAAATCAGCACCAGCACCAAAGCGCGATAACCCATCAGCACCTTGCGGTTGTTGCCGACCAGGAAGCGCAGGTTGCTCTCGCCCAAGTAGTAGTTGTACATGATCGACGTGAACACGAACAACGCCAGGGCCACCGAGATGAACATGCGGCCCCAGTCACCCACTACTGCCGCCAGGGAGTTCTGGGTCAGGGCAATGCCGTCGCCTTCAAAGCCTGGGGTGTAGAAACCCGACAGCAGGATCAGCAACGCAGTACAGGTGCAGATCACGAAGGTGTCGAGGAACACGCTGAACGCTTGCACCACGCCTTGGGCGATAGGGTGTTCTACCGACGCCACTGCCGCCACGTTAGGCGCACTGCCCAAGCCTGCTTCGTTGGCGAACACGCCGCGCTTTACACCCATGATGATCGCGCTGCCCACCAGGCCACCGAAGGCTTGGTCGAGGCCGAACGCGCTCTTGACGATGGTCGCGAGCATGGCCGGTACGTGGTCGAATTGCAGCACGATCACGTACAGGGTCACGGCGATGTAGACCAGGGTCTTGACCGGCACCAGCAGGTCGGCGATCGAGGCGATACGCTTGATCCCGCCGATGAACACCAGGCCCAGCAACACCGCCAGCGCGAGGCCGGTGTAGGTGGTGTCGAGGCCGAAGGCGTTGTTCAGCGAGTGGGTGACAGCGTGTGCTTGCAGGCCGTTGAAGGCAAAGCCGAAGGTCACCAGCAGCAGGAACGCCATGACCATCCCCAGCCAGCGCTTGTGCAGGCCGTGCTGGATGTAATACGCCGGGCCGCCACGGTAGGTGCCTTCAGCGTCGGTGCGCTTGTACAACTGGCCGAGGGAGCACTCGATAAAGCTCGAAGACATGCCCACCAGCGCGGTGACCCACATCCAGAACACGGCACCCGGGCCACCCAACGTCACGGCAATGCCGACACCGGCGATGTTACCGGCACCCACGCGGCCGGCCAGGCTGAGCATCAGCGCCTGGAACGAGCTGAGTTGGCCGGCGCTGCTCTTGAGGCTGTCTTTAAACACCGAGAACATGTGGAAAAAGTGACGCAACTGCACGAAACGCGAGCGGATCGTGAAATAACCGCCGAGCCCGACTATGAGCACGATCAGTACTTTCCCTGAGAGGAAGTCGTTGATGACTTCGAGCATGGAGTGTTCCTCGCTGATTTTTCTAATGGCAAACGCAGGACGGTCCGACGCATCGCTCGGCACCAGGCAGTGCACGACGCTCGATCCCCATCCTTTTGCGGGTGTTGTTATTCATGCGCTTTCGCGTGGTTCCCGGGCCTCGTTACCGACAGCCGCAGACGCGAAGAGGGGCGGCACTATACCTAGGCGAGCGTGATCCGTCTGCACGGGGCGATTAAAGGTTTCAGCGCGGTCGCGGAAGGGGAGGAAGGTTTGCGGTGCGATATTAGATTTTTTATGGGCGTCATGGAGCAACCTCAAGGCAAAAAAAAGGGCCTGAAGAACGAGCCTTCAGGCCCTCAAAAGGTGAGAGGTGTCTAGTCCCTCAACCTGGTGAGCGGTGCAACAAACGCTTAGGCCTTCAGCGGGACCAAGCGTGGAGCGATCATGTTTTCCGGGCGCAGGATGTCGTCGAGCATGGCGTCGTCGAGCAAGCCTTCTTCACGCACCAGTTCCAGCACGCCGCGCCCGCTTTCAAGAGCGATACGCGCAATGCGGGTGGCGTTTTCATAGCCGATATACGGGTTCAGCGCGGTGACCAGGCCGATGGAATGCTCCACCAGTTCGCGGCAGCGTGCTTCGTTGGCGGTGATGCCGACGATGCAGTGCTCGCGCAGCATGTCCATGGCGCGTTGCAGCAGGCGGATCGAGTCGAAGATCTTGAAGGCGATCAGCGGCTCCATCACGTTCAACTGCAATTGTCCGCCTTCGGCTGCCATGGTCAGGGCCAGGTCGTTACCGATCACCTGGAATGCCACCTGGTTAACCGCTTCCGGAATCACCGGGTTGACCTTGCCGGGCATGATCGAGCTGCCTGGCTGGCGTGCCGGCAGGTTGATCTCGTTGATGCCGGTGCGTGGGCCGCTGGACAGCAGGCGCAAGTCGTTGCAGATCTTGGACAGCTTCACGGCGGTACGCTTGAGCATGCCGGAGAACAGTACAAAGGCGCCCATGTCGGAGGTGGCTTCGATCAAGTCGGCCGCCGGTACCAGCGGCTGGCCGCTGATGGTGGCCAGGCGTTGTACGGCCAGGGCCTGGTAACGTGGGTCGGCGTTGATGCCGGTGCCGATGGCGGTGCCGCCCAGGTTCACTTCGGTGAGCAGCTCCGGTGCCAGGGTCTTCAGGCGCGCCAGGTCTTCGCCCAGGGTAGTGGCGAAAGCGCGGAATTCCTGGCCGAGGGTCATCGGCACGGCGTCTTGTAACTGGGTGCGGCCCATTTTCAGCACATGGCTGAACTCGGCGCCTTTGGCGGCGAACGCCTGGATCAGGCTGTCGAGGCTGGCCAGCAGCGCGTCATGGCCCAACAGCAGACCCAGGCGGATCGCGGTCGGGTAGGCGTCGTTGGTCGACTGCGCCATGTTCACGTCGTTGTTGGGGTGCAGGTACTGGTATTCGCCCTTCTGGTGACCCATGGCCTCCAGCGCGATGTTGGCGATGACTTCGTTGGCATTCATGTTGGTTGAAGTGCCGGCGCCGCCTTGAATCATGTCCACCACGAACTCTTCGTGGAAATCGCCGCGGATCAGACGAGCACAGGCTTCGCTGATGGCAGCGTGCTTGGCTTCGCTGAGCTGGCCCAACTCGCGGTTGGCGTCAGCGGCCGCTTGCTTGACCATTGCCAGACCGACCACCAATTTCGGGTAATGCGAAATCGGAACGCCCGAGAGGCGGAAGTTATTCACCGCTCGCAGGGTCTGGATGCCGTAATACGCTTGAGCCGGTACTTCGAGTACGCCAAGCAGGTCTTTTTCGGTACGGAATGATGCAGCAGAGGACATGACGGAAATCATCTCAATATGGACCCGGAACTGGCCGGAACGCTGCGAATGCTAGGCTTGTAGAACTTTTTGGGCCAATGCTGTTAAACACTGGCCTATGCACAAACGGCATAATGTGGATGTGACCCGGTTATCTTGGCGGGCGTGTGTGCCAAAATGGTGCATTCCGTGGGAGGCAGTGATGAACCTTGAGAGCAAGTGGTTGGAAGACTTCAGCGCCCTGGCGGCGACGCGTAGTTTTTCCCAGGCGGCTGAGCGGCGCTTTGTCACCCAGCCGGCGTTCAGTCGGCGTATCCGCAGCCTGGAAGCCGCGTTGGGCCTGACGCTGGTCAACCGTTCGCGTACACCGGTGGAGTTGACGGCGGCGGGGCAGTTGTTCCTGGTTACGGCGCGCACAGTGGTCGAACAGCTCGGTGAAGTCCTGCGCCATTTGCATCACCTGGAAGGCGGGCAGGGCGAAGTCATGCAAGTGGCGGCCGCCCACTCCCTGGCCTTGGGGTTCTTCCCGCGCTGGATCGCGCAGTTGCGCAACGAGGGCTTGAATATCGCCACGCGGCTGGTGGCCACCAACGTCGGCGACGCCGTGCACGCCCTGCGCGAAGGCGGTTGCGACCTGATGCTGGCGTTCTACGACCCGGACGCGGCGATGCAAATGGACGCCGAGATTTTCCCGTCGCTGCATCTGGGCAACACCGAAATGCTCCCGGTGTGCGCCGCCGATGCCGAGGGCAAGCCGCTGTTCGACCTGGAGGGCGAGGGCAGCGTGCCGCTGCTGGCCTACAGCGCCGGCGCGTTCCTTGGCCGCTCGGTGAATTTGCTGCTGCGCCAGAGGGCTCTGCGCTTTACTACCATCTATGAAACCGCCATGGCCGACAGCCTCAAGAGCATGGCGCTCGAAGGCTTGGGGATCGCCTGGGTACCGCAGTTGAGCGTACGTGCAGAGTTGGCGCGCGGCGAACTGGTGGTGTGCGGCGGGCCGCAATGGCATGTGCCGCTGGAGATTCGCTTGTATCGCTGCGCGTTGGTGCGCAAGGCGAATGTGCGGTTGTTGTGGAGGAAGCTGGAAGGTGGGGCAGCGCAAAGCGCTTGAGCCCAGCGCAGAACACATGTGGGAGCTGGCTTGCCTGCGATAGCGGTGTGTCAGNCAGGCAAGCCAGCTCCCACAGGATTTCGTGGTGTATTCGCTGACTCTTAAGTCAATAAAACCGCCACTTTGCGCCGCTAGACAGATGGTCATCCCAGGGGCTGTTTATCTGGATTATTACGGTATACTGCGCGGCCTTCGGCCGGTCCAAACCGGCCTTAATTCGTACACCAAGCCACGCTGGATTTCCCGCGTGGCTTGTTGTTTTTTGACGCGCCTGCGGGCGCCCAGAGAGAAGAGGCACGACGATGAGTGCATTGGTTGGCGTGATCATGGGCTCCAAGTCCGATTGGTCCACCCTTAGCCACACCGCCGATATGCTGGAAAAACTCGGCATTCCGTACGAAGTGAAGGTGGTCTCCGCCCACCGCACCCCGGATTTGCTGTTCCAGTATGCCGATGAAGCAGAATCCCGTGGCATCGAGGTGATCATCGCCGGTGCCGGCGGCGCGGCGCACTTGCCTGGCATGTGTGCGGCCAAGACTCACCTGCCCGTGCTTGGCGTGCCGGTGCAGTCGTCGATGCTCTCGGGCGTGGATTCGCTGTTGTCCATTGTGCAGATGCCGGCTGGCATTCCGGTGGCAACCCTGGCGATCGGCAAGGCCGGTGCGATCAACGCAGCCTTGCTGTCCGCCAGCATCCTGGGCGCCAAGCACCCGCAGTTTCATGCGGTGCTGAAAAAATTCCGTGCTGAGCAGACAGACAGCGTGCTGGACAATCCAGACCCACGCATCGCCTGAGGTTGTTGACGATGAAAATCGGTGTAATCGGTGGCGGCCAACTGGGCCGCATGCTGGCTTTGGCGGGTACGCCGCTGGGGATGAACTTCGCTTTCCTGGACCCGGCGCCGGACGCCTGCGCTGCGGCCCTGGGTGAACACCTGCGCGCTGACTACAGCGACCCGGACCACCTGCGCCAACTGGCCGATGAAGTCGACCTGGTGACCTTCGAATTCGAAAGCGTCCCGGCCGAAACCGTGGCCTTCCTGTCGCAGTTCGTGCCGGTGTACCCGAGCGCCGAAGCCTTGCGCATCGCTCGCGATCGCTGGTTCGAAAAGAGCATGTTCAAGGACCTGGGCATTCCGACGCCGGCCTTCGCCGACATCCAGTCCCAGGCCGACCTGGACGCGGCGGTCGCCAGCATCGGCCTGCCGGCGGTGTTGAAAACCCGCACCCTGGGCTACGACGGCAAGGGCCAGAAAGTCCTGCGCACCGCGGCCGATGTGGTCGGCACTTTTGCCGAGCTGGGCAGCGTTGCCTGCCTGCTGGAAGGCTTCGTGCCGTTCACTGGCGAAGTCTCGCTGATTGCCGTACGCGCCCGTGATGGCGAAACCCGCTTTTACCCGTTGGTGCACAACACCCACGACAGCGGCATTCTCAAGCTCTCCGTGGCCAGCACCGACCACCCGTTGCAGGCCCTGGCCGAAGATTATTCCAGCCGCGTCCTCAAGCAACTGGATTATGTCGGCGTGATGGCGTTCGAGTTCTTTGAAGTCGACGGTGGCCTCAAGGCCAATGAAATTGCCCCGCGCGTGCACAACTCCGGGCACTGGACCACCGAAGGCGCCGAGTGCAGCCAGTTCGAAAACCACCTGCGGGCGGTGGCGGGCTTGCCGTTGGGCTCCACGGCCAAGGTCGGCGAGAGCGCCATGCTCAACTTCATCGGCTCTGTACCGCCGGTGGAGCGTGTGATGGCGATCGACGATTGTCACGTGCATCACTACGGCAAGGCCTTCAAGGCCGGGCGCAAGGTCGGCCACGCCAACCTGCGTTGCAAGGACCGTGCGACGCTGCAGGCGCAGATCCTCAAGGTTGAAGCACTGATCGCCGAACAATAAGCCTGGCCACGGCGGGAACCATTGGGGTTCTGCGTCTCTCTGATTGCAGGATGCCAAAGCCTGACTAGGCTTTGGCATGACTCATACCAATCAGAGGGAAATGCCATGGGTATCATCGGAACCATCTTTATCGGCTTGATCGTCGGCCTGCTGGCGCGCTTCCTCAAGCCTGGCGACGACAGCATGGGCTGGATCATGACCATCCTGCTGGGTATCGCCGGTTCCCTGGCCGCGACCTACGGCGGTCAGGCCCTGGGGATCTACCAGGCAGGCCAGGGCGCAGGTTTCATCGGCGCGCTGGTGGGTGCCATCGTGTTGCTGGTGATCTACGGCCTGATCAAAAAGAAGTAATCAGCCGACAAAGTCCTCTGCGCTGCGCAGGCGCAGAGGGCTAGAATGCTCGGCACTTGTATTTGCCGAGCCTCTCCATGCGCCGTCTTCTGTTAACGCTTCTTCTGCTGGGCTCTGGCCTGGCGCACGCTGGCGAACTGCCGGAAACCGACTGGCTCGACCTGATGCCGCTGTCGGATCAGAAAGCTCTCGAAGCCATGCCCGAGATCGACCACAACTCCCCCGAAGCTCAAGGCACGTTCACCGAAAAGGGTGGCTTGAAGCAGAGCAAGGGCCTGCCTGCGGTGATGTATTCCACCAAGACCGTAGCGGCCATGAACGGCAAGAATATCCGCATTGGCGGCTATCCGGTGCCGCTTGAAACGGACGCCAAGGGCCGCAGCACATTGTTCTTCCTCGTGCCTTACCCGGGCGCCTGCATACACGTGCCGCCACCGCCGCCTAATCAACTGGTGCTGGTGCGCTATCCCAAGGGGTTGAAGCTGGATGATATCTACACGCCGCTGTGGGTCACGGGCACGCTGAAGGTGGAGAAGGTCAATAACGACTTGGCAGATGCCGCGTATGCGCTGGAGGCGGGGAAGGTGCGGGTGGTGAAGGAGTCTGATCTCTAAAGCTCAGAGCATAACCCTGTGGGAGCTGGCTTGCCTGCGATAGCAACGCCTCGGTGTTCCTGATACACCCAGTTGCCTGCATCGCAGGCAAGCCAGCTCCCACATTTGATTGGGTTTACAAGGCCAGTGCCGTGATGCTCACGCCTAGAGTGTGGCTTTCGCCGGGCGCCAGGTTCACAACATCGTCCAGCACGTTGGCCGTCTCGATGCACAACATACCCTGCCAGCCGTCATCGGCCATATCGTCGAAAGCCTTGGCGCGTTCGGTCCAGGGGTTCCAGACCACGGTGGATTTCGAGCCTTCGCTGGTGAGCTGGATACGGCGCTGCCAATCGCTATCGACGATGTTCAACTGGGCCGGCGTATTCAGGTAAATGCGGTCTGTTTCGGCGCTGAAGTGCAGCAGCCCGGCTTGCTGTTTCTCGGTCCACCCGTCGGCGGTATCGATGTAGGCCACGCCATCCAGCCCCTTGACCTGCACTTTGCGCACATCGCTCACGGCGAAGTAGGTGTGCAATGCCTGGCTGAGGGTCACGGCGTCGGCGCCGCGGTTGTGGCTGGTCAGGCGGATGTGCAGTTGGTCATCCAACAGCAGGCTCAGCGTCAGGTCTACCTGATGGGGCCAGCCTGGAAAGCCGCCAGCCGGCACCGGCAATACCAGGTCCACTCGCAGCGTCTGGCCGTCGAGTTCGGTGGTGGCCAGTTCCCAGCGGGCGGTGCGCACAAAACCGTGGGCGCCGGCAGGCTGATCACTCTGGCGCATGGCTTTGACGCTTTGCGGGTTGCGGTCGAACACCCCGAACCACGGCCAGCACACCGGTACGCCAGTACGAATGCCTTTGCCCTGCTTGAACACTGCCTCAGGGTTCGGCCAGATCAGCGGCTGTTCGCCCTCGCGCTGGTAACTGAAGATATGCGCACCCTGTTGGGCCACCATGAGCTCGGCGCCGTTGTGGCGGATGCGCCAGCAGTCCAGCTCGTCGATTTTTACCGTCTCAACGTGGGGCGTAGGCATGACAAAGCTCTCTTAGTGGCAGGCAATGGGGCAATTGACCGTTAAAACCCGGCGAGGTTTAACGCGCCCGTGACGGTACCGAGCGCGTGCGGCCGCTGCCATCGATGGCGACGAACACGAATACGGCTTCGGTCACCTTGCGCCATTCGCTGGACAACGGATCGTCGCTCCACACTTCGACCATCATCTGGATCGAACTGCGGCCGATTTCCAGGGCCTGGGTATAGAAGGAAAGCTGCGCACCCACGGCCACCGGCACCAGAAACGCCATGCGATCAATGGCCACGGTGGCCACGCGCCCACCGGCGACCTTGCTGGCCATTGCCGTGCCGGCGAGGTCCATCTGCGCGACCAGCCAGCCGCCGAAGATATCGCCAAAACCGTTGGTTTCACGCGGAAGCGCGGTGATTTGCAGGGCGAGATCGCCTTGCGGGATAGGATCTTCTTGTTCGAGTTCGATCATGCCGAGGGTGCCTCTGACCCGTGACGCTTCATGGGTATTTCAAGTGGATAGCCGTCTTCTCAGAAAAACGTTTCAGCACCAACATACACCGCTCGATGCGTTTCTCGTAAGGCGAACTAAAGGGAAACTCTGCCAAATCGGCTGGATGGCACCCAACAACGTTTTGGCACAGCAGCCCCTCAAGACAGCGGGTCTGGCGCTTGCACCGGCGAGTATATCGAGACCCTGGCGCCACGACGACCTCCCGACGCTCATTTGGTCGGTAAATAGACGCTGTATCGGGGCTTTTGCGCGCAACTGTGCTCCTGGCGCTGTGCTTTTTCGGGCGATTTGCTATCTTGCCAAACCCGCCGCAAGTCACGGGCGTGCAGTCCTTTACGATGATTACTATAAGAGAAGCCTTGCCATGTCCTCCGTGCCCGCAAGCAGTGCGCAACCCTCGCGCCCGCTGACCCGCAACGACTACAAAACCCTGTCGCTGTCTGCCCTGGGTGGAGCGCTGGAGTTCTACGACTTCATCATCTTTGTGTTTTTCGCCACCGTGGTCGGGAAACTGTTCTTCCCTGTCGACATGCCCGAATGGCTGCGCATGATGCAGACCTTCGGCATCTTCGCCGCCGGCTACCTGGCGCGCCCCTTGGGCGGCATCATCATGGCGCACTTTGGTGACCTGCTGGGGCGCAAGAAGATGTTCACCCTGAGCATCTTCATGATGGCCGTACCCACCCTGATCATGGGTCTGCTGCCCACCTACGCGCAGATCGGCCTGTGGGCGCCGGTCCTGTTGCTGCTGATGCGCATCATCCAGGGCGCGGCGATCGGCGGCGAAGTACCGGGCGCCTGGGTGTTCGTCTCCGAACACGTCCCGCCGCGCCACATCGGCTACGCCTGCGGCACCCTGACCAGCGGCCTCACCGCCGGTATTCTGCTGGGCTCGTTGGTGGCTACCGCCATCAATAGCGCCTATACACCGGAACAGGTCTCTGATTACGCCTGGCGGATTCCTTTCCTGCTCGGCGGCGTATTCGGCCTGCTGTCGGTGTATCTGCGTCGTTGGCTGCATGAAACCCCGATCTTCGCCGAGATGCAGCAACGCAAGAGCCTGGCCGCTGAACTGCCGTTGCGCGCCGTGTTGCGCGATCACCGTGGCGCCATTGTGCTGTCGATGCTGCTGACCTGGCTATTGTCGGCCGGCGTGGTGGTAGTCATCCTGATGACCCCGACCGTGCTGCAAACCATCTACCACTTCAGCCCTACGGTTGCGCTGCAAGCCAATAGTCTGGCCATCGTGACCCTGAGCCTGGGTTGCATCGCCTCGGGTGCGCTGGCCGACCGTTTTGGCGCCGGTCGCGTGCTGGTCACAGGTTGCGCACTGCTGCTGGCGACTTCCTGGACGCTGTATCACAGCCTGATGGCACACCCCGACTGGCTGTTCCCGTTGTATGCCTTGACGGGTCTGTTTGTCGGCACCATCGGCGTGGTGCCCTACGTGATGGTCAAAGCCTTCCCGCCGGTGGTGCGCTTCAGCGGTCTGTCGTTCTCCTACAACGTTGCTTATGCCGTGTTCGGCGGGTTGACGCCATTGGCGGTGTCGCTGCTGATGAAGGAGAGCCCGATGGGCCCGGCTTACTATGTGGCCGTCCTGTGTGTGATGGGGATGCTGGTGGGCGGGTATCTGTGGAAACGCGGCCGCTGAAGCCTGCACATTCAGATAGTGGCCTTTCATCTAATTGTCATATTTCAGACATAGAGTGTTCACACGGCCTGCCGATACTTGGCCCCGATCCAATTATCCCTATCTGCTAGGAGCAAGGCATGAAACTGAAACGTTTGATGGCGGCAATGACTTTTGTCGCTGCTGGCGTTGCGACCGCCAACGCGGTGGCCGCTGGTGTTGATCCGGCAATCCCGGCTTACGTCAAGACCACTGGTGTGTCGGGCAACCTGTCCAGCGTCGGCTCCGATACCCTGGCTAACCTGATGACCCTGTGGGCCGAGGGTTACAAAAAGGAATACCCGAACGTCAACATCCAGATTCAAGCTGCCGGCTCTGCCACTGCGCCACCTGCGCTGACTGAAGGCACCTCCAACCTGGGCCCGATGAGCCGCAAGATGAAGGACACCGAACTGGCGGCCTTCGAGCAGAAGTACGGCTACAAGCCAACGGCAATCCCGGTTGCCGTGGATGCCCTGGCGGTATTTGTGCACAAGGACAACCCGATCCAGCACCTGACCATGGAACAGGTCGATGCGATCTTCTCCTCGACGCGTCTGTGCGGCGCCAAAGCCGATGTGAAAACCTGGGGTGACCTGGGCGTGACCGGCGACCTGGCCAACAAGCCAGTGCAACTGTTCGGGCGTAACTCGGTATCCGGCACCTACGGCTACTTCAAGGAAGAAGCCCTGTGCAAAGGCGACTACAAGCCAAACGTGAACGAACAACCGGGCTCGGCTTCGGTCGTGCAGTCGATCAGCTCCTCGCTGAACGGCATCGGTTACTCGGGCATCGGCTACAAGACCGCCAGCGTGAAGACCGTGCCATTGGCCAAGAAAGGCAGCACTGACTACATCGAAGACTCCGAAGAAAACGCCCTGAACGGCAAGTATCCGCTGTCGCGTTTCCTCTACGTGTATGTCAACAAAGCCCCGAACAAGCCACTGGCGCCGCTGGAAGCTGAGTTCGTGAAACTGGTGCTGTCCAAGCAGGGCCAGGAAGTAGTGGTCAAAGACGGCTACATCCCACTGCCAGCCAAAGTCGCCGCCAAGGCCCTGGCTGACCTGGGTCTGAAAGAAGGCAACTAAGCCTGCGATACCTGATGTAGACGCATGATTTTCTGTGGGAGCGGGCTTGCCCGCGATGCTGGCGACGCGGTTTAGCGTTGAAATCNCAAGCCCGCTCCCACATAAGCAGTCTGCATCCCTAATTTTTATCCGCTGCCAGCCCTGCTTCGCGGCGGATTTGTTGCGTCACTGCACTGTCATCTTTCTGTCATACAGGATCGCTAGGGTGTGCGCATGAATGATCTGGCCAATTCCACCATGACGACGACTTCCCCTCCCAAGCGCATTGATTTCAATACGCCTGAGCTGCAACGCAAGCGCCGCATCCGCGCGCTCAAGGATCGCTTCACCCGTTGGTATGTGCTGGTCGGCGGCCTCGCCGTGCTGGCCGCCATTACCCTGATCTTCTTCTTCCTCGCCTATGTGGTTGCGCCATTGTTCCAGGGCGCCTCGTTGACCAAGGAAGACGCGTTGACGCCCGCTTGGATGCAGGACGCCGGCAAGCCGTTGATGATCTCCCTCGAAGAACAGAACCAGGTCGCCATGCGGGTTTCCGACAAGGGCCAGGCGCTGTTCTTTGCCGTGGACACCGGTGCCGAGCTCAAGCGTGTCGACCTGCCGATTCCGGCCGGTACCAGCGTTGCTTCCATTGGTGAAGATCAGCCGGGCAGCCCGCTGGTGATTCTCGGCTTGTCCAATGGCCAGTCTTTGGTGTTTCGCCACACCTATAAGGTGTCGTACCCGGACGGCAAGAAAACCATCACCCCAGCGATCGAGTACCCCTACGGCGAAACGCCGATCGTGCTGGATGACGCCGGTCGCCCGCTGGAACACGTTGCGCTCAACGCCACCGATACCTCCCTGGTGGTGGCAGGTTCCGCCGGTTCGCACTTGAACGTGCTGACCCTGAGCCGTGAAGAAAACATGATGACCGGTGAGGTCACCAGCGAGCAGAAGCGCGTCGAGCTGCCGCAGATGACCGAGCCGGTGAAGGCGATCTTCATCGACCCACGCCAGCAGTGGTTGTATGTGATCAACGGTCGTGCCCTGGCCGACGTGTTCAGCCTGCGCGACAAGAGCCTCAACGGTCGCTACAAACTGCTGGAAGACGCCGACACGGAAATCACCGCCAGCACCCAGTTGGTCGGCGGTATCTCGCTGATCCTGGGTAACTCCAAAGGCGGCCTGGCCCAGTGGTTCATGGCCCGCGACCCCGATGGCGAACAGCGCCTGAAGCAGATCCGCACCTTCCAGATGGGCACCGCGCCCATCGTCGAAATCAGCGCTGAAGAGCGCCGCAAAGGCTTCACCGCCCTGGATGCTGCTGGCCAGTTCGGCGTGTTCCACAGCACTGCCCACCGCACCTTGCTGGTGGACCCGGTGGTCGACGGCCAGGGTCTGTTCGGCATGTCGCCACGGGCCAACCGTGTGATTGTCGAGGCGGGTGGCAAGCTGCAACCGTTGTTGCTCGACAACCCGCACCCGGAAGTGTCGTGGAGCGCGTTGTGGAGCAAGGTCTGGTACGAGAACTACGACGAGCCTAAATACGTCTGGCAATCCACGGCCGCCAACACTGACTTCGAACCCAAGATGAGCCTGGCCCCGCTGACCTTCGGTACCTTGAAGGCCGCGTTCTACGCCATGTTGCTGGCGGCGCCACTGGCGGTTGCTGCAGCGATCTACACCGCTTACTTCATGGCGCCGAGCCTGCGCCGCAAGGTCAAGCCGGTGATCGAGCTGATGGAAGCCATGCCGACGGTGATCCTCGGATTCTTCGCCGGCCTGTTCCTGGCGCCGTATGTGGAAGGGCACCTGCCGGGCATTTTCAGCCTGTTGATGCTGTTGCCGATTGGCATCCTGGTCGCCGGCTTTGTCTTCAGCCGCTTGCCTGAGTCGATCCGCCTGCGCGTTCCCGATGGTTGGGAAAGCGCGATCCTGATTCCGGTGATCCTGTTGGTGGGCTGGCTCTCGCTGTACATGAGCCCGTACCTGGAAACCTGGTTCTTCGGCGGTGACATGCGCATGTGGATCTCCCACGATCTGGGCATTACCTACGACCAGCGCAACGCGCTGGTGGTCGGCCTGGCCATGGGTTTTGCGGTGATCCCGAACATCTACTCCATCGCCGAAGACGCCGTGTTCAGCGTGCCACGCGGCCTGACTCTGGGCTCCCTGGCCCTGGGCGCCACGCCGTGGCAGACCATGACCCGCGTGGTCATCCTCACCGCCAGCCCAGGCATCTTCTCGGCGCTGATGATCGGCATGGGTCGCGCCGTGGGCGAGACCATGATCGTACTGATGGCTACCGGTAACACCCCGGTGATGGAGATGAACCTGTTCGAGGGCCTGCGCACCCTGGCGGCCAACGTTGCGGTGGAGATGCCCGAGTCGGAAGTGGGCGGCAGTCATTACCGCGTGCTGTTCCTCTCGGCGCTGGTGCTGCTGTTGTTCACCTTCATCATGAACACCCTCGCCGAGCTGATTCGTCAGCGTCTGCGCAAGAAATACTCGTCGCTTTAAGAAAGGTAGAAGTCTGTGAAACAGAACTCCCTGAATGGATGGTTCAAGAGCGGCGCCCCTGGCGTCTGGATCAGCGGTGGCGCGGTGTCCATCGCGGTCATCATGACCATTGGTTTGCTGGCTGTGATTGCGGTGCGGGGCCTGGGCCATTTCTGGCCGGCCGACCTGATCCAGGCCAACTACAACGTGCCAGGCCAGGCCAACCACATCGTGATCGGCGAAGTGGTGCAGAAAGAAGAAGTGCCGCGTGAGCGCCTGAAAAGCGCGGGCCTGCCGGTGCCGGACCAAGGCCCGGAATTCATGACCCGTGAGCTGATCAAGGTCGGCAACCGCGACCTGAACGGTAACGACTTCACCTGGATTGTCGGTGAGTGGCTGAAGGACCAGACCAAGCCTGCGAACCTGATGGCCATCGAGCGTCGTGAGTGGGGCAACTTCTACGGCACCCTGGTCAACGTCAAGCAGGACGGCAAGGTGATTGCCGAAGGCGAGGCCGCGTGGCCTGAGCTGCAAGCCCGCGTGGACCGCGTGAACAAGCTGGCCGCTCAGCTCAAGAGCCTGGAAAAAACCGATATTGGCGCGATCAACGCAGGGCTGGAGCGCATCCGCCTGCACGGTCGCAAACTGGAACTGGAAGGCAAGCTCGACGCTGCCGCCCAGGCCGACATGGACGCCGACCGCGCCGAGCTGAACGCCCGCTACCAGGACATCGAAGCGCGCCTGGCCGACCTGCATGCCCAGTTCAACCGCGACGCCCTGACGGCGCGTGACGGCAACGGCAAGGAAGTGGAAATCGGCATCGGCAAAGTGGTGCACGCCTATCAGCCGAACGCCATGGGCACGATGACCAAGATCGGCTTCTACTTCAGCAAGGTCTGGGAATTCCTCAGCGATGACCCACGGGAAGCCAACACCGAAGGCGGGATCTTCCCGGCCATCTTCGGCACCGTGATGATGACCCTGATCATGGCAATGATCGTGACCCCGTTTGGCGTACTGGCTGCGGTGTACCTGCGTGAGTACGCCAAGCAGAACACGTTGACGCGCATCATCCGCATCGCCGTGAACAACCTGGCCGGCGTACCGGCTATCGTCTACGGCGTGTTCGGCCTGGGCTTCTTCGTGTATGTATTGGGGGGCTCGGTCGACCGTCTGTTCTTCGCTGAAGCGCTGCCTGCGCCGACCTTCGGTACGCCGGGGTTGCTCTGGGCTTCGCTGACCCTGGCGCTGCTGGCGGTGCCCGTGGTGATCGTGGCCACCGAAGAAGGCTTGGCGCGGATTCCTCGCACCGTGCGTGAAGGCTCCCTGGCGCTCGGCGCGACCAAGGCGGAAACGTTGTGGAAGATCGTGCTGCCAATGGCCAGCCCGGCGATGATGACCGGCATGATCCTCGCCGTGGCCCGTGCCGCGGGTGAGGTGGCACCGCTGATGCTGGTGGGTGTAGTGAAGCTGGCGCCGTCGCTGCCGCTGGATGGCAACTACCCGTACTTGCACCTGGACCAGAAGATCATGCACCTGGGCTTCCATATTTATGACGTCGGCTTCCAGAGCCCCAACGTCGAAGCCGCACGGCCGTTGGTGTACGCCACCGCCTTGCTGCTGGTACTGGTGATCGCCACGCTCAACCTGTCGGCAGTGTGGATTCGTAACCACCTGCGCGAAAAATACAAAGCGCTGGACAGCTAATGCGATCCAATGTGGGAGCTGGCTTGCCTGCGATAGCATCACCGCGGTTTTACTGCAATACCGCGCCGCCCGTATCGCAGGCAAGCCAGCTCCCACAGGGCTCGGTGTCAGGCACAGAATTTGAGTAAGCCGCCCCGGCGGTTCAACGAAATGAATTGGTAGCACAGGGAGCATCCCATGCAACACGAAACCCAATCCCACGGCATCAACATGTCTGCCCTGGGTCGCGACAAGCAGAGCCTGAGCCTGGCCCAGGAAACCGTGGCCATCGAAGTCCCCGGCCTGAGCCTGTACTACGGCGACAAGCAGGCGCTGTTCGATGTCAGCATGAACATCCCCAAGCAACGCGTGACCGCCTTCATCGGCCCGTCGGGCTGCGGCAAGTCCACGTTGTTGCGTACCTTCAACCGCATGAATGACCTGGTGGACGGTTGCCGTGTAGAAGGTGCAATCAACCTCTACGGCACCAATATCTACCGCAAGGGCGAAGACGTGGCCGAACTGCGTCGCCGCGTGGGCATGGTGTTCCAGAAGCCTAACCCGTTCCCCAAGACCATCTACGAAAACGTGGTCTACGGCCTGCGTATCCAGGGCATCAACAAGAAACGCATCCTCGACGAAGCGGTTGAGTGGGCGCTCAAGGGCGCGGCATTGTGGGACGAGGTCAAGGACCGCCTGCACGAATCGGCACTCGGCTTGTCCGGCGGCCAGCAGCAGCGCCTGGTGATCGCCCGTACCATCGCCGTAGAGCCGGAAGTGTTGCTGCTCGACGAACCGTGCTCGGCGCTCGACCCGATCTCCACCTTGAAAGTCGAAGAGCTGATCTACGAGCTCAAGTCCAAGTTCACCATCGTCATCGTGACCCACAACATGCAACAGGCGGCGCGGGTTTCCGACTACACCGCGTTCATGTACATGGGCAAGCTGGTGGAGTTCGGCGATACCGACACCCTGTTCACCAATCCGGCGAAGAAGCAGACCGAAGACTACATCACCGGTCGCTACGGCTAGTTGGAGCAGCTGCAAGCCGCAAGTTTCAAGCGGCAAGTAAGAGCAGTTCAACGGAACGACACACATCAGCTTGCAGCTTGTAGCTTGCGGCTTACAGCTTTTGCGGAGCAACCCCATGATTAGCAAAGAAGGCCTTACCCACCACATCTCCGCGCAGTTCAATGCCGAGCTTGAGGAAGTGCGCAGCCACCTCCTGGCGATGGGCGGGCTGGTGGAGAAGCAAGTCAATGATGCGGTCACCGCGCTGATCGAGGCCGACTCGGGCCTGGCTCAGCAGGTGCGTGAGATTGACGAGCAGATCAACCAGATGGAACGCAATATCGACGAAGAGTGCCTGCGCATTCTTGCCCGCCGCCAGCCAGCGGCCTCGGACCTGCGTTTGATCATCAGCATTTCCAAGTCGGTGATCGACCTGGAGCGCATTGGCGATGAAGCCACCAAGATTGCCCGCCGCGCCATCCAGCTGTGCGAAGAGGGTGAGGCGCCCCGTGGCTACGTGGAAGTGCGCCATATCGGCGATCAGGTGCGCAACATGGTGCGCGATGCCCTCGACGCTTTCGCCCGCTTTGACGCCGAACTGGCGTTGTCGGTGGCTCAGTACGACAAGATCATCGACCGCGAATACAAGACCGCGCTGCGCGAGTTGGCCACCTACATGATGGAAGACCCGCGTTCGATCTCGCGGGTCTTGAACATTATCTGGGTGCTGCGCTCCCTGGAGCGTATCGGCGACCACGCGCGCAATATCTCGGAATTGGTGATTTATCTGGTGCGCGGCACCGACGTCCGGCACATGGGCCTCAAGCGCATGAAGGCCGAAGTTGAAGGCACTGCTGATCTAATCCCTAATGTTCCGGGCGAATCTGACGATAAGTAAGGTTGCCCGAGAAATTAACGCCCGGCCTCTGGCCGGGCGTTTTTGTTTGCGGCATCTGAATTTTTTGCACAGCAGGCGCCATAAAGTCCTTCTGTGACCCGCGAGTTTTGGCAAAATGCCATCAGTCAGGCGTTTTGCAGACGTTTTTATAGGATGAAGGGTCGATGAGTAAAGTCAGTGTGTTGGTGGTGGATGACGCCTCGTTTATTCGCGACCTGGTGAAGAAGTGCCTGCGTAATTACTTCCCCGGGATCAAGATCGAAGATGCGGTGAACGGCAAAAAGGCGCAATCCATCCTCATGCGCGAAACCTTCGACCTGGTGCTGTGTGACTGGGAAATGCCGGAAATGTCTGGCATTGAGTTGTTGACCTGGTGCCGCGAGCAAGCGCACCTGAAGGCCATGCCGTTCGTGATGGTGACCAGCCGTGGCGACAAGGAAAACGTGGTGCAGGCGATTCAGGCGGGGGTTTCCGGCTACGTCAGCAAGCCGTTCACCAACGAGCAGTTGCTGAACAAGGTCAAGCAGGCCCTGCACAAGATCGGTCGCCTCGATGCGCTGATTGCCAGCGCGCCGACCAAGATGAACTCAGCCTTTGGCAACGACTCCCTGAGCGCCCTGACCGGCGGCAAACCCGAAGCGGTCAAGCCGGCCCCGGTGGCGGCGCCCAGCAAAGGTCTGCTCAATACACCGCCAGCCAAGGCCCCCGCAGCAGCGGCGCCGACGGGCAGTCGCGGTCAGGGCCAGTTGCGCCTCGCAAGCGGCACCCAGCAATGCGTGATCAAGGCCCTGAGCATCAAGGAAGCGTTGCTGGTGGTAAAGCGTGGCGAGGTCCTGCCACAAGTACTGGAAAGCGCCGTGCTCGACCTTGAACAGGGCGACAACGCCGAAGTCGCACGGCTCAACGGCTACCTGCACGCGATCGTCGCCTACGAGCCCAAGCCCGACAGCGACTGGTTGCAACTGACTTTCCGCTTTATCGACCAGGATGCGCAGAAGCTGGACTACATATCCCGCCTGATCGCCCGTGGCACGGCGCAGAAGCATTTCGTGCCGGGTGCGTGAAGCACCGCGACGCCTATCCCCTGTAGGAGCGAGCTTGCTCGCGAAAAACGCCAACGATAACGCGTGCTTCCTGAATAAACGCGGCGCCTGTGAGTTTTTCGCGAGCAAGCTCGCTCCTACAGAGGGCGTCTACAGTCAGTCCAGCAACAACACCTTGGCCAACACGATCTTCGGCCCTTTCATCTTCTTGATGATGATCCGCAAGCCTTCAACTTCCAGCACTTCTTCTTCTTCCGGCACGCGCTTGAGCGTGTCGTAGATCAGGCCGGCCAGGGTTTCGGCTTCGATGTGGTCCAGGTCGACGCCCAACAGGCGCTCCACCTTGAACAACGGCGTGTCGCCACGCACCAGCAGTTTGCCGGGCTGGTAGGCGAGGATGCCGCGCTCGGCCTTGCGGTGTTCGTCCTGGATATCGCCCACTAGCACTTCCAGCACGTCTTCCATGGTCAAGTAGCCGATGATCTTGCCGTCAGCTTCCTCTACCAGGGCGAAGTGCGCGCCGCCTTTGCGGAACTGCTCCAGCAGTTGCGACAACGGCATATGCCGCGATACGCGTTCCAGCGGGCGGGTCAATTCGGCCAGGTTGAACGATTCGGGGATATGGTCCAGGGCAGCCAGTTCCAGGAGCAAATCCTTGATGTGCAGCAAGCCGACAAACTCGTTGCGCACCGCGTCATACACCGGGTAACGGCTGAATTTATGGCGACGGAACAGCGCGAGGATTTCCTTGAGCGGGGCGTTGAAGTCCAGGGTCACCAGGTCTTCCCGGGAGTTGGCCCAGTCCACTACTTCCAGCTCGCCCATTTCCACGGCGGAGGCGAGGACGCGCATGCCTTGGTCGCTGGGGTCCTGGCCACGGCTGGAGTGCAGGATCAGCTTGAGTTCTTCGCGGCTGTAATGGTGCTCATGGTGCGGGCCAGGCTCGCCTTGGCCCGCGATACGGAGGATGGCGTTGGCACTGGCGTTGAGCAGGTAAATGGCCGGGTACATCGCCCAGTAAAACAGGTACAGCGGCACGGCCGTCCACAGCGACAGCAGCTCGGGTTTGCGAATCGCCCAGGATTTGGGAGCCAGTTCGCCGACCACGATGTGCAGGTAGGAAATCACGAAGAAGGCGGCAAAGAACGACACGCCCTTGATCACTTCCGGCGACTGCACGCCGACCGCGCCCAGCATCGGCTCGAGGATGTGCGCAAAGGCCGGCTCACCGACCCAGCCCAGGCCCAGGGACGCCAGGGTGATACCCAGCTGGCAAGCCGACAGGTAGGCGTCGAGCTGGCTGTGCACGGTACGCAGGATCTGCCCGCGCCAGCCGTTCTTATGGGCGATGGCCTCGACGCGGGTGGCGCGCAGTTTGACCATGGCAAATTCCGCCGCAACGAAGAAACCGTTGAGCAGTACCAGGATCAGTGCAAAAAGAATCATGCCGAAATCGGCGAAGAGTGTAGCGAGGGTAATGCCAGGGGAAGGGTCCATGATGGGGTTTTGCAGGTTCCGTGTGTTCAATAGGGGTGACAGGGTGGGCCTGAAAGGCAGGCGCAAGTCGGCCAATGTAGCGGCTGACGGGGCGCTTGCCTAGTGCCCGCTGCCGGGCGGGGCTGCAAAGTCGTGTCGCAGAACCCGTGTGGGAGCTGGNGTCATCGCAGGCAAGCCAGCTCCCACAGTGGGCCGTGCTCACTTCCGCTTAATCATCGGCCTCGACCGCTCGCGAACGGTTTACCTGCGCCGGCGGAAAATGACAGGTAAAGGTACTGCCATGCCCCAGCACGCTGCTGATTTCCAGGCGGGCCCGATGGCGCAGCAGCACATGCTTGACGATGGCCAGGCCCAGCCCGGTGCCGCCGGTGTTGGAGTTGCGGCTGGAGTCGACACGGTAGAAGCGCTCGGTCAGGCGCGGCAGGTGCTTGGCGTCGATACCGATACCCGAGTCCTGCACACTCAGGTGCGCGCCGTGCTCGTCGGCCCACCAGCGAATGCGGATATTGCCCTTGTCCTGGGTGTACTTCACCGCGTTGAACACCAGGTTGGAGAATGCACTGCGCAATTCGCCTTCACTGCCCTTGAGCAATACGGTTGGGTCGGCCTCCAGCGTGATCTGCTGCCCGCGTTCGCCCGAGAGGGCCTGGGCATCGTTCTTGATCGTCTGCAACAGGCTCTGCACCGCCACGGGGTGGTTGTCCGAGGGGTAGTCCGTGGCTTCAAGCTTGGCCAGCAACAGCAGGTCGTTAAGCAGGGTTTGCATGCGCGAGCCTTGCACTTGCATCTGCTGCAGGGCGCGGCTCCAGCGCGGGTTGATCTCATCGACATTGTCCAGCAACGTCTCCAGGTAGCCGCAAATCACCGTCAAGGGCGTACGCAGCTCATGGGAAACGTTGGCGACGAAGTCTTTGCGCATCTGTTCCAGCTGGTGAATACGGGTCACATCACGTACCAGCATCAAGTGCTCGTTGTTGCCGTAGCGAGTCAGGTACAGCTGGATGCGCACGCGGTCGTTGGTGGGCGAGGGGATTTCCAGGGCTTCTTCGTAGTTGTCCTGCTCGAAGTATTCCTTGAAGCGCGGGTGACGCACCAGGTTGGTCACCGGCTGGCCGCTGTCCTGGGGCGTCTTGAGGCCCAGCAGAGTCTCGGCGGCACGGTTCCACCATTCCAGGTTGCCGTCGCTGTCGAGCATGATCACCGCGTCCTTGAGCGCGGCGGTGGACTCCTGCACCCGGTCGATCACCGCTTGCAGGCGCCCGCGTACCCGTTGGTCGCGGCGCTGCAGGTGGTAGATGCTGTCGAACACCTCGCCCCACAGGCCATAGCCATCGGGGGGGGCCTCATCGGGTTTGTGCTGGCGCAGCCATTCATGCAGGCGCAGCAATTGTTTGAGGGTCCAGCCCAGGTACAACGCGATGCCGGCGGCCAGGCTCCAGCCGTAATAGCCACTGATCAGCCCGACCAGCAGGCAGGCAGTGATCAACAGAAGCATGTGGCGGATCAGGGTGCCATGCCAGTTCTGGTTCAAGGTGCGTCCTTCGGAGCAGTTTCAAGTTTCAAGCTGCAAGCTCCAAGCTTAAGCAGTCCCGCTTTTAACTTGCGGCTTGTGGCTGATTGCTCAACCTTTGGTAGAAAACCGATAGCCGGTACCGCGCACGGTTTGTACCAGATTCTCGTACGCGTCGCCCAAGGCTTTGCGCAGGCGGCGGATATGCACGTCCACAGTGCGCTCTTCCACATAGACGTTGCCCCCCCATACCTGGTCGAGCAGTTGGCCGCGGGTGTAGGCGCGCTCCTGGTGAGTCATGAAGAATTGCAGCAAGCGGTATTCGGTCGGCCCCATCTCCGCAGGCTTGCCGTCGATGGTCACTCGGTGGCTGATCGGGTCCAGGATCAAGCCGTCGACTTCGATAGGCGCTTCGCCATCGGTCGGGCCGGCGCGGCGCAGCACGGCTTTGAGGCGCGCCACCAGTTCCCGTGGGGAAAACGGCTTGGTGATGTAGTCATCGGCGCCCACTTCCAGGCCCTGGATCTTGTTGTCCTCTTCGCCCTTGGCGGTGAGCATGATGATCGGGATATCCCCGGTCAGCTCGTCACGCTTGAGACGGCGGGCCAATTCGATGCCCGAGGTGCCGGGCAGCATCCAGTCGAGCAGGATCAGGTCCGGCTTGCGGTCGACGATAATGGCGTGGGCCTGCTGGGAGTTCTCCGCCTCCAGGCAGTCATAGCCGGCCATTTCCAACGCGACGGCGATCATTTCGCGAATGGGCGCTTCGTCGTCAACGATCAGAATGCTCCTGCCAACCATGCTCAATCCTCTTGTCATTTAACTGTCTTGCGCCGCATTAGATAACGGAATTATTGCAGTCGTGTGACAGTAATTTAGTCGCTTGGGCAATTAACGGCACTCTGAACTACCCTTTGGGTCCGAATCCTGACAACCACAAAAGGAAGGTTCCGATGACTTACAGCACTGTTTCCTGGAAAACCCTGCTGGTATCTGCGGTGTTGACGCTGCCAGGGTTGGCGTTTGCGGCAGAGCCGGCGATGACTAAAGATGGGATGTTGGTGGACCACAAGGGCATGACGCTCTACACCTTCGACAAGGACGCTGATGGCAAATCAGTGTGCAAGGACCAGTGCGCGACCAACTGGCCACCGCTGAAGGCAGAGTCCACCGACACCAAGACCGGCGATTGGACGGTGATCACCCGCGACGACCAGACCAGCCAGTGGGCCTACAAAGGCAAGCCTGTCTACACCTACAAGGACGACAAGAAAGCCGGTGACAAGACCGGTGATGGCAAAGGTAGCGTCTGGCACATCATCAAGCCCTGACTAAGCGGCGGCTTGGAGGCGTTCGCGAGCAAGCCCGCTCCCACTTTTGATTGCGAATACAGTCAAATGTGTGCGGGCTTGCCCGCGATGGCGTCCCAACAGTCACCACAGAATCCTCAGCGAACCGCGTAATCCACCACGATCCCGACAAAAATCGCCAACCCCGCCCAGTGATTATGCAAGAACGCCTTGAAGCACTTCATGCGGTCCCTGTCCCGTGTGTACCAGAACTCCCAGACAAAACAGCCCGCTGCCGCCAGCAACCCGAGGTGGAACCACCCGCCCAGCTCGAACCGTGCGCCGGCCAGCAACAGGCACGCCAGCGCCAGGCCTTGCAGGGTGAGGATGATCACGCGGTCAGCGTCACCGAACAGAATGGCGGTGGATTTCACCCCGATCTTCAAATCGTCATCGCGGTCGGTCATGGCGTAATAGGTGTCGTAGCCCACCGTCCACAACAGGTTGGCGATGTACAGCAGCCACGCGGTGGCAGGCAAATGGCCGGTCTCGGCGGTAAACGCCATCGGCATGCCCCAGGAAAACGCTGCGCCCAGCACCACTTGGGGGTAATAGGTGTAGCGCTTCATGAACGGGTAGCTTGCCGCCAGTGCGAGGCCGCCCAGGGACAGCAGGATGGTGCTGGCATTGGTCAGCAGTACCAGCAGGAAACTGATGCCCATCAGCACGGCAAAAAACACCAGCGCTTCTTTCGAACTGATCTTGCCGCTCACCAGCGGGCGTTGCTCGGTGCGTTTCACATGGCCATCGACCTTGCGGTCGGCCCAGTCATTGATCACGCAGCCGCCGGCCCGGGTGAGTACCACGCCCAGCACGAAAATCACGATATTGATCAGCGACGGCGAACCCTTGCCGGCGATCCACAGGGCCCACAGTGTCGGCCACAGCAGCAGGTAGATGCCGATGGGCTTGTCCATGCGCGTCAACTGAATGAAATCCCAGGCCCTGGGGTTCAGGCGGTTCAAGGACTTGAGCAGACGTTGGTACATCAGCAGTTCTCCGGATGATCATGCAGCGCGTGCCAGAAACTGGGCAGGAAGACTTCCGCCACCAGCACGCTCAGCGCCCCGCGGTCGAAGCGCGAGCGGCGCGCCCACAGATTATCGGCCTGGTCCGCTGTCGGCAGCCAGGCACGAGGGTAGTGACACACTTCGATGGCCTGGCGGGTAAAGGCGCGGTCGCAGAACAGCAACTCGCCCAGCGAGCGGCTGCCCAGCTCGTCCATGTGCAGCCCATCGCCCTGCAAGGCACTGCGGGCCGCCACGCTGCGGGCGAATACCCAAGGCTGGCCGTGCCCGCGCAAATACACCTCGCGTACCCAACCGATACTGGCCGGCGGCAGGTCCAGGGCGGCGCATTCGTCGTCGCGCAACGGTTGCCAGCCTTCGAACAGCGGCGTCACGCTGAAACCCTCGTTGGACAGCCACGTCAGCCGTCGCGTCAGCGAGCCTTCGTCAAACAGCCAGTTGAGGGTCAAGGGCGTGGGCAAGGGGCTCAGAAGGCTCTGGGTCAGCCATTGGCAAGCATCGGGAAGGGCGATTGAGTGCGGCACGGTGAGTCAGTATTGGCAGCAAAAGAGGCGGCGAGCTTACCATGGCACCCTGGGCTTTTGCCGTGCCAAACCCGTCGTTTGCGTCGAACGTGCTTGCATCTGCCGGCCCCGATCAGTACAAAACGCCCTGAGCCGCGCGGCAACGCTGGATCCATCGACCGCCGGCCAACACGCCTGAACCTGAGGAAGCATGTAATGAAGAAGTGGCAATGTATCGTCTGTGGCCTTATCTATAACGAAGCGGACGGCTGGCCGGATGACGGTATTGCACCAGGCACTCTGTGGCAGGACGTCCCGGAAGACTGGCTGTGCCCGGACTGCGGCGTGGGTAAGTCGGACTTCGAAATGATCGAAATCGCGTAATCCCGAATTTAAGAAACGTACTACAAGGAGAAAGGAATGAACGCACCTGTCGTGATCATCGGCACAGGATTGGCCGGTTACAACGTCGCCCGGGAGTTTCGCAAGCTCGACAGCGAGACCCCGTTGCTGCTGATCACTGCCGATGACGGACGCTCCTACTCCAAGCCCATGCTCTCCACCGGCTTTGGCAAGAACAAGGAAGCCGATGGCCTGAGCATGGCCGAACCTGGCGCCATGGCCGAGCAACTCAAGGCCCAGGTGCGCACCCATACGCGCATCAGCGGCATCGACCCAGGCCACAAGCGCCTGTGGATCGGCGAGGAAGCGGTGAGCTACCGCGACCTGGTCCTGGCCTGGGGCGCAGAAACCGTGCGCGTACCGGTCGAAGGCGATGCGGCTGAGCTGATTTTCCCGATCAACGACCTGGAAGACTACGCGCGCTTTCGTGCCGCTGCTGCCGGCAAACGGCGCGTGCTGCTGCTTGGCGCTGGCCTGATCGGCTGTGAGTTTGCCAATGATCTGATCCTGGGCGGCTATGAAATCGACCTGGTCGCGCCGTGTGAGCAAGTCATGCCGACCCTGCTGCACCCGGCGGCAGCCGCAGCGGTGCAAGCCGGGCTGGAAGGCATCGGCGCGCGTTTCCACCTGGGCCCGGTGCTCAATCGCCTGCAACGCACGGCTGATGGCCTTGAAGCGCACCTGTCGGACGGTGAAGTGATCCACTGTGACCTGGTGGTGTCTGCCATTGGCCTGCGCCCGCGTGTAGACCTGGCCGCAGCGGCCGGCCTGCAAATCAACCGCGGGATCATGGTGGACCGCCACCTCAAGACCTCCCACGCCAATATCTATGCCCTGGGCGACTGCGCCGAGGTGGATGGCCTGAACCTGTTGTACGTGATGCCGCTGATGAGCTGCGCCCGTGCCCTGGCGCAAACCCTGGCCGGCAATGCCACGGCGGTGCGCTATGGACCGATGCCCATCACCGTGAAAACCCCGGTGTGCCCGCTGGTGGTATCACCTGCGCCACGAGGCACTGAAGGCGTCTGGAGTGTCGAAGGGCAGGGTGCCGACATCAAGGCCCTGTGCCGCGATGCCAGCGGCCGCCTGCTGGGTTACGCACTGACTGGCAGCGCTGTCATGGAAAAACTGGCGCTGAACAAAGAACTTCCGCCGTTACTGGCGTAAATACCACCCGTTCTGTCGCAAACATCACGTTCATACCCCGAGAAAGGCCGCCGCGAGACTGGCGCGGCGCCCGAGGGCATGCCATCCTCACTCCCGTCTGCCGCAGAGTAGAGCCTGCGGCGCCTTGGCGCTGCTCCACCAGAGAGCAGCACGGACATAACAACAAAAAACCGTCAAAGAGGCTTCACATATGCGTAAACCAGATCTCGCAGCCGCTATCGCTGAAAAAGCCGATCTCACCAAAGAACAGGCCAACCGCGTCCTCAACGCCGTCCTCGAAGAAATCACCGGCGCCCTGCACCGCAAGGACAGCGTCACCCTGGTCGGCTTCGGCACTTTCCTGCAACGCCACCGCGGCGCCCGCACCGGCAAAAACCCGCAAACCGGTGAGCCAGTGAAAATCAAGGCGAGCAACACCGTAGCGTTCAAGCCGGGCAAGTCGCTCAAAGACAGCGTCAACCCGTAAGTTAAGCGGTACCGTCTCGAAGGGAGGCGGGGCGGTAAAGAAGATGGGCACGCCGACTGGGTCGGGTGCCCATTTTTTGTTGGGTGCTGATGCGTATGCCAGATTAAGCCAGCTCGCCTAATCGCATTTTCAGAGCGTCGATTTGTTCCTCCACTGCGTTGATAACATCGGCACTGTCGCCCCACATATCAAGAAACCCCCATTCGTCATTGGGCGGATCAATCAGTTGGGTCAGTATTGAAATAGCCTGCTCGATCAGGGGTTTGAGTTGTGCCAGATATTCAGCTGGCCATATATAGGGGTTGCCTAGGGTTTGTAATAGATAACAGGCAGCCCTAAAGGCGTCATAACGTTCTTCAGCGGGATCAAACTGGCTGATTTCGTTGATCAAGACCGCAAAATTTTGTTGCTTCCAGAACTCCTGAAACCAGTCCGCGGCTTCATCGTTTTCCCAAGGGTTGTAATTCCAGGCGCCCATTTTTGACTCCTTAGCCACATTTTCCGAAACGTGATGGTTTAGATTTTTCTGTTGCGACCCAGTTGGGGTTTTTGAATAGCTCACGTGTACCGGCAGGCGCTCGAAGGTTGGAGGTTTTTCCGCCGTCTACGCTCCTGCCGCCATTTCGCACAATTTCACTGGCTTCGACCTTGTAGATTTCCTGGGCGGTGGCCCCGTTCATACTGTGTAACTGTACCGAGCTGATTTTGTCAGCCGGCAGTTTTCCAGAAGCGACATGCTGACTCAGTCTTGAGCCGAAGGTTTGATCAGTAGTGGAACCTACGTAGAGTTTGCCATTTTTGTCAGTAAATCGATAAACACCGACTGATTTTGCATCCGAGCCAAGCGCCTCCAGGAGCGCTGGGTTCAGTCCAAGAGGATCGATCCAAGTCAGTGGGTTCGAGGCATAAGCGTAAAGATTCAAACCACCTGCCAGACCTATAGGGTCAGGTGTCGTAAAACGGCCAACGTCGGGGTCGTAATACCGCAAGGTATTGAAATGCAACCCGGTTTCTCGATCAAGATACTGACCCTGGAATCGCAGGTTTTGCTCCTCGATGAAGTACGCTTCTCGCACTTCTTCAAGGGGCGCGCCCCATGCTTCGTAGCGCGCTTGCCAAACTATGAGCCCATCAGTCTCAGTGAGGTACTCTGGCAGTCCGTTCAGGTCATTGTGGTAATACCGTACGCACTGGTGTTTCCCCGTACCGTCCACTCGAGCTAGCGGGTCATAGCTGTAATTGTCATATAGATAGAGGCTGGTCTGGCTATGCCGATGTTCCTGTAAAAGACGCAAGCCATCCCAGTCGAAGCGTGTTTCTCCCAGGCAGAGCCCATTGGCATCGTGTTCCGTTTTGCCAACACGCCGCCCCAGAGGGTCGTACACCATCCTCACAATCGTGTTCAGCGCGCCTTTCTGGCTATGCACTTTGATCAGGCGATGCTCGGCATTGTAAGTAAACCGTTGCAACCCGCGCGACGTGCTGCTTTTCTCGATCATCCGTCCAAGGGTGTCGTACTTGTAACGTTTGTCTTGATAGGTGAGCAGGCGGTTATGCCTTACCAGGCCGCCTTGGGCCGGGCCGTCGAGCAAATTGGCGGCAGCATCATAGGCGTAGGTTTCGCTGCGTCCTGCTTGGTGGTTGACGAGGATACGTCCCGTACTGTCGTAGCCCAGAAGCTCTTGACGGTCAGTACGACGACGCCCGATCAGGTTATCGCTTGGGTCGTAGCAGTATTCAGTCTCAACCAACGGTGGCAATTGCCACGGTTGGTCAATAATACGACGCTGTCGCGAGCGAACCCGTCCACTTCGATCATAGGCGGTACTCGTTTTGAGTTGGCCCTGAGTGCGTTGCACTTCGCGGTGCAAACGATCCCGCTCGAAGTCGCTAATGACCTTACCATCGAGATTCAACTGATGCAGGTGGCCACTGCCGTAGTACAAGCGATTGAGCCACCGACCATCGGGCAAGCCGGTTTGAATCAGGTTTCCCAGTTCGTCGTAACGATGCTGCACAGAACCGGCCGAGCTTTGTTCCTCTAGGAGCTGCCCCATGGCGTCATAGCTGAAACCGAGTGATTGCTCACTCCCATCAGGCGCTGTGAAAGTGACACCGATCAGTTGGTCGCTCAGGTCGTGGACGTAGCTGGTAGTACCGTCCGCAGTTATTTTGCTGACCAGGCGTCCAACCGGATCTCGCTGAAACTGGTGCGACAATGGGGCTACGGGTTCGCCTTCCGTCCCCGGCAGGTAATCCACGGCGACGACATCAGCCAGCGGATCATAGGTGTAGCGGCGCCGGCTCTGGTCAAGATCCTGCTGCTGTACCATGCGGTCCGCTGCGTCCCATTCAAAGTGATAGCTCTCTCCGTTCTCATTGGTCAGTTTGCGCAGTCGCCCATAGTCGTCATGGTCGAACATCACGCTGCGGTTATGCGCATCCCACCGTTGGTTGACCAAGCCGCGACTATTATAGGCATAGCGTGTGACGGCGCCGCCGGGATCGATGTGAGCAAGCAGATAACCAGTGGCGCTGCGCTGGAACTGTTCCACGCGACCATCCGGAAGCTGGCATTCCAGCAATAGCCCTCGAGGTCCGTACCGGTAGCGCACCGACTCGCCTTCCGCATTGGTCTGCACCACCAGATTGCCGAACGCATCGTATTGATAACGGGTGGGGTAACCCGAGCAATCTACCGCCTCGACCAACTGGTTCCATTCGTCCCAATGCAGTGTCTTGGTTTTTTCAGTGGCGTCGATGATTTGCACCGGCTGCCCGAACCCGTCATACACATAGCGCGTACGGTTTCCCAGTGGGTCGATTTCCTCGACGCAATTGCCACGCTGGTCGTACCGATAATGCCAACTGTTGCCTGCCGGATCGGTTTCCACTTGGGGCAATGCCCAGTGCGCCAGCCATTGCGTGCTACTGGTTCTGGACAGCGGATCGATGACGGCGCTCAGGTTGCCGGACGCGTCATAGTTGAAACGCCACTGGCCTTTTTGCGGATCAATCGCACCGAGCAACTGGCGATCATCGTTCCACTCAAACTGCCACGCATGACCCAGGTTATCGACGTAGCGAGTGATCTGGAACTGCGGGTTCCAATGCCGGGTGCTGACCCGCATCAGGCCGTCGGTCACGCGGGTAATGCCGGCGTCCAGGTCGTAATGGAAGCTGTATTCATCACGCGCATCTGTCCAGTGGCGGCTGACGCGCCATTCCGGGCCGCCTGGCCCAGGTACTTCAGCCCACTGGTAGAAGCAGCGCAGGCCACTCGGCAATTGGTGTTCGACCATTCGCCGGTCATTGTCGTAGGCAAAGCGTCGAAGGGTTGTACCTTGCTCGTCCAGCACTTCAGCCAGATCGCCCACGCTGTCGTAGCGATAACTGACGAGTACATCGCTGCGCGCATCGAAATGGTCCTGGCGCAGGTAGCGCCGCTCGATGTAGCTCACACGCCTAGGGTGTTCAGCCGAGTAGTTCAGTTCTACATGCATCAAGTCGTGGGTGTCGCGCAGGCGATACAGTCGGCCCTGACTGTCGTAGTCGAGGAAAATCCGCCCCTCATTGCGATCACCCAGCAGATGCAAGCGCATCCGCGAGTTATTCAGCGGGTCGGGCTCGAACAGGCGATACAGGCCGTCGATGCTCTCGATCAATACCGCGCCGTCGCCACTGCGCCTGACTGCAAGGCCTTGGCCCGGATCGAACGCTCCGCCGGACAACGGGATGTAACCGATCTCCAGGCGGCGTCCTTGCTCGTCGATGTAGATTAGGTTTTCGTCCGCTTCTATCTCGATCGACACCTCATACGCGACGCTCCAGCCAGCGCCAAATAGGCCGTCCCGGCGTGTGTCGAGGCTGCTGTAAAAGCGCTGCCAATCTATCGGGAGCAATCCCTGCAATGTGAAGTCCAGTTCCTCATCCCCGCCCAGGATCTTGGCGCCCGTCGCGCTGTGCACTGGATTGGGCGAGCCATTCATGGCGCTCTTGAGCGCGGAGGTGACCTTGCTGGTTGCGTAAGAGACGGCGCCCCCCACCAGCAAACCACCGACCAGACACGGCAGCTTGGTCCAGAAACACTTCACATTGCCCCGTAACGCCATCACCACGGCAATGGCAAGCCCCACCCCCGGCGTTTTCCCGCTACGAATCTCCTGTACCACAATGGTCTCGCCACCAATGCGCACGTCCGGCGAAATCAAGCCCTTGGCCGTGCCAATCTTGGCGTCACAGGTACTGCGATCCCCGCTGCGTGCCGCAGGCTGCCCATTGATGAACACTGAGCTGGAACCCTCGGCAATGAATTGCAGGGGCATGGGCGGGTGCTTGTTGCACGCCACGGTATCCAGCGGGCAAGGCTCGGTGCCGGGGGTAGGCGAGGCGACGGTCGGGCGCCACATCTGCGAGAAAAACTCCCCGGCCATATCCAGGAAGCTTGGTGCCGGCGGCTCGCTGGGCGCGACCGGTACAGCGGTCATCTTACCGGCTGCGCGGGCGGCCTTTTTGCCATTGATAAACACATTGTGCGAGCCGCTGGTGATGAACGCATCGATTACTGGCGGGAACACCCAGTTGGCGGCGGACTCGCACCAACTGGATATTTTCAAGTCAGCCCCCGTGAGCCCAGCGGTGATGCCGACGACCGCGCCCACCACCAACACCAGGGCCACACCGCCGGTGGCGATGGTCGCACCGGTCGCGAGGAACACTGCCCCGGCAACGGCCAGGCAGCCCACGGTAGTGATCGCCGCATAGGCGGCCACTTCCAGCACACCGCCGAGAATGTCGGCCATCACCGAGGTGTGCAGCAGTGCGTCGCCTTCGCGGGCGGCCCAAAGGTCCTCACTCATTGCTCAGGCTCGACTCAAGGCGTGGCAAGGAAGTTGAGTGTGCTTTTCAGCGTTGCCCAGTGCGCCGCCTCGGCCGGGCCCAGGGGCTGGGCCTTTACGTAACTGAGGGCGATCAAGCGACGTGTGCCCGGTATCTGCATGGCCAGCTGATATTGGTAAATTTTGTCGCTGCCTTTGCTGAAGTGGTTCTGCACTTCAAACGCGTCGATGTCCTGCGCTGGACCGACCTTGACCGCTTGCGCCGGGGAATAGCGAAGGTCCTGGACCTGCTGTTCGAGTTTTTTCAACTGGCCTTCGAAATTGCTTTGCAGGCTCTCGCCATCGGCCAAGGGGCTGCGGCTCACCACCAGGGTAGTGCTCAGCTTGGCGAACTTGAGGATATTGATCGAGGTGTCCTGTACCTCGGCATCGGGCAGGGTGAATTGGGCTTCGTTGATCAGGTAGTTCATGGTGGCGAAATCTCGTTATTGACCAGCACCGGGCTTACCGGGGAATTTTGACTCGACGGCGGACTTGATCGTGCTTTGCACGCCTTGGGCACCGGGCGATGTGCCCTTGTCACTGCCCAGGTTGATGTCCAATTTGCCCTTTGTCTGGATCTTGCTGCTGCCGCTGGAAAACAGGTTGAACGAGCCGCAGGTCAGGTTGATGTCCCCGCCTGCCTTGAGCTCGATCACGCTGTCGCCGCACACCAGGCGAAGACTCTCGCCGGCCTCGATGGTGTAGTGCGTGGCGGCGCTGTCGGACTTGGCACCGCCCACGATCACCGTGTCGTTGTTGCGCACAACCCGCAGGCGATTGCTGCCGATGGTCACCGTCTCGTTATGCCCAATGCTCTTATTCCGGTCATGCCCCACCGAGTGGCTTTCATCCACCTCCACCACGATGTCCTGGTTACGCTCGGCATGGATATACAACTGCTCCAACCCCTTCTTGTCCTCCATGCGGATTTCATTGAAGTTGGCCGGCGTGCCGCCTTTGCTGGAGCGGCTTTTCATGCCGCTCTGGGTGGCGTTTTCCGGCAAGTCGTAGGGCACCGTCTGCTCAGCGTTGTAAACCCGCCCGGTGATGATCGGTCGGTCGGGGTCGCCTTCGAGGAAGCTGACGATCACCTCTTGGCCGATGCGTGGAATCTGCATCGAGCCCCAGTTCTTGCCGGCCCAGGATTGCGACACACGAATCCAGCACGAGCTGTTCTCGTTGGATTGGTCGTGGCGGTCCCAGTAGAAATGCACCTTCACGCGGCCGTACTGGTCGGTCCAGATTTCCTCGCCCTTGGGGCCTACCACCAGCGCGGTCTGCGGGCCTTTGACGATAGGACGGTGGGTGTTGGCCAGCGGGCGGAAACTCTGTTGGGCGTCGATGCAGGTCAGGCTGCTTTCGAACTGCGCGGAGCCTGAACCGCCACCGCTTTCCAGGCTTTCTTGCACGACGAAGTAACGGCAACCGACGATCAGGTACTCGCGGTTCTGGTCCTGGCGGCTGAAGCCGGTGAGGCTGAACAGATGGCCCGAGCCCAGGCCGCGCGCATTGCCGCTGAACTCGATCTGTTCATGCAGGGTTTGCAGGGCCTCAATGCGGGTGCGCGCATAGTGTTCGCCGTCGGCGCTTTGCACGTAGGTGCCGGGGTAGTCGTACAGTGGGTAGTCGCCGGCGGTGTGCGGGCGCGGCATGGCCGAGCGCACGTCGATGCTCGCGCTGGGGCGCTGGAAGTCGTAGTCGTTGAGCTCCAGCGAGCCCGGCTGCACCTCCTGCGCCAAGTGCCAATTGTGCATATGGTCGCGTTCGCGCTGCTGCTCGTCCTTGGGGTAGTAGGGGATCGACGCGTAGCCGGGCACGCTGGTGTGGGCGCCATAGGCGTCGGCCAGCACCAGCACATGGCGGTCCTGTTCATGGCGGAAGAAGTAGTAGATGCCTTCCTGTTCCATCAGCCGGCTGACGAAATCGAAGCTGGTCTCGCGGTACTGCACGCAGTACTCCCACTCGCGATACGGCCGGCTGAGCGCGTCTTCGAAGTCGGAAAAACCCAGGTCACGGAACACCTGCTTGATGATCTGCGGGATGCTCAGGTTCTGGAAGATACGGCAGTCGGAGGTCCGGCTGAGCAACCACAGCCAAGGGCGCAGGGTGACTTGGTAACTGGCGAACTGGCCTTTGTCGATGTTCTGGCTGCACCGCGCAACGATCCCGTGGAAATGCCGCTCGCCGCCGTCCGCCAGTTGCAGGCCGACGCTCATCGGTTTACCCAGCAATTGGTTGAGGTCGATGTTGGCGTCCAGGGACGTCAGTTGCAGCTCATAGTTGAACAGCCGGCCCAGCTCTTCACCGCCGCCCATTTCGTTGAGCAGCAGCACATCCGGCCCGAGGGGGCTGTTGATCTTGGCCAGGCGTGAGGCTTGGTTGAATAGCATCGGTAGTCCCGTAAATACCGTCATCACTGACGGAACCGGATCAACTGTGGGAGCTGGCTTGCCTGCGATAGCGGTGGATCAGTCAACATCAATGCTGNAATGTCAGACCGCTATCGCAGGCAAGCCAGCTCCCACACTGACCGTATTCCAACAATAGTTATTCGGTGTCGCTGAAGTCGTAGTGCAATTCATTATCCCGACTGCTGATCCGCACCCCCGCCAGTGCCTTGCCTTCCAACATGCGCGTGAGGAATTCGCGGCTCATGTCCGGCAGCAGGCTGTTGGTGAGGATGGTATCGATCATGCGCCCGCCACTTTCGGTTTCGGTGCAGCGCGAGACGATCAGGTCGACCACTGCGTCGTCATACTCGAACGCGACTTTATGGGTGTTCTCCACACGCTTCTTGATGCGGTTCAGTTGCAGGCGTGTGATCGCCTTGAGCATCTCGTCGCTCAGCGGGTAGTACGGGATGGTCACCAGGCGACCGAGCAAGGCCGGTGGGAAAATCTCCAGCAACGGCTGGCGCAGGGCCTTGGCGATTTCCTCGGGCTCGGGGGTGTTCGCCGGGTCCTTGCAGACGTGGGAAATCAGTTCGGTACCGGCATTGGTGGTCAGCAGGATCAGGGTGTTCTTGAAGTCGATCACCCGGCCTTCGCCGTCTTCCATCACGCCCTTGTCGAACACCTGGAAGAAAATCTCGTGCACGTCCGGGTGAGCTTTCTCCACCTCATCGAGCAGCACCACGCTGTAGGGTTTGCGCCGTACCGCTTCGGTCAGCACACCGCCTTCGCCGTAGCCGATATAGCCCGGTGGCGCGCCCTTGAGTGTGGACACGGTGTGGGCTTCCTGGAACTCGCTCATGTTGATGGTGATGACGTTCTGCTCGCCGCCGTACATGGCTTCGGCCAGGGCCAGGGCAGTTTCGGTCTTGCCCACACCCGAGGTACCGGCCAGCATGAACACGCCAATCGGCTTGCTCGGGTTGTCGAGACCGGCGCGGGAGGTCTGGATGCGCTTGGCGATCATTTGCAGGGCATGGTCCTGGCCGATGATGCGTTTCTTCAGGTGCTGGTCGAGGTTGAGCACGGTTTCCAGTTCGTTGCGGGCCATGCGGCCCACCGGGATGCCGGTCCAGTCGGCGACCACCGAGGCCACGGCCTGGTAATCCACGGTCGGCAGGATCAACGGGGTCTCGCCTTGCAGGGCGGTGAGGCGCTGTTGCAGATCGACCAGTTTTGCACGCAGTTCATCGTTGCCGCTGTCCACAACCCCGGCCTTCTCGCGCAGGGTTGCGCGGGTGGCGAGCAGCTCATCCACCAGGGTTTTCTCTTCGGCCCAACGGCTTTCCAGCGTGGTCAGACGCTCACGTTCGGCGGTCAGCAGCGCTTCGCTATGGGTTTGACGCGCTCCAATGGCAATGCCGATCGCATGCTCACGGGCGATGATTTGCAGCTCGGTTTCCAGGGCTTCGATACGGCGACGGCTGTCGTCCACTTCCGCGGGGACCGCGTGCAGGCTGATGGCGACGCGGGCGCAGGCGGTGTCCAGCAGGCTCACGGACTTGTCCGGCAACTGGCGCGCCGGAATGTAGCGGTGGGAGAGCTTCACCGAGGCTTCCAGAGCTTCGTCGAGGATCTGCACCTGGTGGTGTTTTTCCATTGTGGAAGCCACGCCGCGCATCATCAGCAGGGCCTTGTCTTCCGACGGCTCGGCAACCTGTACCACCTGGAAACGGCGGGTCAGGGCCGGGTCTTTCTCTATGTGCTTTTTGTACTCGGCCCACGTGGTGGCAGCCACGGTACGCAAGGTGCCACGGGCCAGGGCAGGCTTGAGCAGGTTGGCCGCGTCACCGGTGCCGGCGGCGCCACCGGCACCTACCAGGGTATGGGCTTCGTCGATAAACAGGATGATCGGCTTGGGTGAAGCCTGCACGTCTTCGATGACCTGGCGCAGGCGCTGTTCGAACTCGCCTTTCATGCTGGCGCCGGCTTGCAACAGGCCCACGTCGAGGCTGCGCAGTTCCACGTCCTTGAGCGCAGGCGGTACGTCACCGGCGACGATACGCAGGGCGAAACCTTCGACCACGGCGGTCTTGCCCACCCCGGCCTCACCAGTGAGGATCGGGTTGTTCTGGCGCCGACGCATGAGGATATCCACCAGTTGGCGAATCTCCTCGTCACGGCCCACGATTGGGTCGAGCTTGCCGCTGCGGGCCTGTTCGGTCAGGTCCACAGTGAAGCGCTTGAGCGCTTCCTGCTTGCCCATCGCGCTGGGCGCCATGGCACCGCTGGCCTCGCCAGGGACGCCGGCATTGAAGCCATCGCTGGCGCTCAAGGCATTTTCTGGCGAGTCACCGACGTATTCATCAAAGCGCTCGCTCAGGGCCTCGGCCTTGATCTTGTCGAACTCGCCGGACAAACCCAGCAGCGCATGGCGCAGGCTCGGTGTCTTCAAGATGCCCAGCACCAGATAACCGGTGCGAACCTGGCTTTCACCGAACATCAGGCTGCCATACACCCAGCCGCGTTCCACGGCTTCTTCCACATGGGACGACAGGTCGGTGATCGACGTCGAGCCACGCGGCAGGCGATCCAGGGCTTCGGTGAGGTCACGGGCCAGGCGCGCCGGCTCCACGTTGAACTGGCGGATGATGCGGTGCAGGTCCGAGTCCTGCAGTTGCAGCAACTGGTGAAACCAGTGGGCCAGTTCCACATACGGATTGCCCCGCAACTTGCAGAACACGGTGGCGGCTTCGATGGCTTTGTAGGCCACGCTGTTGAGTTTGCCGAACAGTGCGGCGCGACTGATTTCACCCATGCTCTGGATTCCTTGAGGTGGTGGCGTGGTCGGCGTAATGCCGGGCCAGGATTAGGTCGTTGGCGTCATGCGCAGGTTGGCCGAGCCAGGTGTTGAAGCCCAGGCGGAACTGGCCGTTGAGTTGCAGCGCCGGAACTTCGGGTTGTTGCAAAACCAGGTTCAAGTCCCAGTCCATTTCATGGCCCAGGTACTCGGCCACCCACGCCACCAGCTCGTTGAACGGCTGTTGGCCGGGCAGCATGCCCATGTAGTCATCCAGCGTGAGCGGGCCCAGGCGGATGCGGAATTTGTGCTGGCGGTCCCACACGTGGCTACCCAGGCAGAAGTCCACGCCCAACTGGTTGGCGCTGACCCCCACGCGGCTGCGTTCGGGCAGTTCCAGCCATTGGCCGACGTATTCCTCGATCTCTACCGGCAGGCCGAAGTACTCGCTGAGGATCGCTTTCAAGCCATCCGGGTAACGGGTTTGCGCCGACAGATGGCCGCTGTAATGCAGCTTCGCGGTATCGGGGATCAGCCCTTGATTGAGCAGGCTCGGCATCCCGCGGCCACTCAGGGCGGCGAGGCGGGCGGACCAGTAGTCATCGTCCGGGCGGTCATGGCTGACCGTTGGCCGCGCCTCGGCCCAGGCCCGATAGAACAGGGTCAGCAAGCGATGGTGGAACACATCCAGGAACTGCTTGCTGGTGCTGTCGGCGTTGTTGCGTTGGCGCTCGCGCACGTACTCGGTGATGTGCAGCGGCAGCGGCCCGTTGGGGCCGCCGAGGCCGAAAAAGAACTGCTCCAACCGCGCCGGCTTGCCGTCGCCACCGGGGTCGACCGAGGCGAGGGTGGCGGGTGCGAAGGTGCAATCGGCCTGCTGCCCCAGGCGCAGCGGGTCATCGGCCAGGCGTAGGGAATGGCCCAGGCGTGGCAGCTCGGGCGTTTCGCACTCGATGCGCCGCAATGCCTGGAAGAAGTCATATTCCCAGGGCTCCTGGTGCATCGCGTCCAGGGTTCTCACAGGGTCGGACGCCGTCCGGGCTTGGCTTTCCATCGCATGATCTCGCCGCGTTCGGTGGTACGGATTACCGTCTCGGTAAAGCTGTTGATCGACACGTAGCGTGCCAGGAAGCGCTCCAGCACTGCACCGAGCAGGAACACGCCGGTGCCGCGAAACGCGTTTTCATCGAACTCCAAGGTGATTTCCAGGCCGCGGCCAAACACAATCGGGCCAGGCATCGGCAGGCGTCGAGTCACCGCCTTGCTGCTGACTTCGCGCAGGCCTTCGATCTGCAATTGCAGGGCGGCGTCATTGCTGTCGCCGTACAGGCGCAGCAGTTCGCGCAAGGCGCCGGCGCCCTGGCCCTCTTCGCTCAAGGAGAGGTAGTTGAGCGACAACTGGCTGATCAGGCGCCAGGCCTTGGCGTCATGTGCGTGGCTGGCACGCGGGCGGCTTGGCCCGGCGACGCACCGCACGGCCAGTACCGGCGCACTGTCGGCCAGGGTGAAGTCGGTCTTGCCGTTGCCCACGCTCATGAACAGCGGCAGGTCCCGGTTGGTGCACAGTGCCGTCACGCCCAACTGGCGCAGGTCATGGCGATACGGCGCCTGGCGGCTGTCCACCAGGCTGACGAAGGTTTCACTGCCCACATAAGTGGAGCGCGGGCCATTACGGCGCTGATCGCTGGACAGCACCCGCGGCTCGCGGCGCACGCTGTAATACGCCTGGTCGCGGCCATAGCGCGACGGATCGCGCACCGCATAGAACGGCAAGAACGGCTGTTCCGGTCCGGTGCCATGGCCGGTAATGCCGCTCAAGGAGTGAATCTCGAAGTCCATCGGCCGCGTACGGTCGGCGATCACATGGTGTTCATTGACCCGGTCGGACAAGTGGATGCGGTCCACGCGCTTGGGGAACAGGTTGATGGCGGGCGTGCAGAACGGCAAGAACTGCGCCGCACCGACACTGCCTTCCAGGCTCGGTTCGTGGCGGTCGAACAGCACGATCAGTTCCAGCTCCTGGCCGTCACACCGTTTGACCGCACGGCTCAACTCGGCGAACTCAACGAACAGGAAGCGATGGGGCAGGGCAAAGTATTCCTGCAACAGGCGATAGCCCTGGAACGCCCGCGCCACCACCGGCATGGCCGCATCGGCATCATCGAACCCCCGCGAGCGCAACGCGCCCTGGGGCAGGCGCTCGACCCAATCGCCACCGGGCTGGCGTGCAAACACCGCGCAGGCATTGCCCAGCAGTTGTTCGTAGAGGCGAAACGGTTGTTCATCAGCGCCGCTCAGGTACAGCGGCAAGGTATCCAGGTCGAGGCTGTTGAACGGCAGCTCGGCACCGGTGCGCAGGGTCAGGCGCAGGCCGGCCTTGGCTTTCGGTTCGCTGGCGGCCAGGCGCCCGAGCACGGCGGCGGGATTGCCGAAATATTCGGCGTTGCTGACCTGCAACGGCCACAGCGTCACCGGGTGCGCGGTGCGGTACTCGCAGCAGGTCTGGGTTTCACGACCCAGGGCGGCACGCAGCACCGTGTCACGGGGTAACGGGAAACCGCCGGCCAGGGAGCCTTCATCGGGGTCGGTCTGCAATTGCACTACGGTCATCGACGGCGTCGGTGCCAGGTAGTGCGGGTAGGCGATTTCCAGCAAGTTGTGGGTGAAGGTCGGGTACTCGGCGTCGAGCTTGAGCTGCACGCGGGCCGTGAGATAGGCGAAGCCTTCAAGCAAACGTTCGACGTACGGGTCGGCGCAGTCCATACCGGACAGGGTCAGCCGACTGGCGATCTTCGGGTATTCCTTGGCGAACTCGGCGGCGCTTTCGCGCACGTGGTGCAGTTCCTGGTTGTACAGCTCCAGCAGGCGCGGGTTCATGGGCGTCTCCGCTGGTCGGCATTCAGCACGCGCACATGGCCGGACTCCAGGTCCACGTCGGTCTGCAACAGCAAACGCAACGGCACCGGCTGTGCCCACAGGTCCCCTTCAATCTCGAAACTCAGGGCGTTGTGATTCATCTCGCCATGGCCCATGCGCGCCTTGACTCGCAATGTGTGGCGCAAAATACGCGGCTCGAAAGTGGCGATGGCCTGGTAAATCAAGGCTTCCAGGGCTTTGATATCGACGCTCGAAGCGCTGTTGCCAGCCAGTGCCGGCAGGCCGTAATTGACCACCGAAGTGCCGGCCGGGGTGTGCAGCGTGGCATCGGTATCGAGTAACGAGGTGGTGTTAAGCAACCACGCCAGGTCACGCAGCACCGAGGCCTTCAATTGGGTCAGGGACAGCACGCGTTTGTCGGCGCTTTCCTTGGGGTTGGTCGGGTCTTCGTCGGTCAACCGGTCCAGCAGGGACGGTTGCAGACGGTCGCGGGAAGCGATTTCAGTTACCACCAAAGCAGCTCCACGGACGGGTTGCGAGAGGGACACAATGGCCGTGGCACCGGGCCACGGCCACAAGGGCTATCAGCGTTTGGTGTTGGAACGGATGTTCCAGCCAAACTTGATGGCGCCGCCGTCTTTGGTGCCGTCGGCTTTCTGCGGCTGGTAGTCGACCATCACTTGGGCAAAGTTCAGGGTGACGTTTTCGGTCAGGCGATCATCGCTGCCCGAACCGCCGGTGCTCAAGGAGGTGACCAGCACTTCTTCCAGGTTGATCACCATGTACTCGACCTGGCTCTCGCCACCGGCCTTGCGCACGGTCAGCTTGACCTTGTCGATGTGCTTGCCGCTGGCGCAGTGCATCATCAGGTTGGGCGAAGCCTTGTCGACGTACTTGGTCAACGACAGGTCCTGGATATTCACCTTGCCCGCGCCGCCGCCGCCGCCGACGTGCATGTTGCCGGACTGGGACATGCCCCAGCTCCAGTTCAACACATCGATTTCGTCCTTGTGGGCCTTGTCCATGGACTCGCCCTTGATGTCGCCGATCTTGATGAAAATATCAACAGCCATGTTTTCTCCCTGTGTGGCCCATGCCACTTGATTGGGTGATCGTTCCCACGCTCTGCGTGGTAACGCATCCTGTGACGCTACGCGTCACCGGGACGCAGAGCGTCCCGGGCGGCATTCCCACGCGGAGCGTGGGAACGAGCTAGCTCAATCGTTACTTATGCGCTTTTTGCCGAAGGCAGTTTCGATACCAGGCGCAACGACACCGTCAGCCCTTCAAGCTGATAGTGCGGGCGCAGGTAGAACTTGGAGTTGTAATACCCCGGGTTGCCTTCGACTTCTTCCACGATCACTTCGGCCGCCGCCAACGGGTGCTGGGCCTTGGTGGTTTCGGTGGAGTGCGCCGGGTCGCCGTCGACGTAGTTGAGGATCCAGTCCTGCAACCAGCGCTGCATTTCGTCCTTCTCTTTGAAGGAGCCGACCTTGTCGCGCACGATGCACTTCAAGTAGTGGGCGAAACGGCAGGTGGCGAACAGGTACGGCAGGCGTGCGGCCAGGTTGGCGTTGGCGGTGGCGTCCGGGTCGTCGTATTCGGCAGGTTTCTGCAGCGACTGGGCGCCAATGAACGCGGCGAAGTCGGTGTTTTTCTTGTGCAGCAGCGGCATGAAACCGTTCTTCGCCAGTTCCGCTTCACGGCGGTCACTGATGGCGATTTCGGTCGGGCACTTCATGTCCACGCCACCGTCATCGGTAGGGAACGTGTGGGCCGGCAGGTTTTCCACTTCACCACCAGACTCGATGCCGCGGATGCGCGAGCACCAGCCGTAGTGCTTGAACGAACGGTTGATGTTCACTGCCATGGCGTAGGCGGCGTTGGCCCAGGTGTACTTGGAGCTGTCGGCGCCGTCGGTGTTTTCTTCGAAAGCGAAGGCTTCCACCGGGTCGGTCTTGGCGCCGTACGGCAGGCGTGCCAGGAAGCGCGGCATGGTCAGGCCGATGTAACGCGAGTCTTCCGATTCACGCAGCGAGCGCCAGCCGGCGTATTCCGGGGTGGTGAAGATCTTGGTCAGGTCGCGTGGGTTCGACAGTTCCTGCCACGAGCCCATGCCCATCACGGTCGGCGAGGCCGCAGCGATGAAAGGCGAGTGCATGGCGGCGCAGACTTTCGACAGCTCGCCCAGCAGTTCCACGTCGGGCGGCGACTGGTCGAAGTAGTAGTCACCCACCAGGCAGCCGTAAGGTTCGCCACCGAACTGGCCGTATTCTTCTTCGTACATCTTCTTGAAGATCGGGCTCTGGTCCCACGCGGTGCCCTTGAATTTCTTCAGTGTCTTGTGCAGGTCTGGCTTGGAGATGTTGAGCACGCGAATCTTCAGTTGCTCATCGCTCTCGGTGTTATTGACCAGATAATGCAGGCCACGCCAGGCGCTTTCCAGTTGTTGGAAATCCTGGTGGTGGATGATCTGGTTGACCTGGGCGGTGAGCTTGGCGTCGATGGCGGCGATGATCGATTCGATCGACTTGATCGCGTCGTTGGACACCAGGTCGGTTTGCGCCAGGGCCTGTTCAGCCAGGGTGCGCACCGCGGTTTCAACGGCTTCGCGGGCACGCTCGGTCTTGGGCTTGAATTCTTGCAGCAGCAGGTTCGCGAACTCGCTGGCTTCTTCGGTGGTACCCAGGATCTGGCTGCCTTCGCGGGCGGTATTGTCCGTCATGATTACTGCTCCCCTGCAGGCTTGGGCGCGCTGGCAAGTGCCTGAAGCAATGCCGGGTCCTTGATCGCCTTCATGATGATTTCTTCAGCGCCAGTCTTGCCGTCCATGTAGGTCAGCAGGTTGGCCAATTGGGTGCGGGCTTCGAGCAGTTGGTTCAGCGAGTCGACCTTGCGGGCCACGGCGGCCGGGCTGAAGTCGTCCATGCTTTCGAAGGTGATGTCCAGGCTCAGGTTGCCTTCGCCTGTCAGCTCATTGGGTACGTGGAACGCGACGCGTGGCTGCATGGCCTTGAGGCGTGAGTCGAAGTTGTCGACGTCCACCTCAAGGAACTTGCGGTCGGCCACGGGTGCCAGCGGCTCGGCAGGCTTGCCGGCGAGGTCGGCCATCACGCCCATCACGAAGGGCAGCTGGACCTTTTTCTCGGCGCCGTAAAGCTCGACGTCGTACTCGATCTGCACTCGAGGCGCACGGTTGCGCGCGATGAATTTCTGAGAACTTTGCTTCGCCACGTTGCTGCTCCTGGTCGCTTGAGCGACGGTGTTGTTACTGCACGGTCCGGCGGCTTACTCGCTGTCGGGGCCGCGCAGGTTTTCAAATTGGGACATGCCATCGGGAATCAGATTGCGAACGATGGCCGCAAAGTCGGCATGTACCAGATTCTTGGCTCGGTTCAACAGCACCGGCAGCGGGCTCGAAGGCTCGTGGCGGGTGTAGTACGCAAGGATTTTGTCGAGGCTGCGCAGCACATCGTCGCGGGTGGCGATGTCGCCCGTCGGGCGAGGGGCTGCGGGCGCGGCGGCGTCGACCGAGGGGGCATTGTCTTCACTGACGGCCTCGGGATCGCTGCTGCTGTCGGTGCCTGGCACCGCTTGATTGAGAAGTTGCAGGGCCTGTTTGAGCGGCTGCTTCAAGGCGCTGAGGTCCACGCCCTGGGCGGAACCGACTTGGTCATTGACCTGTTGCTCAATGGCCTCGCACGCCGTGCGCGCCGCGCTCAAGGCGTCGCGGGTGGCTTGCAGTTGTTCGGGGTCGCTGTCCAGGAACGCGGCGTTGAGTTGCTGGTTGCCCAACTGCTCATCGGCAAAACTCTGCAGGCCGCTGGCGTTGAGCGCGGCGCGCAGGCTCACGGGCCCGAAGGTGCGCGAGCGTGTCAGGATGCTTTCGCGCAGCAGCCGAATATTGGTTTCGCAGGTCAGGCCGGTAAGGGCGTTGATGCGCACGGTGGGGTCGTTGTCATCGTCGGCATCCAGGCGCGGGTGCAGATCGGCCCAGTATTGGCGCAGCAAGGCGTTGATCAGCGTGAGGACTTCGGCCAGCCCGGCCACACCCTGGAGGGCGAGGGTGCTTTGCAGCAGAAAGTGGGTGATGCGCAGGTCTTTGCTGCGCTGCAACAGGTCGAGGCTTTGCTGCTGGATGCTGCGCCACTCGGGCGGCTCAGCGGGCAGGATCGAGTCGCCCATGCTGCGTTCGGGTTGGCCCTTGGCATCACGTTCCAATTGCAGAAATTGCGCGTCATATTCCATGTCCTCGCCACAAGGCGACGTCGCGGAAACGGCGGTGAGCAGCAACGGCACATCCACTGAATTCGATCTCCTTATCGGCCCGCTGGATGGCGGGCAATTCATGCATTAGTTGCGTAATGAACTTTGCATGTTTTCTTGGTCATATACTCAGCGTGCCACTACTGCGCCATCACTGATGTTCAAGAAGTTGTGCATTTTTGGTGTAGTACTTATGGCTTGTCAAGGTAAGCTATTCGCCCTCTGTGACAGATGTGCGGTGTTTAACAACCTGCGCGACTGGCGAGTCGAAAGGCGCGCCCAGAGCGGATTTTTGTCATGGAAGCCAGTTAAGATCAGCGATCATGCTGGTAAAAGCAGATTTTGGCGGTCGTTTGTACGACAGGACGGGACTCTCCAGGGCGGTGCTGCCTCCTGGGTAGACTGCGCGCGATGTATCAGCAAGGAGGCAAGATGTCGCTGTGTTTGACTATCACTAGTTATCACAAGATCACCCCTGGGCAATGCCCCGAAAAGTCCATGGATCAGGGCGTGATGGCTATTGGCCGCAGTTCTGACAATGACTGGGTATTGCCCGACCCTGAGCGTCTCGTCTCTTCGCAACATTGCGTTATTCAATACAAAGATGGCCGTTATTACTTGACCGATAACAGCACCAATGGTGTGGAGTTGGTCAAGGCGGGTATTCGTATGCGTCGGGGTAACAGCGAGCCGTTGCAAGATGGTGAGTTGATCCGCATCGGCGATTACGAAATCCAGGCGCGTATCGACTTCAACGTGCAGGCCATCGACAGCCAGCCATTTGCCGGTGACTCACCCAACAGCTTTGAAGCGCTGATGGGCGCCGTGGCGAGCCAACCTGCGCCCACACCGATGATCGCGCCGCAGTTCCAGGGCGCCTCGGCTATGGAAACCTTGCCAGACCTGTTCGACTTCCTCAGCCCCACCGCCGTGCCGCCGCCCACCGTGGCGGACCATGTGCCGTCCGAGCAACACGATTTTCGCCCCCCGGCTCCAGTGGCCGTACCGGCGCCCGAAAAGCCATTGGTGCAAGGCTCGGTGATTCCCGAAGACTGGGACCTGTTCAGCGACGCGCCCGCACCCGTCGTCAATGCTGCGCCCGCCCCAGCACCGATCCTCCCGCCGCCGCCCGTGGTCGAGCCTGTTGCGCTCCCCGTGGCCAATGCCGAGCCACCACCGGACCTCCTGCAAGCCTTCCTGCGCGGTGCGGGCCTGGACCAGTTGCGCCTGGACAAAGCCGACGCCTGCGCGCAGATGGAAAGCATCGGCCGCAGCTACCGGCTGATGGTCGAGGGCCTGATCGACGTATTGCGCGCCCGTGCCAGCCTCAAGGGCGAGTTCCGCATGCAGCAGACAATGATCCGCCCCGCCGAAAACAACCCATTGAAATTCGCCCCGAATGCCGATGAAGCGTTACTGCTGTTGCTGCGTCATGGCAACCAGGCGTTCATGGCGCCGGACCTTGCCGTACGTGACAGTTTCGACGACCTGCGCGCCCACCAGTTGGCCGTGATGGCTGGCGTGGAAGCGGCGATCAAGCACTTGCTCACGCGCTTTGAACCGGCGCAGCTGGAGGAGCGCATGGGCAAGCCTGGCGGCCTCTCCAGTCTCTTCAATGGTTCGCGCCAGGCCCAGTACTGGCAGCAGTTCACCGAGCTCTACAGCAACATTTCCCGCGAGGCCCAGGACGATTTCCAGGACTTGTTCGGTCGTGAATTCAGCCGGGCCTACGAAGAACACAGTGCACGACAGCGACGCTGAAAACGCCTCGCACCAATGGATAAAACGGATAGCTAAATACGTCATTGAGGACGCAGGATGATTCCCAGGTTTTTACTCGCAGCCGCCACCGCGCTGCTGCTGACGGCGTGTGCCAACGACACTGCCAAACCCCAGGCGGCTGCCGAGGCCGAAGCTGACACGGCCGCCGTTGAGCTGCATTTTCACGCGATTGCCGGGCTTAACCCCGGTGCCAACGGCCAGGCCGCGCCGGTGCGGGTGCGCATTTTCGAATTGAAAAACGCCGCGACCTTTTCACGCTCCGATTACTTCGCCCTGGCTGACCGTGCGCAATCCACCCTCGGCCTCGACCTGCTGGACCAGGACGAAGTGATGGTGCAGCCCGGCCAACAACTGAGCCTGCAGCGCGATCTCGACCCGTCCACGCGCCAGATCGGCTTGCTGGTGGGCTACCGCGAGTTGGACCGTGCGCAATGGCGCACGGTCATCAACGTGCCGCCGCGCCAATACAGCGAATACCAGATCAGCCTCGACGTGCATGCCGTGCGCGCCGACGTCGTGGCTTCCCCATCCAGCCCAGCCCAATAACAAGCAATCGGAGCCCCCATGTCCTGGAACAATCGCGTGGTCTGGTCGGAAGGCATGTTCATCGGAACGCAGCACTTCCAGCAGCATGACCGTTACCTGGAAAACCTGATCGACGCCCGCAGCCGCCCGTTGTCGGCGGGTGCCTGGGGATTCTCCGAGCTGCTGATCGACCAGGGCCTGCTGGCCCAGGGCAAGCTGGCGATCGTGTCGGCCTGCGGCCTGTTGCCCGATGGCACGCCGTTCAATATTCCCCAGGACGACCTGGCGCCGAGCCCGTTGAATATCGACGACAACCTGCGCGACGGCCTGGTTTACCTGGCCCTGCCGCTCAAGCGTGCCGGCGCCCGTGACACGGTGGACGAGGGCGAGGCCCTGGAAGCCGCGCGCTACGTGAGCCAGGTGCGTGAAGTGCGCGACGACAACGCCCCGTTCGAAAACCGTGCACCGGTGGCCGTGGGGTCGCGGGCGTTGCGCCTGCTGACGGCGCAGGACGGCATCAGCGACTACGCGGCCATCGGCCTGGTACGCATCAAGGAAAAGCGTGCCGACCGTGCGTTGGTGCTCGATGACACTTACATCCCGCCCGTGCTGGACGTGGCCGCGAGCAAACCGCTGACGGCCTTTCGCAGTGAACTGCTGGGCCTGTTGCACCAGCGTGGCGAAGCCCTGGCCGGCCGCGTGGTGGCCTCGGGCGCCGGTGGTGCCTCGGAGATCGCCGACTTCATGCTGCTGCAACTGGTCAACCGCGCCCAGCCGCTGATCCAGCACTTCAGCCAGTTGAGCCCGTTGCACCCGGAGCGCTTCTTCAGCGAACTGGTCAGCCTGGCCGGTGAGTTTTCCACCTTCTCAACCTCCAGCCGTCGCCCCCAGGAATACCCGCAGTACCAGCACGATGACTTGGCCCTGAGCTTCATGCCGGTGATGGCGGCCTTGCGTGAGGCGCTGTCGATGCTCATCGACAGCAAGGCCACGCCGATCCCGATTGTGGAGAAAGCCTACGGCATCCATGTGGCGATGCTGGCCGACAAGACCCTGCTCGACAACGCCAGTTTCATCCTTGTTGTACGCGCCGATGTGCCCGGCGAAACCCTGCGTGCGCGTTTCGGCCAGCAGAGCAAGGTCGGCTCGGTGGAGCACATTCGCGACATGGTCAACCTGCAACTGCCGGGCATCGGCCTGCTGCCGTTGCCGGTGGCGCCGCGCCAATTGCCTTACCACGCCGGCAGCACCTACTACGAGCTGGACCGTGGCAGCGAGCACTGGCAGCAGCTGAATAATTCCGGCGGTTTCGCCTTCCATATCGCCGGGCAGTTCCCGGGCTTGAACCTGGCCTTCTGGGCGATCCGAGGATAATTGGCGATGCATCCCAATGATGATGACCGCACCCAGTTCATGCCGCGCCCGGGTGGCCGAGAACCTGCCCCCGCGCGTGCCGAACCTGCGCCGCTGTCGATGCCGGCTGCGCCGATCCTCACCGGCAAGAGCCAGGGCCTCAACCCGCTGGAAAGTGCCGCCGGCCCGTTGCTGGCGTTGTTGACGCGGTTGCGCAACACCATCGCCCATCCCGCGCCGGCCAGCCTGCGTGCGCAGTTGCTGGCGTACCTGCGCCAGTTCGAAGAACGCGCCGAAGCCGCCGGTGTGGCACGCAATGAAGTGCTGTTGGCCCGTTACGCGCTGTGCACTGCCTTGGATGAAGCGGTGCTGAGCACGCCGTGGGGCAGCACCAGTGACTGGGGTAAGCAGAGCCTGCTGATCACCGTGCACAACGAAGCCTGGGGTGGCGAAAAGGTTTTCCAGTTGCTTGACCACTGTCTGCAAAGCCCACGGGAACGCCTGTACCTGCTGGAGCTGTTGTACCTGTGCATGTGCCTGGGTTTTGAAGGGCGTTACCGGGTGATGACCGACGGGCGCAGCCAGCTGGAAGCCTTGCGCGAACGCACCGCCGCAGCGATACGCAGCGCCCGTGGCGAGCACGAGCGTGAGCTGTCGCCGCACTGGCGCGGTGTGACCGTGGCCCGTGATCGCCTGGCGCAATTCATGCCGCCATGGATTGCCGTGGCGATTGGCTTGGCGCTGCTGTTGGCGTTGCTGTTCGGCCTGCGCCTGAAGCTGGCCTCGGACGCCGAGCCGGTGTTCAAGAATATTCATGCCCTGGGCGAGATCCCGGTGCAGGCCATCGACCGTCCGGTGGCGCAGCCCAAAGTGATTGAGCGCCCACGCCTGGCCGGGTTCCTGGCCGATGACATCAAGGCCGGCCGCGTGGCGGTGGAAGACAAGGTTGACCGCTCTGTGGTGACCATTCGTGGCGATGAGCTGTTCGCCTCGGCCAGCTCCAGCATCGTCGATGACTACCAGCCGCTGATGCTGCGCATCGCTGACGCCATTCGCAAGGTCAAGGGCCAGGTGCGTGTCACCGGGCACAGCGACAACCGCCCGATTGCCACGTTGCGCTTCCCGTCCAACTGGGCGTTGTCCGAAGCCCGGGCCAAGTCGGTGCTGGAGATTCTCGCGGCCAAGACCGGCCAGGCCGAACGCTTCAGCGCCGAAGGCCGCAGCGACACCGAGCCGTTGGCCACCAACAGTACTGCCGAAGGCCGTGCCCGCAATCGTCGGGTTGAAATCACCGTATTGGCGGAGGGCGTCGAGTGAAGGCGTTTTTCAGTTTCATGATTCGCTGGGTGATCCCCGTGCTGGGCCTGATTGCCCTGAGCCTGATCATCTGGTTTGTTGGCCCGCTGCTGGACGTGCTGGTGCCCGAAGGGCGCCGTTGGGCGCTGATCGTGCTGGTGTTTGCGCTTTGGGTGGCCTACCGCGTGTTCCGCATTATCCAGGCCCGTCGCCAAGCCGCCGAAGTGATGCGCAGCCTGGCCGCAGAAACCCCGGTCGACCCCAACAGCGTTGCGACCGCCGAAGAGCTGTCCACGCTGCGCCAGCGCATGGACGAAGCCCTGGCACTGCTGAAAAAGGCCAAGCTGGGCGGCGATGAGCGCCGCAACCTCTACGAGTTGCCGTGGTACGTGATCATCGGCCCGCCGGGCTCGGGCAAGACTACCGCGCTGGTCAATTCCGGGCTGCATTTCCCGCTGGCGGCGCAATTGGGTGCCGGTGCGGTGCGGGGCGTGGGTGGTACGCGCAACTGCGACTGGTGGTTTACCGACCAGGCCGTATTGCTCGACACCGCTGGCCGCTATACCACCCAGGACAGCAACTCCACGGTGGACAAAGCCGCCTGGCTGGGCTTTCTCGACTTGCTGAAAAAGCAGCGTTCGCGCCGGCCGATCGACGGGGCGTTTATCGCCATCAGCCTCTCGGATCTGCTGCTGGGCACCGACGCCGAGCGCGCAGCCCATGCCGCCGCGATTCGCCTGCGCATCCAGGAGCTGTATACGCAGCTGGGCGTGCGTTTCCCCATCTACCTGATGCTCACCAAGCTCGACCTGGTGCCGGGCTTCATGGAGTTCTTCGACAACCTGAGCAAGGAAGAGCGCGCCCAGGTGTGGGGCATGACCTTTGCCCTGGACGACGGCAAAAACAGCGACAGCCCGCTGGCGCACCTGCAAAGCGAATTAGCGGGCCTGGAGCAGCGTCTCAACGAACGCCTGGTCGAGCGCTTGCAGCAGGAACGCGACCCGGCACGACGCGACCTGATCTACGGCTTCCCGCAGCAGTTCGGCGCGCTGAAAGATTGCCTGCAAAGCTTCCTCGAAGGCGTGTTCAAACCCAACGCCTTTGAAGAGCGCGTGTTGCTGCGTGGCGTGTACTTCACCAGCGGCACCCAGGAAGGCAGCCCGATTGACCGCCTGATCGGTGCCATGGCCCAGAGTATGAACCTGGACCGCCAGCACCTGGCGCGCCAGAGCGGCACCGGGCGCAGTTACTTCATCGAAAAACTCTTCACCGCCGTGGCCTTTGCCGAGCGCGGCCTGGTGGGGGTGAACCCGAAAGTCGAGCGGCGCCGCAAGTGGATCGCCCGTGGCGTACTGGCGGCCACCGTCGCGCTGGTGGTGGTGGTCAGCAGCCTGTGGTGGGTGAGCTATCGCGCCAACCAGGCGTATATCGCCCAGGTCGATCAGAAGGTCGCGCCACTGGGCCAGACCGTACAGAACCTGAGCCCGGCACAACGGGAAGTGCTCGCCGTGCTGCCGTTGCTCAACGCGGTGAAGAACCTGGCGGGGGACTCACCGAGCTGGTCCGAAGGGCTGGGGCTGTACCAGGGCGATATGCTCGAAGCCGAGTCCGCCAGCGTGTACCGCAAACTGTTGATCGCCGTGTTCGCGCCACGCCTGGTGACGCGTATCGAAGAGCAACTGCACGGCGGCGGTAACTCGGACTTTCTCTACGAGGGCCTCAAGGCTTACCTGATGCTCGCCGACACCGAGCATTACGACCCGGACTTCATCAAGGCCTGGATCGCCTTGGACTGGGACCGCAACCTGCCCCGCGACCTGCCGGCCGACCAGCGTCAGGCCCTGGCCGGGCACTTGCAAGCGCTGTTCGAACGCCATCCGCCGAGCGCGCGCCTGGACCCACGGCTGATCGACGACCTGCGTCGCCAATTGCAGCAATTGCCGGTAGCCCAGCGCGTGTACGACCGCGTCAAGCGCCAGAAACTGCCCGAAGGTATCCCGGACTTTCGTCTCAATGAGGCCGCCGGTCGCGATGCCGCACTGGTGTTCAGCCGCAAGAGCGGCAAGCCGTTGGGCGAGCCGTTGAGTGGTTTCTTTACTGCCAAGGGCTATCGCCAGGCGTTTTTGCTCAGCAGTCTGAACCAGACCGGCACCCTGGCCGAAGAGCAATGGGTGCTGGGCCATGAACAGGCCGACCAGCAGAACGTGGTGAGCCTGGCCGCCGACGTGCGCCGTTTGTACTTCCAGGATTACCAGCGCCAGTGGGACGCGTTGCTCGCTGACATCGACTTTGTGCCGATCACCAGCGTGGCACAGGCCGCCGATGTGCTGCGGGTGATTTCCGGGCCCACCTCGCCGCTGAAAAAACTGTTGGTGGCGGTCGCCAGGGAAACCGACTTGCAAGCCGAAGACCGCCAACTGGCCGCCAAAGGCGTACCGGTGGAAGGCGGCGTGGACAAGCTCAAGGAGCGCCTCGGCAGTTTGCTGGGCGAGGCACAACCGACGGCGAATGCCCCGGCACCGGCGGATGATCCGGTGACCGCACACTTTGCCGAACTCAACAGCATCGTCAGCAAAAACGAAGGTGAACCGGCGGCCATCGACGGCCTGCTGTCGGACATGAATGCACTGTATGTGCAGGTCAGTGCCATGGTCGGTGCCAGCGGCGATGCCTTGCTCGGTGAGGCCAAGAACCAGGCGGCGGCTGCGGCCACGCGGGTCAGCCTGAACGCCGAGCGTCAGCCGCCGCTGGTGCAGGGCATGGTCAAGTCGGTGGTCAATTCCACCACCAACAGCATGATGGGCGGGGTGCGTAACCAACTGAACGCGGCCTGGGTCAGTGAAGTGGTCAACGTGTATCGCCAGTCGTTGGCCGGGCGTTACCCGATGTCGCCGGGCAGTGCGCGGGACGCCACCCTGGATGACTTCGGCCAGTTTTTCGGTGTGGGCGGGGTGATGGACAACTACTTCCGCAAATACCTGCAGCCCTATGTGGACACGTCGGCACAGACCTGGCGCTGGCAACCGGGGGCGGCGCAGAAGCTGGGGATTGCTCCTGGCGTTCTGCAAACCTTCCAGCGTGCGGCGACGATTCGGGACGCGTTCTTCCGCTCCGGTGGCACCCAACCCATCGTGCGTTTCGAACTCAAGCCGGTGTCGATGGACCCTACCATCACCCAGTTCCTGCTTGACCTGGACGGCCAGCAGTTGAGCTACGACCACGGCCCGAGCCGCCCGGTAGCGATGCAATGGCCGAACCCCGGCAGCATTGGCGTGGTGCGTATTTCTATCATGCCGCCGTCGGCCAGTGGTCGCTCCGGTATCACCCTGGACGGCCCGTGGGCCTGGTTCCGTCTGCTGGAGCAATCAGACCTCACCGCAGGCAACTCGCCGGATCGTTTCAACCTGCGCCTGCGAGTCGATGGCGCGAGCATCGCCTACGAGTTGCGCGCCAACAGTGCGTTCAACCCGTTCAAGAGCCGCGTGCTCAGCGGCTTCAGCCTGCCGGAGCGGCTATGACGGCCCTGGGTTTCTACGGCAAGTTGGCCAGCCGCGGGGACTTCGTCAGCCGCGCCTTGCCCCAGAGCTTTATCGGCCCGTGGGACAGCTGGCTGGCAGCGGGTTTGCTCGCCAGCCAGAACAGCCTCGGCGCTGACTGGCTGAATGCGTACTTGGTCAGCCCGTTGTGGCGCTTTGTGCTGGCGCCGGGCGTGTGCGGGCCGGATGCGGCGGCGGGCGTGGTGATGCCAAGCATTGACCGGGTCGGGCGGTATTTTCCGCTGGCGGTGGTGACCTTGCTGGATCACGACACCAACCCGGCGTCGCTGGTGGGCGGTTCGGACGCCTGGTTCGAGCAGGCTGAAACCTTGTTGCTCAGCACCCTCGACAGCGGCGCGACCTTCGAAAGCTTCAACGCCGGGCTCGACGAGTTGGGCTTGCCGGCCAGCGAGCCGCGGGCGGTGGACAGCCGTTTCGCCGGCCTGCAAAGGGTGGCAGCCACCGTGCCGCACCAGCGTATGACCGCACTGGCCGAACAGGCGTGCGAGGGCGCAAGCCTGTGGTGGGGGCGAGGTTCGCAGCGTATCTCCCCCGGTTTATTACGGTGCCAGGGCCTGCCTGCCGCCAGCGATTTTGCGCAGTTTTTGCTCGGACAAGAAGGTGTGGTGTAGATGGGCGTGACGTACGAATCCGCGAGCAAAAGCCATGTGGGCATGGTTCGCCAAGTCAACGAAGATGCCTTTCTGGACCTGCCGAAAAACCGCTTGTGGGTGGTGGCCGATGGTATGGGCGGGCACGCGGCGGGGGACTATGTCAGCAGCTTGATCGTCGACAGCCTGCGCCATGTGCCGCTGGGCCGCTCCCTGGACGAATACTCAGCGGCGCTGCGCAATGACCTGCTGCGCATCAACGCGGCCGTGCGCGAAGAAACCGCCAACCGTGGCGTGACCATGATGGGCAGCACCGTGGTGGTGTTCGCCGCGCGCGGCTTGCGCGGGGTGTGCCTGTGGGCCGGCGACAGTCGCCTGTACCGCTTGCGCGACGGCGTGCTGGAAAGCATTTCCCGCGACCACAGCTACGTGCAAGACCTGCAAGACAGCGGCCTGCTCAGCGAAGCCGACGCCCGCACCCACCCGCGCTCCAATATCGTCACCCGCGCCATTGGCGTTGAGGCCCAGTTGAACGTCGCCTCGGTGGACCTGTTGATCGCTCCCGGCGACAGCTATTTGCTGTGCAGTGATGGCCTCAACAAGACCGTCGAAGACCATGAAATCCGCGACGTGCTCAGCCATGACGCGCCGGATGAAATCGTGCGCAGCCTGGTGCACCTGGGCCTCAACCGAGGCGCACCGGACAACATCACCACCCTCGTCGTGAAGGTCTCGTCATGAACATCGTCATTCCGGGTTATGACATCGAGGGCGAGATTGGCGAAGGCGCCATGGCCAGCGTGTACCTGGCGACCCAGCGCTCGCTGGAGCGCAAGGTGGCGTTGAAGGTGATGGCGGCAGCGCTGGCGGCCGACCCGAGTTTCTGCGAACGCTTCCTGCGCGAGGGCAAGACGCTGGCGCGTTTGTCACACCCGCACACGGTGACCATCCATGACATCGGCAACGTCGGTGAGCTGTATTACATGGCCATGGAATACCTGCCCAATGGCACGCTCAAGGAGCGCATTGCTGCTGGGCTGACCCCGGAGCAGGGCGTGACGCTCATCCGCCAGATTGCCTCGGCCCTGGGCTATGCCCATGCCCAAGGGCTGGTGCACCGCGACGTCAAGCCGGCGAACATTCTGTTCCGGGCCGATGGCACGGCGGTGTTGTCGGACTTCGGGATTGCCAAGTCGCTGGACGATCGCACCCAATTCACCCAGGCCGGGTTTGCCGTGGGCACGCCGAGCTACATGAGCCCCGAGCAGGCGCGGGGTCAGGAGATCGATGGCCGCGCCGACCTCTACGCGCTGGGCGTGGTGCTGTATGAAATCCTCGTCGGCAAGCTGCCTTACAACGGCACCGATGCGCTTTCCACCGCTCTGGCGCATTTGACTGAACCCTTGCCGGAATTGCCGGTGCATCACGGGCGCTACCAGGGTGTGCTGCGCAAGTTGTTGGCCAAGGACCCGGCGGAGCGTTATCCGGATGCGGCAGCGTTGTTGTTGGCGCTGGATCAACTGCCTGCTGATGAATCGGATGCCACGCTGGTACGGCCGCTGCCGATTCCATTGAGCGTTGATCTGGCGGGCATCACGCCTGTCACCATCGACATTCCGACGGATAAACCGCAACCGCAGCCAATAGTGCGTCAACCGGTGGTCACGCCGACGCAGCACAATGCTCCGTCCGAGCAGCGCCGTGGGCCGGTATTGGCCTTGGCCGCTGTGGCGGTCGCCGTCGCGTTGGCCATTGGCGGCGCCAGCTACTGGTGGTTGAACGGCGGCGATGAACCGGCCAAGCCGCCAGCCGCCGTGGCGCCCAAGGTGACGCCGCCCGTGGCTGTCGCTGAAGTGGATGGCGGTCAGCGCCCGTTGCTGATGGCAGGCAAGAAAACCTTGTTCCAGCGTGTACTCAGCAAACCCGGCGCCCTGCTTTCAGTGGACGCTGGGAGCCCGCCGGGTAGAGCGCTGCCGGCGTTTTCCGTGCTCTACGTGTATCAGCGCAAAGAAGTCGATGGCAGCCCGTGGGTGCGCGTCGGCGCCGCTACCGATGGTCGCAGCGACGGTTGGCTGCCGGCCTCCCAGGTCAGCGACTGGAAACAAAGCCTGGTGCTCAAGTTCACCGAGCGCTCAGGCCGGGCGCCCGTGATGTTCCTGCGCCAGCCCGGTGAGGTGGAAAAACTACTGGCTGACCCTGCTGCAGCGAAAAGCGCCTTGGCCAAGGCGCAGAACAACCGAGAAGACAACCAGCAAGTCCTGGCCCTGGAACCCACCGCCAGCGCGGTGCCGCAGAACCAGTTCTACCTGTTGCCGATCTTCGATTCCAAAGAGAGCTTCGACGACAACGGCCAGCCGGTGCAGTTGCTCAACGTGGCCTCCATCGACCCAGGCAGCCGCGCCGCTGCCAGACCGGCCAGCCCGACGCTCAGCGCGAATGCCGACGCATTCCGCACGGCGGTGGTGCTGGTGGTGGACACCACCGTGTCGATGCAGCCCTACATCGACCAGATTCGCGACGTGGTGCATGAGCTACAAACCCGCATTGCCGAGCGCGGCGAGTTGGACAGCGTCAGCTTCGGCATGGTCGGCTTTCGCAGCAGCATCCAGAAAACCCCGGGCCTTGAGTATGTCGCCAAGACCCTGATCAGCCTCGACCAAGGTCGCGACCCGCAGCGCTTTCTGGATATGGCGCGCCAGGTCAAAGCGTCGACGGTGTCCAGCCACTCGTTCAACGAAGATGCGTTTGCCGGGGTGATGCAGGCAGTGGACGGCATGGATTGGTCCGGCTACGGCGGGCGCATCATCCTGCTGGTTTCCGATGCCGGCGCGCTGCGCAAGAACGACCCGTTCGCCGCCACCCAGATGAACGAAGCCGAAGTGCGCCAGGCGGCCCTGGGTAAGCAGATCAAGATCTATGCGCTGCACCTGCGCACTGATGCCGGCAAGAAAACCCATGCCGGCGCCGAGAGCCAGTATCGCGTTCTCACCGCCGACGCCAACCCGCAGATCGGCGACCTGTATACGCCAGTGCCAGGGGGCGATGTGCGCAAGCTGGGTGAGCGCGTCGATGAGATCGGCACGGTATTCGCCAACCTGGTGCATCAGGTGCGCAGCAATACGCCGCAGCCAGTGCCGTTGCTCAGTGCCGCGCCGAGTCTGGCGGACAAGTCCGCCGCCGTCGGCTATGCCATGCACATGGACTTTCTCGGGCGCAAGACCGCGAGCCAGGCACCGCAATTGGTCAGCGCCTGGACCGCTGATCGTGACCTGACCAACCCGGCGCTGCCAGCGTTCCAGGTGTGCGTGATGTTGACCAAGCTGCAACTCAACGACCTGCAACAATCGTTGAAGTTGATCGTGGATGCAGCGCGCAAAACACAAAGCTCGCCCAAGGATTTCTTCCAGGAAATCGCCAGCGCCTCGGCCTATATGAGCCGCGACCCGCAGGCCCTGCGCAAGGGCGGCAACCTGGCTGACGGCGGCCTGCTCGGTGAATACCTGGAGGGCCTGCCGTACCGCAGCAAGTCGCTGAACATGACCCAGGACCTGTGGTTGTCATTGAGCGTGGCCGAGCAAGAAGACTTTATCGACGAGCTGGATTCGAAAATCCGCCTGTATGAAACCTTCCATAACGACGTGGCCAACTGGGTCCGTTTCGGCGATGCCGAACCGGGCGATGCGTTGTACCGCGTGCCACTGTCGACGCTGCCGTAATGCTGAACCTGAGTGCGGTGCACAAGAGCCGGGGCGTCGGTAGCCAGCGCTACAGCCTGGTGATCCCTGCGTTGCAGCTGGGCGCGGGTGAGCAACTGGCAATTGTCGGCCCCAGCGGTTGCGGCAAGAGCACCTTGCTCGACGTGCTGGCGCTAGTGTTGGCGCCGGATCAGGTGGGGCAGTTTGCATTCAACCAACACGACATCGGCGCGCTGTGGCGTGCTGATCGGCAATCGGCGCTGGCCGCGTTGCGCAGCCAGCATCTGGGCTATGTGCCGCAGACCGGGGGGTTACTGGGGTTTCTGGATGTGCGCGGCAATATCGCGCTGTCGCGCCAACTGCTGGGCTTGCAGGACGACGGCCGCGTGGCGCGCCTGGCTGAGCAGTTGCAGATCAGCGATCAGCTGGCCAAGCGCCCGGCGGCGTTGTCGGTGGGCCAACGCCAGCGGGTCAGCTGTGCGCGGGCTCTGGCCCATGGGCCGCAACTGGTGCTGGCTGATGAGCCGACGGCGTCCCTGGACCCGCTCAACGCCGAGCGCGTGATGCAGGCGCTGCTGGCCCAGGCCCGCGAACACCGTACGGCCTGTGTGATCGCCACCCATGACGAACCGCTGGCCCGCGCCAGTGGCTTGCAGGTGCGGCGTATCAGTTGCCAGCGCGACCCAGACGGCGGCGTCACCGCAACCCTCGGGGAGGCGTGCTGATGCGCATCGGCCTGGTTGCTTCGCTTGCGTGGCAGGACTACCGCAACGATGGGTGGCTGTCGGCCTGTTCGGTGTTGGCATTGGTGGCGGTTATCGCGCCATTGCTGGTGTTATTCGGGCTGAAATTTGGACTGGTTAGCAGTTTGACCGAACGCTTGGAGACCGACCCCGCCAGCCGTGAAATCATCCCGTTGGGCGGTGGTCGATTCAGCGCGGCGTTTATCGCGCAGCTGGGTGAGCGCAGCGATGTCGCGTTTGCTGTGCCGCGCACACGGCAGATTGCGGCCACGGCGCAGGTGGGCACCTTGACCCTGGAAATGCTGCCGACTGCCGCAGGCGACCCGTTGTTGGCAGGCTTGCCGATGCCCCACGGCCTGGACCAGATCGTGCTCAGCCATACCGCCGCCGAAAAGCTCGCGGCAAGGCCCGGTGATTGGCTGGAAACCAGCTTTGCGCGGCAAGTGGCGGGGCGCGTCGAGGCCCAGCGCACGCGGTTGCAGGTGCTGGCGGTGTTGCCGCTGGAGGCCTTCGCTCGCGAGGGCCTGTTTGCCGATCTGGCGTTGCTGGAGGCAGCGGAAGATTACCGCGATGGCCGTGCGGTGCCGGCGTTGGGTTGGGCCGGTGAAGCGGCGAGCGTGAGTGAACAGCGCATCTACCCGGCGTTTCGCCTGTATGCGCGCAGCCTCAGTGATGTGGAACCGTTGCGGGTGTATTTCGCCGAGCAGAACCTGTTGGTTTCAACCCAGGCGCACACCATCGCTCAAGTGCAATCGTTGAGCCGCAACCTGTCGATTGTGTTCTGGATCATCGCCGGGTTGGCGTTGGCCGGGGCGTTTGCGGCGATTTTCGCGGGGACCCTGGCGGCGGTGGCGCGTAAGCACCGTGAACTCTCGGTGTTGCGCCTGCTGGGGTTTTCCACCGCCGCGTTGTTGCTGTTTGTGCTGCTGCAAGCGCTATACAGCGCGGGTTTTGCCGCTGTGCTCAGCGTTGGGCTGTATGGCCTGGCTGAGGCGGCGTTGAACAAGCTTTTTGTGCAGGTGCCAGGCGAGTACGCCAGCCATCTGTTGGCGCGCCATTACGGCCTGGCCCTAGTGGCGGTGCTCGGCGTCAGTGCCGTGGCGGCCGCCTGTGGTGGTTGGCGGGTGGTCCGTATCCAGGCTTCTGAAGGAATCAGAGATGTATAAATTACTGGGCGCCTGCGTGGCGCTGAGCCTGGCCTCGCTGGCCTGGGCTGATGAAGCAAGTGACAAGCTCGACAACCCCAAGCCGTTGCCGGACGACGTGAGCCTGCCGCTGCCCTGCGAAGGTAACATGGTATTCCGCTACGCCTACATTCTGGCCCAGGGCACCCTGGATGACCGTGAAATCAGCCTGGGCTACCCCTTTGCCGAAGGCGAGGCGGGTTATCAGCAGTCGTTTATTTCCGGTTACCGCCGCGACTTCATCAACGGCCAGTTCACCCTCAAGGACTTGCCCAAGGACTGGAGCAAGGTCATCGCGCCGCAGATGCCGAAGACCGACGCCAAGACCCCGCTCAAGCCCATGCTGTACTTCATTGGCAAATACGAAGTGACTGCTCGCCAATACGCCCAGGTGATGGCCCAGGCGCAGTCCCTGGCCAGCGGCGAACCGGCGCCGGCGTGTGATGCGCCCACGGGCATGGCCGGGCGTTTGCCCAAGGTGAAACTGTCGCGCTTTGAAGCCGAGCGTTTCTCGGCGGTGTACAGCGCCTGGCTGATGAAATACCACCGCGAACTGCTGCCGGTAAGCGGGCGCGGTGCGTCGACCGAAGACGGTGGCCTGGGTTTTGTGCGCCTGCCCACCGAAGTGGAATGGGAGTACGCCGCGCGCGGCGGCCAGGCGGTGAGCCGCCAGGACCTGGAAGGCCGGCTGTATCCACGGCGCGTCGAGGGCAGTGAAAGCGATGGCCCGCTGGCCGATTACGCGGTGTTCAACCAAGTGGCCGGCGGCACCGGCCAGGCAGCGCGGTTGATGCCCATCGGCACCAAATTACCTAACCCCATCGGCATGTTCGACGTGATCGGCAACGCCGCGGAAATGGTCCAGGAATCCTTCCAACTGGTACACGCTGGCCGCCGCCAGGGCACCTACGGCGGCTTTGTGGTGAAGGGCGGCAACTACCTGGAAGGCGAGGGCACGTTGTTCACCGGTATGCGCCGCGAATACCCGCTGTTTGCCGCTGATGGCACCGAGCAAAGCAACGAGACCACCGGTTTTCGCGTGGCGATTGGCGCGTTGTCGGCGCCGCGCTCGCGCTACAAGGAGCTGTTCGCCCAGTGGCAGAAGGAAGGCCGCCTGGCCGCGCTGACCGATGCCATCGACGACGCCCAGGACCCGACCAAACGCCTGGACAGCATCATCGCCGCCAGTGTCGATCCCAAGCTGCAAGCCGAACTGGGCCTGGTCAACGAAGAGCTCAAGCGCAACGTGTCGCTGATCGCCCAGCAACGCGAAGAAGCGGCGGGCAATTTGATCCAGTCGGCGGCGTTGGTGGCCGAGACCATCAGCAACTACAACATCCGCCTGGCCAACCTGCAGAAGAGTCGCCAGCAGGCGGTGGACAGCAAGGACGAGGCCAGCACGCAGCTGTTCGACATGGCCATCACCAATGGACGCAGCGCGTTGGACGGCGCGGTGGCGATTTACATCGACAACCTGGCCACCGGCACGCGCTACACCGATGCGGTGATCCAGGCGCAGTTTCAACGGATCAAGGAAGAGTTGGATCGCAAGCCAGTGCTCGGCAAGAGCCTGGTGACGCGCGCGACACTGTTCGTTCGCCATGTTGGCAACTACCGCAAGCAACAGCGGGCCGACCCGGCAACGATCTTGAAGGAATTGCTCGCAGCGAGCGGTCAGCGGTCTTGATCGTTGGCTGTCTAGCGAGCTTGGAAGGGACTCAGGCGGCGGTGGGCCGTGCTGGGCAAGTCAAACTTAACAGAGATCACATCTATGCTTTTTTCCCGTAAGGCGGTTTCCAAGCGTCACCTGCTGCTGATCGCAGCTGGTTTCAGCACCGTGTTGACTGGTTGCGCTACGTCGCCTGCGTCCAAGGTGGCGTCGAGCACCAAGGTCGAGTACTACCCCAACTGCTATGAGCCGGTGCAGCACCTGCGCGCCACCGATTCGGACATGACCAAGTCGGTCGTCACCGGTGCCGCGATCGGCGCGGCCGGCGGTGCCCTGCTGGGCGCGCTGACCGGCGACAAGGACAGCCGTGGCCGCAATGCCGCGATCGGTGCCGCAGGCGGCGCCCTGGCTGGCGGTGCGGCGGGTTACTACACCGAGCGCCAGAAACAGATCACCGATGACAACCAGCGCATCGCGTCCTACTCCACCGACTTCAACAAAAGCGCCTCGGACATCGACCGCAGCACCGCCTATGCCAAGGCGTCGCAGCAGTGCTACCAGAGCGCATTCACCAAGCTGGTGGCTGATCGCAAGGCCAAGACCGTCAACGACACCGAAGGCCGCAAGCGCCTGGCGGAAATCGTCGCGGGCCTGAAGGAGTCCAATGACCTGATCGTGACGGTCAACGGCAAAGCCAGCGAAGACCTGAACAACTACACCCAGGCCTACGAGAAAGACCTGCAACAGGTCGGCGTACAGCGCAGCGATGTGGTGACCGTGGCCACCGCCGATACCACGCCAGTGGTCGCTCCGGCCAAGGGCAAGAAAGCCGTCAAGCCAGCCAAGAAGCCGGTTCTGCCGACAGTGCCGAAAGAAGCGGTCACCACCGAACGTAGCATCCAGACCGTGCAGGCCAAGCAAGCTGAAAGCAAGCAGGTCGCCAGTGCGGGCAAGACCCAGATCGAAGCAACCTGCCGCAATCCAAACCTGGCCGACTGGGCGCCAGTGCCTTGCCCTAACGTTTAAGTACTTGTTGCTATAAGCGTTAAACGCCAACCGATCTGCGCCTAAAGCGCGAGATCGGTGGCGTTCCTTTTGCAAATCGTTACACTGCTGCGGCCACTCCAATAAATACACCGAGGCCGTGTGCATGAAATTTCGTCTTCTCCTGTGGGTGCTGGGCCTGATGATGGGCAAAGCCAGCCGCACCAACCCCGCCTTCCAGCAGCAACTGGGTGACAAAGACCTGGCCTTCCAGCTGCAGACCCTCGACGGCAAGGTTGCCCGTCACTTCATCGTCAAAGACCAGCGCATCACCAGCCGCTCAGGTGTCCACCCGGCGCCGGCCTTCGCGATTGCCTTCAAGGATGCCGCCTACGGCTTCGCCACGATGCAGGCGAAGAACAAGCAACTGGCGTTCATGACGGGGATTCAGGACAAGTCGATCCAGATCAAGGGCAACCCGGCACTGGTGATCTGGTTCCAGGGTCTGACCAAGTATTTGAAGCCGAAGAAAAAGAAGTAGGTGGTCAGGTAGACCGAGTTGGATTCATCGCAGGCAAGCCAGCTCCCACAGTGACCGCGTTCCAACTTGGAAATACGGTCAACTGTGGGAGCTGGCTTGCCTGCGATAGCGGTTTAACAGGCGGTGGGCTTACCCCTGGCTGAACTGCGAAGCCAATTCGCGCAACAGCACTTCGGCATCCAGCACTTTACCCACCACGTCCTCGGCCTTCTCGCGGCTCAGGCCCAGGCGCTCAAGCAACGCGTCGGGAATGGATTCATCCGGCCCGGAGCCAATCCCCCGGCTGCGCAACAGGCGCACCGCCAGGCACACCAGGTTCGGATACTCGGCGTATTGCCCGTCATACGTGGGATCGTGCTGGAAGCGCAGGGCGGTGCACAGTTCGTCCGGCATGTCCCAGTAGCGCATCAGCCAGGCGCCGATCTGTTCGCGGCTGATGCCCAGCAAATGTTGCTCGACGTAGCTGTGGCACAGGTGCGGGTTGACCTCCAGGTGGCGGCAGATCAGCGAGAAGTGCGGCGGAAACACGTGGGCCAGCAGCAGGTAGCCGAAGTTGTGCAGCAAACCTGCCAGGTAGGTCAGGCCGGCTTCCGGGCGTTGGGCGCGGGGCATGGCGCGGGTCAGGCCCTCGATCACGGCGGCGGTGTAGATCGACTGGTGCCAGTACGGCGTGGACAGGTGCGGGCGGTCCTTGGGCAGGCTCAGGGTTTTGCCCAGGGCCAGGCCCAGCGCCAGGTTGATCACAAGATCAAAGCCCAGCACGCGCACGATGGCGTCTTCGACTGAGCGGATCTTGCCCGGCGAGGCGTAGTAGGGCGACGCGGCCCAGCTTACGACCTGGGCGGCAAGGGCCGGGTCGGTTTCCACCACGCCAGTAATGTCGTCGATGGTGGCGTTGGGATCCACGCGCAGCTTGATGATCTTCTGCGCCGTGTCGGCCAGCGGCGGAATTTCGATGGTCGCTTCCAGGCGTTGCTGGATACGGCGAGCGGTGAAGGCTTGCATCGCCTGGGTGATTTCCTCGCGGTCATCATTGGGGCGGTCGAGGTTCGGACGGATGTTGCTCAAGGGCTCACCGAACTGCGCGGCGCTGGCCTTGGTGAGCAGGCTCTTGAAGGCGTCGGTGGGGATTTCCAGCAACAGCCCGGCTTCGCCCGAATGCACCAGCAGGCTCGGCTCATTGAGCAAGCGGCCTTCGTACAGGCACGGCGAACTGGTCAGGGGCGGCAAGCCCGGCAGCAGGCTCAGGTCATGCTTGCCCAGCATGCGCTCGACCCGCTCGGGGGCGACGGCCGTGAGGCGGCGACCGGTGAGTTCGGCGAGGCGGTTGAGGTCCAGCAATTGGCTTTGGGGAAACAGCACCATGAGCGCGCCAACCGCATCTTCAAGCAACACCGCCTGGACCTTTCGGGCAGGGTTCAGGCCAGGCTGTTCGATGACTTCCGTGTAGGGGATGGCGAGCTTTGCGAGCAGCGCCCGAATGACCGGCGGGGCGGTCAGTGGGGCTGTGGCGAGGGCAACTTCTGACATGGCCTGATCCAATTTCTTACATTCATTGGAGTATAACCAGCTTGATACGGGTGTTGGTCGGATAAGTGGCGTTTGTGATGAGGTTGGCGGTGTGCTGATTACCCTGTAGGAGCGAGCTTGCTCGCGAAGACCTTCCTGGCGGCGCCATCATCCAGAGCGTCCGCGTCATCGTTGGCGTTTTTCGCGAGCAAGCTCGCTCCTACAGGGAAGAGGTCAAACCTGGCCGTATTGCTGGCCGTGGCGCAGCCAGCGGTTGAGCAAGGGGCTGACGTGATCGGGCCAACGCTCGAGCAATGCTTGCGCAGCATCGCGCACGGCGGGCAGCAGGTCGGCATCGCGCATCAGGTCGGCGACCTTGAATTGCAGCAGGCCGGTCTGGCGCGTGCCGAGCATTTCACCGGGGCCGCGCAGTTCGAGGTCTTTTTCGGCAATGACAAAACCGTCGTTGGTTTCGCGCATGATGCCCAAGCGCTGGCGACCGATCTGCGACAGTGGCGGATGATAGAGCAGCACGCAGTGGCTGGCGGCACTGCCCCGGCCAACCCGCCCGCGCAATTGGTGCAGTTGCGCCAGGCCCAGGCGTTCGGGGTTTTCGATGATCATCAGACTGGCGTTGGGGACGTCCACGCCCACTTCAATCACGGTGGTAGCCACCAGTAATTGCAGGTTGCCGGCCTTGAACTCGGCCATTACCGCGGCTTTTTCCGCCGGTTTCATACGGCCATGGATCAACCCCACCTTGAGCTCACCCAAGGCACTGGTGAGGTCTTCATAAGTGGTTTCGGCGGCCTGGCAGGTCAGTTCTTCGGACTCTTCGATCAGGGTGCACACCCAGTACGCCTGGCGGCCTTCGGCGCAGGCACCGCGCACGCGCTCGATCACTTCGACGCGCCGGGTGTCGGTGACCAGCACGGTGTTGACCGGCGTACGCCCCGGCGGCAGCTCGTCGAGGATCGAGGTGTCGAGGTCGGCGTAGGCGCTCATGGCCAGGGTGCGTGGGATCGGCGTGGCGGTCATGATCAACTGGTGCGGGTTCATGCGCCCGCCCACGCCTTTCTGGCGCAGGGCCAGGCGCTGTTGCACGCCAAATCGGTGCTGTTCGTCGATGATCACTAGCGCAAGGTTCTTGAACTGCACTTCGTCCTGGAACAGCGCATGGGTGCCCACCACCATCGGTGCGCCGGCGGCGATCTGCTCCAGGGCGGCCACGCGGTTCTTGCCTTTGAGCTTGCCAGCCAGCCACGCCACCTCCAGGCCCAGCGGTTCGAGCCAGCGCTTGAAGGTGATGAAGTGTTGTTCGGCGAGAATTTCCGTCGGTGCCATCAGCGCCACTTGATAGCCAGCTTCCAGGGCTTGCAGGGCGGCCAGGGCAGCGACCACGGTTTTGCCTGCCCCTACGTCACCCTGGATCAACCGCAGCATCGGTTCTTGCTGGCTGAGGTCGTAGGCGATTTCATTGCCCACGCGCTGTTGCGCGCCGGTGGGCGCAAAGCCGAGGTTGGCCAGGTATTGCGCAGGCAGCCGCGTGGCTCTGGGCATCGCCGGGGCGCGCAGGGAACGCATGCTTTCGCGCAGGCGTTGCTGGGACAGCTGGTGCGTGAGCAGTTCTTCAAAGGCCAGGCGATGTTGGGCCCAATGATGACCGAGGGCGAGTTCGTCCACATCGGCATCGGCGGGCGGGTGATGCAAATACCGAATCGCATCGGCCAGGGGCGCCAACTGATAATCGCGGGCCAGCTCCAGGGGCAGCCAATCGGGCAGACTTTGCGGGCCAAGCATCGTCAGGGTTTGCATGCACAACTGGCGCAGGCGTTGCTGGGTCAGGCCCTCGGTCAGCGGGTAGATCGGCGTGAGCGTGGTGTCCACCGGTGGCGGCTCGTCGCCGGTAATGGCGCGGTATTCCGGGTGGTAGATTTCCAGGCCCGATGCGCCAGGGCGTGCCTCGCCGTAGCAGCGCACGCGGGTGCCACGCTTGAGGCCTTCCTTCTGCGCGTTGCTGAAGTGGTAGAAGCGCAGGCTCAAGCCGCCGGTACCGTCCTGCAGGCGCACCACCAGGCTGCGGCGCTTGCCCATCACCACGTCGGCGCCACTGACGGTGCCTTCGATCACCGCGTCTTGCCCAGGGCGCAAATGGCCGATGGGCACCACGCGGGTGCGGTCCTGGTAGCGCAGGGGCAGGTGGAACAGCACGTCCTGAAGGTTCTCCAGGCCGACCTTGGCCAGCTTCTCGGCCATGGCCTCACCGACACCCTTGAGTGCCGTCACCGACACCTGCGACAGCTCAGTCATACCGTGGCTTAGCTCGCAACGGGCGGCTTGGCCACCGAACACAGACGGATCGAGTCCGCGAGAATCTCAATCGCTTTGGGGCGCGGGAAGCTGGCGCGCCAGGCAATCGCTACGGTACGGAACGGCACCGGCGGCGTGAGTGGGCGCACTTCGATCACGCCCTGGGCGTAGTGATGGCTGTCTACCGCAGACAGCGGCAGGATCGAGATACCCAGGCCGGAAGCGACCATATGGCGAATGGTTTCCAGGGAGCTGGATTCCACCGTGGTGTGCTTGGCGCCGTCGTTGCCCTTGGTCAGGGTCGGGCAGGCTTCCAGCACCTGATCGCGGAAGCAGTGGCCTTCACCGAGCAGCAGCAGGCTCTTGTCGTTGAGCAGGCCGGCGTCGATGGTGTCCTTCTTGGTCCACGGGTGGGAGGCCGGCATCAGCACGTAGAACGGCTCGTCGTAGAGCGGCAGGGTCAGCACGTCCGCTTCGTTGAAGGGCAGGGCGATGATGATCGCGTCCAGCTCGCCGTTGCGCAGTTTGTCGCGCAGCACGTGGGTGAAGTTTTCTTCGATATACAGCGGCATCTGCGGTGCGACGCGATGCAGTTGCGGGATCAGGTGCGGGAACAGGTAGGGGCCGACCGTGTAGATCGCGCCGACCTTGAGCGGCGCGGTCAGCTGGTTCTTGCCGGCCTGGGCCAGTTCGCGAATGCTTTGCGCCTGCTCCAGGACCTTCTGCGCCTGGGCAACGATGCCTTCGCCCACCGGGGTGAGGCGCACGGCGCTCTTGCTGCGCTCGAAAATCAGCACACCGAGTTCGTCTTCAAGCTTTTTCACACCCACCGACAGCGTCGGCTGGCTGACGTGGCAACGCTCGGCGGCATGGCCGAAGTGCTGTTCTTGGGCGAGGGTCACGATGTAGCGTAATTCTGTGAGAGTCATAGCGGGCGTCCATGAGGTTGCGGGCCAAGCATACCGGCTGCAATCGATAGACGCACGTTATCAGAACTTTGCTGGGGATTGAGTGGGGAATATCGGAATTTTACTGAGGTATTAAAGCGAATGTGGGAGGGAGCAAGCCCCTCCCACAGTGCTCTCTCAGCGGCGACGCTTGTCGATGTTGTAGACGAACGGCGCGACCAGTTCGACGCTGCCGTTTTTCAACAGGTCTGCCGGTGGCTTGGGTAGCGGCTGAGCCTTGCGGATCATCTCAAGGGTTGCACGGTCCAGGTCGGCGTTGCCGGAGCGGCCTTCCAGTTCGTAGGACAGCACATTGCCTTCGCCATCGACCACGAAGCGCAAGCGGTTCATACCTTCCTTGCCACTGCGTTGGGCGCCGGGCGGGTACTTCTTGTACTTCTGCAGATGCGCCAGCAACGTGCTTTGCCAGGATGCCTGGGCGGCCAGCTGCTGTGCCGACGGGCCCGGTGTAGGCTGGGCGGACTTCTGCGCAGGTGCGTTGCTCGGCGGCGTTTCGCTCGGTGGCTCCTCGGAGGTTTTCTCCTTGGGCGGCTCGGGCTTCTTCTCCACCGGTTTTGGCGGTTGTGGCTTGGGCTTGGGCTTGACCGGCTTGGGCACCTGGATCGTTGGCTTGGGCGCCTCGGCCAGCTTCGGCAGGGGCAGCTCTTCGACCGGTGGTGGCGGCGGCGCAACGACCTTGGGCGGCGCTGGAGGCGGCGGCGGTGCTGGCAGCGGCGCCAGGTCGATGACCATGGCGGCGGGTGGCAGCTGAATCGCCTGCGGCGCGGACCATTGGAGCGCGATGATGATCGCGACGGCATGCACGCCCAGCACGACGGCGAGGCTGGTGCCATAACGCGTCAGTTTGTGGCGCGTCGTGATCATTTCTTGGCTGCCGTCTCAAGTCCGACCAGGCCTACCTTGAGGTAGCCGGCTGCCCGCAGGGCATCCATCACGCTCATCAGGTCGCCGTAGTCCACGCCTTTGTCGGCCTGGAAGAAGATGGTCGTGTCTTTCTTGCCTTCGGTCTTGGCATCCAGCACCGGCCCCAGGGTTTCAGCCTTGACCTCTTCTTCGCCCAGGAACAGGCGTTGGTCCGCCTTGACGCTGAGGAAGATCGGTTTTTCCGGCCGCGGCGCCGGCTTGGCGCTCGAGGCAGGCAGGTCCACCTTGATGTCCACGGTTGCCAGCGGTGCCGCCACCATGAAGATGATCAGCAGCACCAGCATCACGTCGATAAACGGCGTGACGTTGATTTCGTGGTTCTCGACGAGTTCGTCGTCGCCTTGATTCAAATGCAGGCCCATGGCCGATTACCCCACTTTCACCATGTGCGGTTGCGAGCTGCGCTCGGTAGGCAGGTGATCGAGGTCACGGCTGACGAGCAACAGGACTTCTGCCGACGCATCCGATACCTGAGCCTTGTAGCCGGCGATCGAACGGGCGAAGACGTTGTAGATGACCACCGCAGGAATTGCGGCAACCAGGCCCAGGGCGGTAGCCAGCAGGGCTTCGGCGATGCCGGGGGCAACGACGGCGAGGTTGGTGGTCTGGGTTTTGGCGATACCGATGAAGCTGTTCATGATGCCCCACACGGTACCGAACAGGCCGACGAAGGGTGCGGTGGAACCGATGGTAGCGAGTACGCCGGTGCCGCTGCTCATATTACGGCCGCAGGCGGCCACCAGGCGCTCAAGGCGGAAGCTGACGCGCTCCTTGATGCCTTCTTTTTCACGGGTGTTGGCCGACAGGCGCATTTCTTCCAGTGCGTCGTGCACCAGCAGGTTGGCCAGGGTGCCCTTCTTGGTCGCGGTTTCGCTCGCTTCCTTGAGGGTGGTGGCTTTTTTCAGGTGGACGATTTCAGCGCGCAGACGACGCTTGGCGCCCAACAGCTCGAAGCCTTTGGCAATCCAGATGGTCCAGGTGATGATCGAGGCAATGGCCAGGCCGATCATTACGGCTTTCACCACCACGTCAGCATTCTGGTACATGCCCCATGGGGACAAGTCGTGGGCCATCCCCAGGGTGTTGTCTTCTTCCAGCACCACGCCGGTTTCGTCGGCAGGTGCGGCGGCGCCGGCGGCCTGGGCCGGGTCGGTGGCCACTGGCGCGACGGCAGGCGTTGCCGCAGTAGCGGCATTTTGCTCGGCAGCTGCCGGAGCGGCTGGGGCAGTGGCGTCAGCGAATGCGGCGGTCGGTGCCAGCAATACGCTGAACAGCATCGCAGCAATCGCACGCCAGGCGCGGGAGGGGCTGTGAAGCTTGGTTGGCGAAGCGGGGGTTGTATGACGTGTCATGCTGGCCGGACCTGAGAGAAAAAATGGGTGATCGTCCTTCCAGACCATTTAGGGTCGAGGACAAATGGGCGGTTATTATTGCAAGTAATTCTTGTTAACTAAAGTGGCACTGTTACTTTATTTCGCTTTTTACTGGCCGTTGATCCACTCGCGCGGCTAATCTGCGCCTTTGAGAATGGAGTTTTGTGATGTCTGTGCCTTCTGTTGTGATTGCCGGTTGCGGTGATGTGGGTAGTCGGCTGGCTAGCCAATTGCTGGCCTCGGAATGGGAGGTTCACGGCCTGCGCCGCGATATTTCGCGCCTGCCCGACGGGGTGATCGGCATCGCCGGCGACCTGTTCAAAAAGGACTGCCCGGACACCTGGCCGATCGGCGGGGTGGATTATCTGGTGTACTGCGCCGCTGCCACCGACCACGACGAGGCCGGCTATCGCGCCGCCTACGTGCAAGGGTTGCAGCATGTGTTGGAGTGGTTGGAAGACTACGGCCAGACGCCCAAGCATTTGCTGTTTGTCTCCAGCAGCAGTGTGTATGGGCAGCAAAACGGCGAGTGGGTCGACGAAACGTCCGAGACGCAAGCGAAGGGCTATTCCGGGCAGGTGATGCTGGAAGCTGAACAGGTGGCGCTCAACAGCGGTATTCCAGCGACCATCGTGCGACTGACCGGGATTTACGGCCCGGGTCGGGAATGGCTGCTCACTCAGGTTCGCCAAGGCTATCGCGTAGCGGTTGACCCGCCGTTGTATGGCAACCGTATCCACGCCGATGACGCCGCGGGCCTGCTCGCCTTTTTGCTGCGGCATGTGGAGAAGGGCGGTTCGCTGGACAAGGTCTATATCGGCGTTGACGATGCGCCGGCACCACTGGCCGAGGTGGTGGCGTGGTTGCGCGAGTACCTGGGTGTGACCGAATGGGCCGAGGACGCCAGTGTGCGGCGTGCGGGGAGCAAGCAGTGCAGTAATGCACGTATGAAGGCGCTTGGCTGGACGCCGACATACCCGACTTACCGGGAAGGCTATGCGGCGATTCTGAAAGGCTGAAGCGCGGCAAAAAATGTGGGAGCTGGCTTGCCTGCGATAGCGGTATATCAANTGTAATACCGTCATCGCAGGCAAGCCAGCTCCCACATTTGGATTTGGGCGAGGCTTTTATTACTTCTCAAGCAACCATTGGCGAGGGCCTGGCGTAAACGAAGGCACTTCATCGGCCTGCGCGGTATTGATCGCCTGGAAGATCTCCAGTTGCTTACCCTTGCGCGTGAAGATCCATGGGTTGCCCTGGCCGTCCAGTTGCAGCCAGATGCTGTCGTAGCCGCCGCTCATGGAGGCGCAATCGCCTGCCAGGCAGAGTGAATAGCGATCAACCCCCGGCAGGCCGGCGACCTTGCCGTCTGCCTGGAACTGCACCGTGGCACCGCTGCCGGTGCCGTCGCTGATCTTCCAGTCGCCGCCCATATAGGCCGCATACAGCGCGCGCTCGAAGGTGGCGCCCAGTGGCGCGCCTTCCGGTGCGGGTTCTTTGGCGCGGGCAAACAGCTGTTCGGGCTCATTGTCGTTGGCCACTTGCAGCAGTTGCTTGCCTTTGCGCTTGAGTTCGGTGGCTGAGCTGCCATAGAAGTCCACGCTCCACGCGCCGGGCTTTTCACCCGACAACTTGCCTTCCGCCACTTCAAAACCGTTGTAGTAGCGCGCCTGCAAAGCCTTGGTGTTGACCTCCCACTCGAGGTTGGGGCCATAGGACTGCAGGGCTTCACGCAAAGGGCCGCCCTTGGCTGCCGCGTCGATGGCGGCCTGGTTGATCCAGGTACCGCTTACATCCAGGTCGGCGGGGTTGCTGGCACAGCCGCCGAGCAACAGGGCGAGCAACGAGGAGGCTACAAGCGCTTTGCGCATTACGAAATCCTTCTGAAACGAAGTCGGCGCAGCCTGTTTGGGCTGCGCCGGGTGTTTTACTCGATGACCAGAATGGCGTCCATCTCAACCTGTGCGCCCTTTGGCAGGGCGGCGACGCCGATGGCGGCGCGGGCTGGGTAAGGTTGTTCGAAGTACTTGCCCATGATCTCGTTGACCTTGGCGAAGTGGCTGAGGTCGGTGAGGAAGATGTTCAGCTTGACGATGTCCTTGAACGAACCACCGGCAGCTTCAGCCACGGACTTGAGGTTTTCAAAGACCTGTACGGTCTGGGCTTCGAAGCCTTCAACCAGTTCCATGGTCTTTGGGTCCAGCGGGATCTGGCCGGACATGTAGACGGTGTTGCCCGCCTTGATCGCCTGGGAATAAGTGCCGATGGCGGCTGGAGCTTTATCGCTGGTGATAACTGTCTTGGTCATGAATGACTCCTTGTAATGGATCGGTTATGCACGCATGCGGGTGATGCGGATCACACCGGTCAAGGCGCGCAACTTTTTGATCACGCGGGCCAGGTGCACGCGGTCGTGCACGCTGACCACCAGTTGGACCACGCTGATGCGACCATCGCGTTCGTCCATGCTGATTTTCTCGATATTGCCGTCGGCGGCGTTGACGCTGCTGGCCAGCAGGGCGATGAGGCCGCGCTGGTGTTCCAGCTCCACTCGCAGTTCGACGTTGAATTCGCCGGTGACATCCTTGGCCCACGAGAGCTGGATGCATTTTTCCGGGTTGTGGCGGATTTCGGTGATGTTGCGGCAGTTGTCTAGGTGCACCACCATGCCTTTGCCGGCGGACAAGTGGCCGACAATCGGGTCACCCGGGATCGGCGTGCAACATTTGGCGTAGCTGAGCACCAGGCCCTCGGTGCCGCGAATCGCCAGTGGGCCTTCGGGGCTCGGCAACTGTTCGCCTTCGCCCAGCAGGCGGCGCGCAACCACGTAGGCCATGCGGTTGCCCAGGCCGATGTCTTCCAGCAGGTCTTCGATGGTTTCCTGGCGGTACTCGTGGAGCATCGCTTTCACGCGCTCTTGCGGAATCTTGTCCAGGGCGCTGTCGAAGCCGTTGAGCACCTTGTTCAGCAGGCGTTCGCCCAGGCTGATGGATTCGGAGCGGCGCTGCAATTTCAGCGCGTGGCGAATATGCGTACGTGCCTTGCCGGTGACCACAAAGTTGAGCCAGGCCGGGTTCGGGCGAGCGCCCGGTGCGCTGACGATCTCCACCGTGGAACCGCTTTGCAGCGGTTCGGACAATGGGGCAAGGCGCCGGTTGATGCGACAGGCGATGCAGCTGTTGCCGACATCGGTGTGCACCGCGTAGGCAAAGTCGACCGCCGTGGAGCCTTTGGGCAGCTCCATGATCCGGCCTTTGGGCGTGAACACGTAGACCTCGTCCGGGAACAGGTCGATCTTCACGCTTTCGATAAATTCCAGGGAGTTGCCGGCACGTTGCTGCATTTCCAGCACGCCCTTGACCCATTGGCGCGCACGGGCATGGGTGCCTTTGGGCTGCTCGTCGCCGCTGGACTTGTACAGCCAGTGGGCGGCAATGCCGTTGTTGGCCATTTCTTCCATTTCGCGGGTGCGGATCTGGATCTCGATCGGCACGCCGTGCATGCCAAACAGGGTGGTATGCAGCGACTGGTAGCCGTTGGCCTTGGGAATTGCGATGTAGTCCTTGAAGCGGCCCGGCAGGGGCTTGTACAAATTATGTACAGCTCCCAGTACGCGGTAGCAGGTATCGACCTTGTCGACGATGATCCGGAACGCATAGACGTCCATGATCTCGTTGAAGGCCCGACGCTTGCCGCGCATCTTTTTGTAGATGCCGTAGATGTGCTTCTGCCGGCCGCTGACCTCGCCCTCGATTTCGTCAATCGCCAGGCAATGGCTCAGGGACTCTTCGATCTTGTTGACGATTTCCTTGCGGTTGCCCCGTGCGCGCTTGACCGCCTGGTAGATGCGCGCCGAACGCATGGGGTGCATGGCTTTAAAGCCCAGGTCTTCGAATTCGATACGAATGGCGTGCATGCCCAGCCGGTTGGCGATGGGCGCATAGATTTCCAGGGTTTCCTTGGCGATGCGCCGGCGCTTTTCGCCAGACAGCACTTCCAGCGTGCGCATGTTGTGCAGCCGGTCGGCCAGCTTGACCAGGATCACCCGAATGTCTCGGGCCATGGCCATGGCCATCTTCTGGAAGTTTTCCGCCTGGGCTTCGGCCTTGGTCTCGAAGTTCATCTGGGTCAGCTTGCTGACCCCGTCGACCAGTTCGGCCACGGTTTCGCCAAATTGCGCACTGAGCGCTTCCTTGGCAATGCCGGTGTCTTCGATCACGTCATGCAGCATCGCGGCCATCAGGCTCTGATGGTCCATGTGCATGTCGGCAAGAATATTGGCCACCGCAAGAGGATGGGTGACATACGCCTCGCCGCTACGTCGGCGTTGGCCGTCGTGGGCTTGTTCGGCGTAGAAATACGCTCGGCGAACCAGGTTGACCTGGTCTGCGCCGAGGTAGGCCGATAAGCGATCGGCGAGGGCGTCTATGCTCGGCAAAGTGTGAACTCCTGCCGATGGCTGTGACCCCGCGCCGTGCTACGTCGACCAGGCATAGGCTTAGACGTCCTCGTTGGACTCGCCTTCGAACGCTGCAAACAGCGGTTCGTCTTCAACGATTTCGGCGTTGGCGATGAACTCGTAGCTCATCAGGCCTTCAGCGATTTCACGCAGGGCTACAACGGTAGGCTTGTCGTTTTCCCACTGGACCAGAGGCTCTTTGCCGCCAGTGGCCAGTTGACGGGCACGCTTGGTAGAGAGCATGACCAGCTCAAAGCGGTTATCCACGTGTTCTAGGCAGTCTTCAACGGTTACGCGGGCCATGGTATTCCTCGGAGCGAATGCAAGATGCGCGCTGCCCGGTTGGGCGAGCGGACTGAGCAGTTTAAAAAATCACCAGCGTTTAGGGAAGCGCTGATTTTTCGCAGGCCTTCGCAAAACCGCTACAAGTGCCAATGTAAGGCCCTTGCAGCTGTTTTGGGAAGCGCCAATCAACCGAGCAATTCGGCGAGTAATTTGCCGAAACGCTGCTGTTGGCGCTTTTGCTGCAGTTGGTTGGCGCGGAAAATCGCCTTCAAATCATCCAATGCGTGGGTAAAGTCGTCATTGATGATCAGGTAGTCGTAGTCGACGTAGTGGCTCATTTCGCTGACGGCCTCACGCATGCGACCTTCGATAATTTCATCGCTGTCCTGGCCGCGGTTAGTCAGGCGTTGGTGCAGGGCTTGGAGCGAGGGCGGCAGGATGAAGATGGAGCGCGCCTTGGGCATCAGTTGGCGCACTTGTTCGGCGCCCTGCCAGTCGATCTCCAGAATCAGGTCGTGGCCTTCGTCCAGGGTCTGTTGCAGGTGGCTCTGCGAGGTGCCGTAGAGGTTGCCGAACACTTCGGCGCGCTCCAGGAAGTCACCGTGTTCGATCATCTTGACGAACTCGGTACGCTCGACGAAGTGATAGTGCACGCCGTCCACTTCGCCCGGGCGCATGGCGCGGGTGGTGTGCGAGACCGAAATGCGGATCTGCTCGTCAGCGTCGGTCAAGGCCTTGACCAGGCTGCTCTTGCCCGCGCCCGAAGGGGCGGAAATGATGTAAAGGGTGCCGGTGCTGTGGGTCATGGAGGGTGCCTTACTCAATATTCTGTACTTGTTCGCGCATTTGCTCGATCAACACTTTGAGGTTGACCGCCGCCGTGGTGCTGCGCGGGTCGAACGCTTTGGAGCCCAGTGTATTGGCTTCGCGGTTGAGTTCCTGCATCAGGAAGTCCAGGCGCCGACCGGCGGCACCGCCGGACTTGAGTACGCGGCGCACTTCAAGGATATGGGTGCTCAGGCGGTCAAGTTCTTCGGCCACGTCGCTCTTCTGCGCGAGCAGGACCATTTCCTGTTCCAGGCGCGTCGGATCGAGGTCGGCCTTCATGTCGGTGAAGCGGTCGAGGACCTTCTGGCGCTGGGTGGCGAGCATCTGCGGTACCAATTCGCGCAGGGTCACTACGTCGGCTTCGATCGAGGTCAGCCGCTCGTTGATCAGGCGCGCCAGTTCGGCGCCTTCGCGTTCACGGCCGGCCTTGAGCTCCTTCAGGCCCTGGTTGAACAGGGCGAGGGCTTCGGCATTCAAGGCCTGTGGGTCTGCCGCGTCGGCCACCAGCACGCCGGGCCAGGCCAATACTTCCAGAGGGTTCAATGCGGCCGGCTGTTTGATCAGGCCGGCGATGGTTTCGGCCGCGGCCACCAGTTGGGCGGCGCGGTCTCGGTCGACCTGCAGCGGCTTGCCGGTGGTTTCTTCGGTAAAGCGCAGAGTGCATTCCAGCTTGCCGCGGGAGATGCCCTGGCGCAGCGCTTCACGCACGGCACCTTCAAGGTCGCGGAATGACTCTGGCAGGCGCAGGTGCGGCTCCAGGTAACGGCTGTTGACCGAGCGCAGTTCCCAGCTGAGGGTGCCTTGGGCCCCGGCTTTTTCGACACGGGCGAAGGCGGTCATGCTGTGGACCATGGAGGTACCTCGCGTTGGATAAATAGAAATTGGCCAGGCCGACCTGTAGGAGCGAGTTTGCTCGCGAAGAACGCAAGGGCGCCGCGCTGAATCAGGAAGCCCCCGTAATTGTTGGCGTTTTTCGCGAGCAGGCTCGCTCCTACAGTCTGGAGGCGCAGGATTGTAGCGCAGTGGGAGGTAGGCGCCCAAACCCGGGCATTGGTAACCGGATTTTTTAGAAGTGCCCCGAACCGGCTTGCGGCTCTATAATGGTCGGCAGTTTTTCGTCCTCAGTACAGGTATCCCCTATGAAACGTCCAAGTGGTCGCGCTGCCGATCAGCTCCGCTCGATCCGCATCACCCGCAACTACACCAAACACGCCGAGGGATCCGTACTGGTCGAGTTTGGCGATACCAAGGTCATCTGCACTGTCAGCGTCGAAAACGGCGTGCCGCGCTTCCTCAAGGGCCAGGGCCAGGGTTGGTTGACCGCTGAATACGGCATGCTGCCGCGCGCCACTGGCGAGCGTAACCAGCGTGAAGCCAGCCGTGGCAAGCAAGGCGGGCGTACCCTGGAAATCCAGCGCCTGATCGGCCGCTCCCTGCGTGCCGCCCTGGATATGTCCAAGCTGGGTGACGTCACCCTCTACGTCGACTGCGACGTGATCCAGGCTGACGGCGGTACCCGCACGGCGTCCATCACCGGCGCCATGGTGGCCCTGGTCGACGCTTTGAAAGTCATCAAGAAGCGTGGCGGCCTGAAAGCGGGTGACCCGCTCAAGCAGATGATCGCCGCTGTGTCTGTTGGCATGTACCAGGGCGAGCCTGTGCTGGACCTCGACTACCTAGAAGACTCGGCCGCCGAGACCGACCTCAACGTGGTCATGACCAGCACCGGTGGTTTCATCGAAGTGCAGGGCACTGCCGAAGGCGCGCCATTCCAGCCGGCTGAGCTGAACGCCATGCTGGCCTTGGCCCAGAAAGGCATGACCGAAATCTTTGAATTGCAGAACGCCGCGCTGGCTGACTGAGCCGGCCCAAGGAGAAACGCCATGAATGACAGCCAGTTGCCGGTTCCGGCACCGTCCAAGGAAGTACGCCAGTGGGCAATGTTGTGTCATTTTGCGGCATTCCTGGGGTTGGTATTCCCCTTCGGCAGCTTGCTGGGGCCGTTGATCCTGTGGCAGTTCAAGAAGGACATGGACCCGCTCATCGATGACCAGGGCAAGGAGGCGCTGAATTTCCAGATCACCGTGGCGATCGCCTGGCTGGTGTGCCTGTTGCTGGGCTTCGTGGTCGTTGGCTTCTTGCTGATGACCGTGCTGGTGATTGGTGCGTTGATACTGACGATCATCGCCGGTATCAAGGCCAACAAAGGCATTGCCTATCGCTATCCGTGGACCTGGCGCCTGGTCAAGTAACCGGGCGGCCACAAAAAAACCGACATCACTGTCGGTTTTTTTGTACCTGGAAAAAGACCTCAGATGGTCAATGTCCAGTCGTAGTCCACGATCAGCGGCGCGTGCTGCGAGAAGCGCGGCTGGCGCGGCAGGCGTGCACTGCGTACGAACCGGCGCAGACCTGGGGTCAGCAGCTGGTAGTCGAAACGCCAGCCCAGGTTGAGCATCTCAGCCTGTTCGTTATCTGGCCACCAGCTGTACTGGTCGCCTTCGCGGCTGACTTCACGCAGGGCATCGACATAGCCCATGTTGCCGACAATCTCGTCCATCCAGGCGCGTTCTGGCGCCAGGAAACCCGGGGATTGCTGGCTGTCGCGCCAGTTCTTGATATCCAGTTTCTGTTGCGCCACGTACAGCGAGCCACAATAAATGTACTCGCGACGTTTGCGTCGCTGCTTATCCAGGTAACGGGCGAAATCGTCCATTAGCTTGAATTTCTGGTTCAAGTCTTCATCGCCGTTCTGCCCGGAAGGAAGCAGCAAGGTCGCGATGCTGACCTTGTCGAAATCGGCTTGCAGGTAACGCCCGTAGCGGTCGGCTGTCTCGAAGCCGAGGCCGCTGATGACCGCCTTGGGTTGCAACCGCGAGTACAAAGCCACGCCACCTTGGGTGGGCACTTCGGCATCGCAGGCATAAAGGAAGTAGCCATCCAGTTGGAAGGCTGGGTCGTCCAGTTCAAAGGCGGAGGCACGGGTGTCCTGCAGGCAGATGACGTCGGCATTCTGTGCTTGCAGCCAACTGAGCAAACCACGCTCGACTGCAGCCTGAATACCATTAACGTTCACACTGATGATCCGCATAAATGGCCCCAAAAATCGCGTGCGTGTATGATACACGCCGTCCACCCAATTAGCTAAATCCGTGGTATCTGAGGCTTTTTTCATGCAGGCGTATCAGCGCGATTTCATTCGTTTTGCCATCGATCGCGGCGTTTTACGCTTCGGTGAGTTCACCCTCAAGTCCGGGCGCACCAGCCCGTACTTCTTCAATGCGGGCCTGTTCAACTCAGGTTCGGCCCTGGCTCAGCTGGGCCGTTTCTATGCGGCAGCCATCGTTGAGAGCGGTATTTCCTTCGACGTACTCTTTGGCCCGGCCTACAAGGGTATTCCCCTGGCAGCGGCGACGGCGATAGCCCTGGCGGAGCATCACGGGCAGGACTTGCCGTGGTGTTTCAACCGTAAGGAAGCCAAGGCCCATGGTGAAGGTGGCAGCCTGGTAGGCGCGCCATTGACCGGCGATGTGCTGATCATCGATGACGTGATCACCGCGGGTACTGCTATCCGTGAAGTGATGCAGATCATCGCTTCCCAGGACGGCGCCAAGGCTGCCGGTGTGCTGATCGCCTTGAACCGCCAGGAGCGTGGCAACGGTGAATTGTCGGCGATCCAGGAAGTGGAGCGTGACTTCGGCATTCCGGTGGTGAGCATCGTGTCGTTGAACCAGGTATTGCAGTTCCTGGAAGACGACCCGCAGCTCAAGCAACATTTGCCGGCTGTGCGTGCATACCGCGAGCAGTTCGGCGTCTGACACTGAATCCTGTGGGAGCGGGCTTGCCCGCGATAGCGGTGTGTCAGGCGGTGCATTTTTGCATGTACTGTCGTCATCGCAGGCAAGCCAGCTCCCACATTTGAACTGTGTACAAACAAAGGCCCCGCTCAATTCAATTGAGCGGGGCCTTTTGCTTTGCAGCGATCAAGGGCGCTTGCGGTTACTGATCAACGTACCGACACCGGTATCGGTGAAGATTTCCAACAGTATTGCATTTGGCACGCGGCCATCCAGGATCAGCGAGCTGCCGACGCCGCCCTGCACGGCTTCCAGTGCGCAACGGATCTTCGGCAACATGCCGCCGTAGATGGTGCCGTCGGCGATCAGGTCGTCTACCTGCTGGGTAGTCAAGCCGGTCAGTACCTTGCCTTCCTTGTCCATCAAGCCGGCGATGTTGGTCAGCAGCATCAGTTTTTCAGCCTTCAGTGCTTCCGCCACCTTACCGGCTACCAGATCGGCGTTGATGTTATAGGACTCGCCATTAGCACCCACGCCGATCGGCGCAATTACCGGGATGAAGTCGCCCTTGACCAGCAGGTTGAGCAAATCGGTATTGATGCCGATGACTTCGCCCACCTGGCCGATGTCGATGATTTCCGGCTGGGTCATCTCCGGCGTCTTGCGGGTCACGGTCAGTTTCTTGGCGCGGATCAGTTCCGCATCCTTGCCGGTCAGGCCGATGGCGCTGCCGCCGTGGCGGTTGATCAGGTTGACGATGTCTTTGTTGACCTGGCCACCGAGGACCATTTCCACCACGTCCATGGTTTGCGCGTCAGTGACACGCATGCCATCGATGAAGTGACTCTCGATCGACAAACGCTTGAGCAGGTCGCCAATTTGCGGGCCGCCGCCGTGGACGACCACGGGGTTGATCCCCACAGCCTTCATCAGCACGATGTCGCGGGCAAAGCCGGTTTTCAGCTCATCGCTTTCCATGGCATTGCCGCCGTACTTGATCACCAGCGTCTTGCCGACGTAGCGTCGAATGTAAGGCAACGCTTCGGACAGGACCTTGGCGGTGTTGGCAGCGGCTTCGCGTTCGAGGGTCATTCAGGGCTCCGGGCAAAAATCAGAACGGTAATTGGAGATCAGGGGCAACACGTTTCAACTGGGCGTGGAACACGTCCTTGATGCGCTGCAACTCAGCCTCGGTATCCGCCTCGAAACGCAGGACCAGCACCGGTGTGGTGTTGGACGCGCGAACCAGGCCCCAGCCTTTGGCGTAATCGACTCGCACACCATCAATGGTGGTCAGGTTGGCGCCTTCACCCCATTGCGCATCGTGCAATGCGTCAATGATGCTGAATTTGCTCTCCTCGGTCACATGGATATTGATCTCTGGCGTAGAAATATCATTCGGGAAGGTCTGAAACAGCTCTTCGGCCGTGGATTTCTCCTTGCTGAGGATCTCCAGCAGGCGAGCGGCACTGTAGATACCATCGTCAAACCCGAACCAACGTTCTTTGAAGAACACGTGACCGCTCATTTCACCGGCCAACAGCGCGCCGGTTTCCTTCATTTTCTTTTTGATCAACGAGTGACCGGTCTTCCACATTAGCGGGCGACCACCGTATTCCTTGATCAATGGCGTCAGGCGACGAGTGCATTTCACATCGAAGATGATCTCGGCGTTGGCATTGCGCGCAACCACGTCTCTAGCAAACAGCATCAACAGGCGGTCCGGGAACACGATCTCGCCGGTTTCGGTCACCACGCCCACACGGTCGCCGTCGCCATCGAAGGCCAAGCCGACGTCGGCGCCCACTTCCTTGACCTTGGCAATCAGGTCTACCAGGTTTTCCGGCTTGCCTGGGTCCGGGTGATGGTTGGGGAAGTTGCCGTCTACTTCGCAGAACAGTGGGATCACTTCGCAGTTCAGGGCTTCGAGCAATTGCGGGGCAATCACACCCGCTGCGCCGTTGCCGCAGTCCACCACGACTTTCAAGCGGCGGGCGAGCTTGACGTCGCGAGTGATTTCATCGGAGTAGCGCTGGAGGATATCGACCTTGGTGATGCTGCCGGTGCCGCTGGTCAAGTCGTTGGTCTTCAGGCGGGTGTGCAGAGCCTGGATCTGTTCATTGGCGAGGGTGTCGCCAGCGATGACGATCTTGAAGCCGTTGTAATCCGACGGATTGTGGCTGCCGGTGAGCATGACCCCGGATTTGCCCGCCAGTACGTTGGCGGCGTAGTACAGCGCGGGGGTTGGCACCAGGCCGACGTCGCTGACATGGCAGCCGCTGTCAGCCAGGCCCTGGATGAGTTGCTCGACCAACTCCGGGCCGGACAAGCGGCCGTCACGGCCTACCGAGACGTTGGGTTCGCCTTGGGCCAGGCTCTGGGAGCCGATGGCGCGGCCGATCCAGTAGGCGGTTTCGGCGGTCAGGGTCTTGGGGACCACACCACGGATGTCATAGGCGCGAAAAATGCTGTCGGGAAAGGTCGGGGCTACGCGGGCTGCGGTACTCATCGCGGGGGAAACTCCATCTGAAAGGGGGCAAGGCGGGCCTGATGTGGCTGGCCGGCAGGCTCAAACTGAAGGGTATGACGGCGTTTTCGGCAGAGAGTTCGTGGTGTAAAAATGCCATCGGCGCTTCGGCCTCGGCATTATTTTTACCTAATCCTTTGATTTCATTATAGAAATCTCGATGATCATTTCCGCGCATTCTTTATCCTGAAAGGCCGGGCGGCGGTGTGTGGCCGGTCGATTGCGCCCGGCCACGTTCAGCTTAGTCAGTGACTGCCGGAATGCCCAAAACCGCCTGCACCACGTTGGGTTTCGTCGAATTCCTGCACCAATTCGAAATGCGCCTGCACCACCGGCACCAGTACCAGTTGGGCGATGCGCTCGCCGACGGCGATGTTGAAAGCAGTCTGGCCACGGTTCCAGCACGACACCATCAACTCGCCCTGGTAGTCGGAATCGATCAGGCCGACCAGGTTGCCTAGCACGATGCCATGTTTATGGCCCAAGCCGGAGCGCGGCAGGATCAGCGCCGCCAGGCCAGGATCGCCGACATAGATCGACAAGCCCGTGGGAATCAGGATGGTCTGGCCCGGCTCAAGGACGGTGTCTTGCTTGAGCATGGCGCGCAGGTCCAGGCCGGCGGAGCCCGGTGTGGCGTAGGCCGGCAGGGGAAAGTCGTTGCCGAGGCGTGGGTCGAGGATCTTGGCTTGTAAAGCATGCATGGACATTAAACCTGGTTCAGCCGTTGGGCGATAAAAGAGATCAGTTGGCGGGCAATCTTGCCCTTGCTGGTCTGGGCGAAAAGGGTGGCGTGCAATTCACGGTCGATCACGCTGCACGCATTTTCCTCGCTGTTGAAGCCGATGCTCGGGTTGGCGACATCATTGGCAACGATCAGGTCGAGGTTTTTGTCTTTCAGTTTGCGTGCGGCGTAGTCCAGCAGGTGCTCGGTCTCGGCTGCGAAGCCGACGCTGAACGGACGGTCCGGACGGGTAGCGATGGTGGCCAGGATGTCCGGGTTACGCACCATTTGCAGGAGCAGGCCGTCGCCGCTCGTAGGGTCTTTCTTGAGCTTCTGCGGGGCCACGACCTCGGGTCGGTAATCCGCAACCGCTGCCGAGGCGATAAACAGGTCGCAGGGAATGGCGGCTTCGCAGGCCGCCAACATGTCCCGGGCGCTGACTACGTCGATACGCGTAACGCGATCAGGGGTCGGCAAATGTACCGGGCCGGTTATCAGTGTGACCCGTGCGCCTGCCTCGACCGCAGCTTCTGCCAACGCGAAGCCCATTTTTCCTGAGCTATGGTTGGTGATGTAGCGCACCGGGTCGATGTTTTCCTGGGTCGGGCCGGCGGTGATCAGCACGTGCTTGCCGGTCAGGGCCAGATGCTGGAAGCACTCGGCTGCGCACTGCGCCAGGTCGGTGGCTTCGAGCATGCGGCCCAGGCCGACGTCGCCGCAGGCCTGGCTGCCGGAAGCCGGGCCGAACACCTTGAGGCCGCGGGTTTGCAGGAGTTGGGTATTGGCCTGGGTGGCCGGATCGCGCCACATGGCCTGGTTCATGGCCGGTGCGATAGCGACGGTGGCGTCGGTGGCCAATACCAGAGTGGTGAGCAGGTCATCGGCAATGCCCTGGGCCAGGCGGGCGATCAGGTCGGCAGTGGCCGGGGCTATCAGCACCAGGTCGGCCCATTTGGCCAGTTCGATATGGCCCATGGCGGCTTCTGCGGCCGGGTCCAGCAGGTCGAGGTGAACCGGGTGGCCGGACAACGCTTGCATGGTCAGCGGGGTGATGAACTCACTGCCACCACGGGTCATGACCACGCGCACTTCGGCGCCCTGGTCCAGGAGCCTGCGAACCAACTCTGCGCTCTTGTAGGCGGCAATGCCGCCGCCGACGCCGAGAACGATGCGTTTCCGATACAGACGCTGCATTGGTTTGCCTTTCCAGTTCAGTGATGCCAGTTCAATGACACCTGCGATGACCCCTCCCCAGGTGAAATCGCAGGCAAAAAAGAGGGCCCTACGATAACACAGCGCCCGCCGGGCAACAGCGGAGCAGATACAGGGAGGTGGGATGAGTATTCGTGATTGGCCCGTGGCAGAGCGTCCACGGGAGAAGTTATTGGAAGGCGGCGCGGCGAGCCTGTCTGATGCCGAGCTGTTGGCGATCTTCCTGCGTACGGGGGTGGCCGGCCGAAGTGCGGTGGATCTGGCGCGCCATCTGTTGGCCCAATTCGGTGGCCTGCGCCCGTTACTGGAGGCCAGCCAGACGTTGTTCAGCCAGCATCTGGGGCTGGGGCCGGCGAAGTTTGCCCAGTTGCAGGCGGTGCTTGAGATGTCCCGGCGCCACCTGGCCGAGCGCTTGCGGGCTGACTCTGTGCTGGAAAACCCGCTGGCCGTGCGCGAGTACCTCAAGGCACTGCTGCGCCATGAGCCCCATGAGATCTTCGGCTGCCTGTTCCTGGACTCCAAGCATCGGGTGCTAGGGTTCGAGGTCATGTCCCAAGGCACGATCGACGCTGCGATTGTCTACCCGCGACAGGTGGTCAAGCGCGCCTTGGCGTACAACTCGGCGGCATTGATCCTGTGTCATAACCATCCGTCGGGAAGCACGGAGCCCAGCGCGGCTGATCGAAAATTGACCAAGCTGCTGCAAAAGGCGCTGGACGTGGTGGATGTGCGGGTGCTGGACCACATCATCGTGGGCGATGGTGACCCGCTGTCGATGGCTGAATACGGTTGGCTGTAACGGCCCTGCCTCTGTAGGAGCGAGCTTGCTCGCGAAAAACCAGAGGGCCCGGTGGGGTGTCAGGTTTTTCTGCGTCATCGTTGACGATTTTCGCGAGCAAGCTCGCTCCTACAGGTTGGGGGTTGTGCCTTAGGGCTTGAGGCTGACTTTCGAATAGTCCTGGCGCCCGAACGGGCTTACCTGGTACCCCTGGATGTTCTTGCGGGTCAAGGCAAACGCCGTCGGATGCGCCAGTGGCAGCCACAGCGCCTGTTGCTGGATCTGCGCCTGGGCCTGCTGATACAGCTTGCTGCGCACACCTTGCTCACTGGTGGTTTTGCCCGCACTGATCAACTTATCCAGGGTAGGGTCGCAATAGCGGGCAAAGTTGGTGCCGGACTTCACCGCGGCGCAGGAGAACTGCGGCGTCAGGAAGTTATCCGGGTCGCCGTTGTCCCCAGCCCAGCCCATGAACAGCAAGTCGTGCTCGCCGGCCTTGGCGCGGCGGATCAACTCGCCCCATTCGATCACGCGAATCTCGGCCTGGATGCCAACCTTGGCCAGGTCGGCCTGCAACAGTTGGGCGCCGAGGTTCGGGTTGGGGTTCAGCAGGCTGCCGGTAGGGCGGGTCCATATCGTGGTTTTGAAACCGTCCTTGAGCCCGGCGCGGCCCAGCAAGGCCTTGGCTTTGGCGAGGTCCTGCGGGTAGCCTGGCAACTCTTTGGCATAGCTCCAGGTGTTCGGCGGGTAGACACCGTTGGCCGCTTCGGCGGTGCCTTCGAACACGGCCTTGAGGTAGCTGCCCTTATCAAAGGCCAGGTTGATCGCCTGGCGCACTTCGGGCTTGTCCAGCGGTGGGTGCTGGCTGTTGATGGCGACGAACGCGGTCATGAAGGCGGCGGTTTTTTCCACCTTCATGACCGCGTCTTTTTCGGCCTCGCCCACATCCAGGGGCTTGGGTGACAGGGCGATCTGGCATTCATCGCGGTGCAGTTTCTGCAGGCGTACGTTGGCGTCCGGGGTGATGGCGAAAATCAGGTTGTCCACCGCCGGTTTGCCGGCGAAGTAGTCCGGGTTGGCCTTGTAACGCACCACGGCATCTTTCTGGAAACGCACGAACACAAACGGGCCGGTGCCGATTGGCTGGCTGTTGAGCTTCTCGGGTGTGCCGGCCTTGAGCAATTTATCGGCATATTCAGCCGGATAGATCGACGCAAAGCCCATGCTCAGTGCTGGGAGGAAGGTGGAATCGGCATGGTCGAGGGTGAAGCGTACGGTCAGTGGGTCAAGGGCGTCGATTTTCTTGACCAGTGCCGGCAATTGCAGGGACTGGGCGTGAGGAAAGCCGCTCTGGGCGATCTTGTGCCACGGGTTGGCCGGGTCGAGCATGCGCTCGAAGCTGAAGCGTACATCTTCGGCCGTCAGGGTGCGGCTTGGGCTGAAATAGCTGGTGCGATGGAATTTCACATCGGGGTGCAGTTTGAAGGTGTACGTCAGCCCATCGGGCGACACTTCCCAGCTATCTGCAAGGCTCGGTACCAACTTGCCACTGGCCGCGTCGAATTCCACCAAACGGTTCATCAGCACGTCGGCCGAGGCGTTGGTGGTGGTCAGTGAGTTGTACTGCACCACATCGAACCCTTCGGGGCTGGCCTCGGTGCATACGCTCAAGTTGGTGGCCGCAACGGCCATCGGCGCAATAAAGAGAGGGGCAAGCAATAGCGGTAGGGCAGCGAGGCGCATATTCGGTTTCCTGTGCAGATCGAAGGCCCATCTGCGAGTGCAGTCTGGAAAAAGCCTACCGTAGAGGTCTGATTGATAAATGACTAGCCCATTTTTGCCTGTGCTTTTGGCCAAAATGCTGTTTTGATGGCGCCTCAGCGTGTTTCGCCGTGCACTTCCCTGTGACCGCAGACGTTGTAAATCATTCTGTGCGACGAGCGGTCGGCTGTTACAGCGGCCCCTCCTGGCAGCGGTTCAGGCACTTGTGGCCAAGATTTACGCTGCTAAAAGTACACAGGTTGTTGTTGCACTGGGGTCTTTCTGGTATAAAGCAGCGCTCTTTTCTAGGGGCCCGGTTCCTTCACTGTAGGTGTAGCCGGTAAGACCCTAAAGAAACGCGGCGCCTGGCGCCAAATGACTGAGAGATTAAGCGGCCAACCCATGCCGGGTTGGGCATGTGGTTTTAGAGGGCTGAGGCATGTCGAGAGTCTGTCAAGTTACCGGTAAGGGTCCGGTGACTGGGAATAACATTTCCCACGCAAATAACAAAACCCGTCGTCGTTTCCTGCCGAACCTGCAGCATCACCGCTTCTGGGTTGAAGAAGAGAAACGTTTTGTTCGCCTGCGTGTATCTGCTAAAGGCATGCGTATTATCGACAAGCGTGGCATCACTGTCGTGCTGGCCGAAATCCGCGCCGCTGGCAAGATCTAAGGAGCTCTATCATGCGTGAATTGATTCGAATGATCTCTAGCGCCGGTACTGGTCACTTCTACACTACCGACAAGAACAAGCGTACTACCCCGGACAAGCTCGAAAAGAAAATGTTCGACCCGCGCGTTCGCAAGCACGTGATCTACAAAGAAGGCAAAATCAAGTAATTGATTTTCTTCCTTGTGAAAAAAAGCCCGTATCTCACGATGCGGGCTTTTTTTTGCCTGATCGTTCCCACGCTCTGCTGATCGTTCCCACGCTCTGCGTGGGAATGCCGTCTCGGACGCTCAGCGTCCCGTTGTCGATCAACCAATGATCAGGCTTTCTCTTCAAACACCACGTAGATCTTGCGGCACGCTTCCAGCACTTCCCAGGTACCACTGAAACCGGCAGGGATCACAAAGCGGTCGCCGGCCCGCAGTGTCTTGGCATTCCCCTCGGCATCGCGCAACACCGACACGCCTTGCACGATCTCGCAGTACTCATGCTCGGTGTAATTGACCTTCCACTGGCCCACTTCACCTTCCCAGACGCCCGCGTTCATCTGGCCGCATGGGCTGTTGTAGTGGTTGTAGAGTGTCTGTTCGGGGTCGCCCTTGAGGATTTTCTCGGCGGCAGGGCGGTAGCGTTCGGGGGCGGTGTTGGCTTGGCTGAAATCGACGATGTCCTGGATGCTCATGTGCATTTCCCGTCTGGCCTGCGGTTGGAGAGCCCAAAGTCTATGTTTATTAAAATGAACATCGCAAGGGCGTTTGCCGCCGTTCTGTCAAATATATTGAAACATCCCCAGCCGCTGGTTTAGGGTGGCAGCTGCCTTGAGCCGAACAGCAGGCTGGCCGGGCAAGCATTCGTGATGGCGCCGGGATAAACCTCCCAGGCCCTTGTATTCAATAAGAGGAGGACACTCGCATGACCACCCTGACCCGTGCCGACTGGGAACAACGCGCCAAGGCTCTGAAAATCGAAGGCCGCGCCTATATCAATGGCGAATACACCGCCGCCGTTTCCGGTGATACCTTCGAATGCATCAGCCCGGTGGATGGGCGCTTGCTGGCCACTGTCGCCAGCTGTGATGCCAGCGACGCCCAGCGCGCCGTGGAAAATGCGCGTGCCACCTTCAATTCCGGTGTGTGGTCGCGCCTGGCGCCGGCCAAGCGCAAGTCAGTCATGATCCGTTTCGCCGCGCTGCTCAAGGCTAACGCCGAAGAGCTGGCGCTGCTCGAAACCCTGGACATGGGCAAACCCATCAGCGATTCCCTGAACATCGACGTCCCCGGCGCGGCGCAAGCCCTGAGCTGGAGCGGCGAGGCGATCGACAAGATCTACGATGAAGTCGCCGCCACGCCCCACGATCAACTGGGCCTGGTGACCCGCGAGCCCGTCGGCGTCGTTGGCGCCATCGTGCCGTGGAACTTCCCGTTGATGATGGCCTGCTGGAAACTCGGCCCGGCGCTGTCTACCGGCAACTCTGTCATCCTGAAGCCGTCCGAAAAATCCCCGCTCACCGCCATCCGCATCGCCGCGTTGGCCGTTGAGGCTGGTATTCCAAAAGGCGTGTTCAACGTGCTGCCTGGCTATGGCCACACGGTAGGTAATGCGCTGGCGGTGCATATGGACGTCGATACCCTGGTGTTCACGGGCTCGACCAAGATCGCCAAGCAACTGTTGATCCGCTCTGGCGAATCGAACATGAAGCGTGTATGGCTGGAGGCTGGCGGCAAGAGCCCGAACATCGTGTTTGCCGACGCGCCGAACCTGCAAGCGGCGGCCGAATCCGCCGCCAGCGCCATTGCCTTCAACCAGGGCGAAGTCTGCACCGCCGGCTCGCGGCTGCTGGTCGAGCGTTCGATCAAGGACACCTTCCTGCCGCTGGTGATCGAGGCCCTCAAGGGCTGGAAACCCGGCAACCCACTGGACCCAGCCACCACTGTGGGTGCATTGGTGGATACGCAGCAGATGAACACCGTGCTTTCGTACATTGAAGCTGGCCACGCCGATGGCGCCAAGCTGGTCGCGGGTGGCAAGCGCACCCTGGAAGAGTCCGGCGGCACCTACGTCGAGCCGACGATTTTCGACGGCGTGACCAATGCCATGAAAATCGCCCAGGAAGAGATCTTTGGCCCGGTCCTGTCGGTGATCACTTTCGACAGCGCCGAAGAAGCCATTGCGATCGCCAACGACACCCAATACGGTCTGGCTGCGGCGGTGTGGACGGCGAACATCTCCAAGGCACACCTGACGGCCAAGGCGCTGCGCGCCGGCAGCGTGTGGGTTAACCAGTACGACGGCGGCGATATGACTGCACCGTTCGGTGGTTTCAAGCAGTCGGGTAATGGCCGCGACAAGTCGCTGCATGCATTCGACAAGTACACCGAGCTGAAGGCGACCTGGATCAAGCTCTAAGCAACACTGCTGATCCCCCTGTAGGAGCGAGCTTGCTCGCGAAGAACCTGAAGGCGCCGCGTTTATCCAGCATGAACGCGTCATCGTTAACGTTTTTCGCGAGCAAGCTCGCTCCTACAGTCGTTTTGCGAAGCAGAATTATTCACAGGAGCGTGGCAATGCGTTGGGCGACATATTTCGCCGTGCTGGCGTCGGTACTCAGCGTTGGCCTGGCTCTGGGTGTCAGCATGCCGTTGGTATCCCTGCGTCTTGAAGGCTGGGGTTATGGCAGTTTCGCTATTGGCGTGATGGCGGCGATGCCGGCATTCGGCGTACTGCTAGGTGCCAAGGTCTCCAGCCGCATGGCGTCCTGGCTCGGCACTGCCAACCTGATGCGCCTGTGCCTGTGGGCCGGTGCGGTGTCCATCGGCTTGCTGGCGATCCTGCCCAGCTACCCGGTGTGGCTGGTGCTCAGGCTGATGATCGGGGTGATCCTGACCATCGTATTTATCCTGGGTGAAAGCTGGATCAACCAATTGGTGGTCGAGCAGTGGCGTGGCCGCCTGGTGGCGCTGTATGGCTGCAGCTATGCCTTGAGCCAGCTGTCGGGGCCGTTGCTGTTGGGCCTGATTGGCACCGACCATGACTACGGCTTCTGGGTCGGCGCGGGCCTTTTGGTGCTGGCGCCGCTGCTGTTGCTGGGACGTACCGGCGCGCCGACGGCGGATTCGTTCAGCGTGACCTTTGGCGACCTGTGGCGCTTTTGCCTAGGCCTGCCGGCGATTGCCTGGGCCGTGGCGTTGTTTGCTGCGTTTGAAGCGATGATCCTGACGCTGTTGCCGGTGTACTGCCTGCAACAGGGTTTTACTGCCGAGATCGCCTTGGCGATGGTCAGCACGGTGGTGGTGGGCGATGCGTTGCTGCAATTGCCCATTGGCGCGCTGGCCGACTATCTGCCGCGACGCACTCTGTTTCTGGCCTGTGCACTGCTGTTGCTGGCGTCGAGCCTGGCGGTGCCGTTATTGATGCACACCTTGCTGATCTGGCCGGTGTGGGTGCTGTTCGGCGCCAGTGCCGGCGGGTTGTTCACCTTGTCGCTGATTTTGATTGGCGAGCGCTACCGCGACGATGCGTTGGTGCGTGCCAACGCTCACGTGGCGCAGCTGTGGGGTATTGGCTGTCTGATCGGGCCGCTGGTGGCGGGGGCGGGCAGCCAGTGGATCAGTGGGCATGCGCTGCCGCTGTTGATGGCGGCCGGGGCGCTGGGGTTGGTGGTGCTGTTGCTGCGTCAGGGGGCTTTCGGCGCTACGCAGCCGGCCTGACCTCGAAATGCAATCAATTGTGGGAGCCGGGCTTGCCTGCGATAACGGTTTGCCAGTCGNCTATCGCGGGCAAGCCCGGCTCCCACAGGTGATGTGCAGTGTTTTTTAGAGCATGCGTTCCAGGCCAACACTGGTGGCGAACCAGGCATTGAACCGTCGCCACCAACTGCCCGGTTCGCGGGTCAGGGTGTGCATCTGGCCGTTGTCTTCTGTCACCCACACCACCTGGCTGTCCTGCAGTTTGGCCTCATAGCTCAACGCCGGCGCCATACCTTCCAGCGCCAGGTTGCGCACGTGTTCGGCCAGCTCTGGGCTGTCCACCAGTACGCCGACTTCGGTATTCCACAACACTGAGCGCGGGTCGAAATTGAACGAGCCGATAAACGACTTTTCTCGGTCGAAGATCATCGCCTTGCTGTGCAGGCTGGAGTCCGAGCCGCGCCAGCTGCCATGCCGAAACAGGTGCGGGCCGCTGCTTGCGCTGGGGTCGCCCGGTTGCCGGCGCAGCTCATAGAGCTTTACCCCGTGCTCCAGCAGCGCCTTGCGATACGGCGCATAACCGCCGTGCACGGCCGGTACGTCGGTGGCTTCGAGGGCGTTGGTCAGCAGGCGCACCGAAACACCCGCATCGGCACGCCCTGTGAGGTAGACCAGCCCAGGTTGGCCCGGTACGAAGTAAGCCGAAATCATGATCAGCTCATGGCTGACACCCGCCAGCTCTGGCGCCAGCTGAGTGGTCAGCAGCAGTCGAGGGTCGGGGTCGGCCTTGGCCAGTACCTTGCTCGGCGCGTCCCACAGCGCCTGGTTCCAGGCCCAGATCAACTCGCGGCGCCAGATGTCCATGCGGGGCTGGGTCTGGTACGTGCGCAGGCGGTTATACAGCGCGTGGTTCTGCTGACGGGACTGAGCCAGGGAGGCTTCAAGGCGCCCGCGGGCGACGGCGAGGTCGACCTTGGAGGGTTTGTTCGAGACGAAGTCATCGATAGGCTTGCTCAAGGCGCTGTTCCAGTACTGGTCGAAGCTGTGACCCAATTGCTCGGCCACCGGCCCGACGCTGAGCATGTCGATGTCGGTAAAATTCAGGTTCGGTTCGGCGTCGAAATACTCGTCGCCCAGGTTGCGCCCGCCAACGATGGCCACGCTGTTATCGGCCAGCCACAGCTTGTTATGCATGCGCCGGTGTTGCAGTGACAGGTTGAATACACGGCCCATGGCGCGCGTGACGCCGGTGCTACGGCCCAGATGCAGCGGGTTGAACAGGCGTATCTGCACCTTGGGATGGGCGGCGAGGGTGGCGATGATCTGGTCGAGGCCATCGCTGGTGGTGTCGTCCAGCAGAATCCGTACGCGCACCCCGCGGTCGGCGGCCTTGAGCAGTTCGTCCACAAGCATGCGTGTGCTGATGCCGTCGTGCACGATGTAGTACTGCAAGTCGAGGCTGGTCTGGGCGTTGCGGATCAACTCGGCACGTGCCATGAAGGCTTCACTGCTGTTGGGCAGCAAGCGGAAGCCCGAGCGTCCTTGGTAGGGGGCGGCCTGGGCCTGGATCGAGCGACCGAACGAGGAGTCCTTCGCCGGCAGGGCATCGCTGGGGATGCGCGGGGTGTCGACCGTGGCACAGCCGCCCAGGGCCAGGGCGCCCAGCAGGCAAAACGGTAAAAGCCGTCGAATCATCAAGGAAACTGCTTCCAGGTCAGGGCGGTTGTGGCATATGACGGCATTTGCTCGGGAAAGGTCAGTCCGCCGTCTCTTGCAGCATCTTGCGTGCAGCGGCACCTACCTTGCGCACGGCCTCTTCAATCTGCGTCGTTGGCTTGGCAGCGTAGTTCATGCGCAAGCAGTTACGGTACTTGCCGGAGGCGGAGAAGATACTGCCTACAGCCACCTGTACACCTTGTTCCACCAGCACGCGGTTGAGCTTCAAGGTGTCGAAGCCCTCCGGCAGCTCAATCCATAGCATGAAGCTGCCTTGGGGCCGGCTGGCGCGCGTGCCAGCGGGGAAATAACGGCTGACCCAATCGAGCATCAAGTCGCGATTACGCTGGTATTGGGTACGCATCCTACGTAAATGAGGCTCGAAATGACCGCCTTTGAGGAATTCGGCAATGGCAATCTGCGGCTGCGTGGCCGTAGAGCCGGTGCTGATGTATTTCATGTGCAGCACCCGCTCCAGATAGCGTCCCGGTGCGACCCAACCAATGCGCAGGCCGGGCGCCAGAGTTTTGGAGAACGAGCTGCACAGCAGCACACGGCCGTCTTCGTCGAAGGATTTGATGGTGCGCGGGCGTGGGTAGCTGTAGGCCAGCTCGCCATACACATCGTCTTCGATAATCGCCACGTCAAAGCGCTGGGCCAAGGTCAGCAAGGCGCGTTTGCGCGCTTCCGGCATGATGTAGCCCAAGGGGTTGTTGCAGTTTGGGGTGAGCTGGATGACTTTGATCGGCCACTGTTCCAGCGCCAGCTCCAGGGCCTCCAGGCTGATGCCGGTGAGCGGGTCGGTGGGGATTTCCAGGGCTTTCATGCCCAGGCCCTTGAGGGTCTGCATGGCACCGTGGAAGCTGGGCGAATCCACCGCGACGATATCGCCGGGCTCACAAATGGCGTGAATGCTGGCGGAGAGGGCTTCGTGGCAGCCAGTGGTGATCACGATGTCTTCGGCGCTCAGTTGGCAGCCGGAGTCCAATGACAGCCGGGCGATTTGCTCACGCAGTTCCATACAGCCGAGGATATTGTCGTAATACAGCCCCGGCAGGTCTTGGCGCCGGCTGACACGGGCGAGGCTACGCAGCAACGGCTTCAAGGTAGGCGACAATACATCCGGCATGCCTCGGCCCATCTGTATGACGTCTTTGCGCGGCACCGCACGAATCAGTTCCAGCACCAGGTCCCATTGGGAGATTTCCACTGGTCGTTGGGCCGGGCGGCCTATCTCGGGCAGTGCCGGCAGTTCACGGCCCACCGGAACAAAATAGCCCGACTTGGGCTTGGGCATCGCCAGGCCGTTGTCTTCGAGCAACCGATACGCCTGCTGCACGGTGCTCAGGCTTACCCCATGTTCCACACTCAAGGCCCGCACCGAGGGCAGTCGATCGCCCGGACGATAGAAGCCCTGTTCAATACGGGTGCCGAGCAATTCGGCGAGGTTGACGTAAAGGGTCATGGGTGGTCGCTCCCGAGGGACCAGTACAGATAGGGGAAAAATACAGGATTCAACCACTCAAAGGCAGCATCTGTATGTATTTAATAAAAGTTGGCTGAATCTGTAATGGTTCTGGCCGCCCACGCATGCTGATCACTCAAGGCAACAGGCCAATGAGGGGCAGTCAAATGAGCGGCATGAGCGATGTACGGCTGGCGTTACGCAGTCAGGAACTGGAAGCAGCGCAGGAACAGGTGATCACTGCCTCGGCTTCTGGCCGCTGGAATCTGTTCTGGCGCCGTCGCCATACGCGCAAGGCCCTGCTGGATCTGAGCCGCGAGCAGTTACGCGACATCGGGCTGACCGCCGATCAGGCGCGCCGTGAGGGTTTGAAACCCTTCTGGCGCGATTGATCAGAGCAGTTCTTTGAGGCGGTGCCAGAGCATCCCCAGTGCCAGCAGCGGCGAACGCAGGTGTTTACCGCCGGGGAAGGTGATGTGTGGCACTTGGGCGAACAGATCGAAACGCCCCTGTTGCTGGCCGCTGATGGCCTCGGCCAGCAGCTTGCCCGCCAGGTGCGTGGCGTTGAGGCCATGGCCGGCATAGGCCTGGGCGTAATACACGTTGGGTTGATCGGCCAGGCGGCCAATCTGCGGCAGGCGGTTGGCGCCGATGCCGATCATGCCGCCCCATTGGTAGTCGATTTTCACATCTGCCAATTGGGGGAATACCTGCAGCATCTTCGGTCGCATGTAGGCGCCGATGTCCTTGGGGTCTCGACCGGAGTAGTGGCAGGCGCCGCCGAACAACAGGCGACGGTCGGCGGACAGGCGGAAGTAATCCACCGTCACGCGCTGGTCACACACGGCCATGTTCTGCGGTAACAGGCGGGTGGCTTGCGCCTCGCTCAAGGGCTCGGTGGCAATGATGTAGCTGCCGGCAGGCAACACCTTGCCGCTCAGTTGCGGGTTGAGCCCGTTCAGGTAGGCGTTGCAGGCCAGTACCAGGGTCTTGGCGCGCACAGTGCCTTGGGCGGTATGCACCTTGACCTCAGGGCCATAGTCGATACGGGTCACTTGGGATTGCTCGTACAGCGCCACGCCCAACTGCTGGGCAACGGCAGCCTCACCCAGTGCCAGATTCAGCGGGTGCAGATGGCCGGAACCCATGTCGATCATGCCGCCTACATAGCGATCAGAGCCGATTACGGTGCCCATCTCGCTGGCTTGCAACAGGCGCACTTCGTGGCGGTAGCCCAGGCTGCGCAGCTCTTCGGCATCCTCGGCCAGGCCCTGCAGGTCGCGGGGTTTGTTGGCCAGGTCGCAGTAGCCCCAGGTCAGGTCACAGGGGATCTGGAAGCGCTCCACACGCTCGCGCACGATCTCCACGGCTTCCAGGCCCATCAGCTTCATCTGGCGCACGCCGTCGCTGCCGATCACCTGGGTGAACTGATCCAGCCCGTGGCCGACACCGCGAATCAACTGGCCGCCATTGCGCCCGCTGGCGCCCCAACCGATTTTGCGCGCCTCCAGCAACACCACGCGAAAGCCGCGCTCGGCCAACTCCAGGGCGGTGTTGAGCCCGGAGAACCCCCCGCCGATCACACAGACATCGGCGTTCACCTCACCCGTCAGCGTCGGGTAATCCGGTTGCGGGACGCTGCTGGCGGCGTAGTAGGAAGCGGTGTGCCGGGCGCTGGCGGTCATGGGGAACCTCCCTGTCTGGAAAATTTGACGCAGGATACAGGGGTCGCACGACGCTGTCTGCGCGGGGCTTTTTGCGTCAGAATCCACGTCTATTCGCCGTTCGGTATGGGTTTCGATGAGTTGCAACAGTCAGAAAATCAGCGCGCTGCGTCGCCAGATTCCTTCGTTCGAGTGCGTCCCCGGTTGCCACGACTGCTGTGGGCCGGTGACCACCTCGCCCGAGGAAATGTCGCGTCTGCCGCGCAAGACCGCTGCCGAGCAAGAGGCGGCGATGGACGCGCTGAACTGCGTACACCTGGGGCCCAAGGGTTGCACGGTGTATGACGAGCGGCCGCTGATCTGTCGCCTGTTCGGCACCACCAAGACCTTGCCGTGCCCCAATGGCAGGCGGCCAGTGGAGCTGATTCATCCGCGGGTGGAGAAGCAGATTCATGAGTACATGGCGAGTACCCGGCAGGTGTTGGTCTAGCGGATGTACTCGGTTAAAACTGTGGGAGCTGGCTTGCCAGCTCCCACATTTGACCGTGTTGTGTCACTGGGTCAGTCAGGGATCGGCAGGTTCAGGCTCTCTTTCACCTCTTCCATCACGATATAGCTCTTGGATTCCCGCACATGGGGGAGTTTGAGCAGGATATCGCCCAGCAATTTGCGGTACGACGCCATCTCCGAGATTCGCGCTTTCACCAGGTAGTCGAAATCACCCGACACGAGATGGCATTCCAGCACGTGAGGCAGTTTCAGCACGGCTCGGCGAAATTCTTCAAAGGTGTCACCCGACTTGTAATCCAGGCTGATCTCGACAAATACCAGCAAACTTCCCTTCAAATGCTGGGGATTGAGCCGTGCGTTGTAGCCCATGATGATCCCTTCGCGCTCCAGGCGCCGCACGCGCTCGGTGCAGGGCGTGGTGGACAGCCCGACCTTTTCCCCCAGCTCCGTGAACGAGATGCGCCCGTCGGTTTGCAGGATGCGCAGGATATTGCGGTCGATCTTGTCCAGCTCCCGCTTGGTCTGGGTGTTGGTACGCATAGGGGATACGCCTCTGTCAAAAGGGTTTTTGCCAAGAATTGTCGCCAAATATAGGCATTTATATAGTGAAATGCACTGCCGATTGTTTTTTACACTGCGCCCATCATTGCTCGAATAACACACGTCAGCGGCTGAGCCCGCGATGAGGATATAAAAATGCGCGTTCTGGTCTTGGGTAGCGGCGTCATTGGGGTGACCAGTGCCTACTATTTGGCGCGGGCCGGCTTCGACGTTGTGGTGGTTGATCGTCAGCCTGCCGCTGCCATGGAAACCAGTTTCGCTAATGCCGGTCAGGTGTCCCCTGGCTACGCCTCGCCATGGGCCGCGCCGGGTGTGCCGCTCAAGGCCATCAAATGGCTGCTTCAGCGCCACGCGCCGCTGGCGATCAAGGCCACCGCCGATATCGACCAATACCTGTGGATGGCGCAGATGCTGCGCAACTGCACGGCTAGCCGCTACGCGGTGAACAAGGAACGCATGGTGCGCCTGTCCGAGTACAGCCGCGACTGCCTTGACGAATTGCGCGCCGAGACCGGCATTGCCTACGAAGGGCGCAGCCTCGGGACTACCCAACTGTTCCGCACCCAGGCCCAGCTCGATGGCGCCGCCAAGGACATCGCCGTGCTGAAAGAGTCCGGCGTGCCATTCGAATTGCTCGACCGAGCCGGCATTGCCCGGGTTGAACCGGCCCTGGCCAGCGTCACCGATATCCTCGCGGGTGCCTTGCGCCTGCCCAACGACCAGACGGGCGATTGCCAGATGTTCACCACGCGCCTGGTCGAAATGTGCAAACAATTGGGCGTGGAATTCCGCTTCGAACAAGACATCCAGCGCCTGGACTACGCAGGCGACCGCATCAACGGTGTGCTGATCGACGGCAAGCTGGAAACTGCCGACCGCTATGTACTGGCTCTCGGCAGTTACTCGCCCAAGTTGCTCAAGCCATTGGGGATCAAGGCGCCGGTGTACCCGCTCAAGGGTTATTCGCTGACTGTGCCGATCACTAACCCGGCAATGGCGCCGACCTCGACCATTCTCGATGAAACCTACAAAGTCGCGATCACCCGTTTCGACAACCGTATTCGCGTCGGTGGCATGGCTGAAATAGCCGGTTTTGACCTGTCGCTGAACCCGCGGCGACGTGAAACCCTGGAGATGATCGTCAACGACCTTTATCCTCAGGGCGGCGATCTGGCCCAGGCCAGTTTCTGGACCGGCCTGCGCCCGACCACCCCGGACGGTACACCGATTGTGGGTGCCACGCCGTTCAAGAACCTGTTCCTGAATACAGGCCACGGTACCCTCGGTTGGACCATGGCCTGTGGTTCAGGTCGCTTGCTGGCCGACCTGATGGCGAAGAAAACGCCGCAGATCAGCGCCGCAGGCCTCGATATTTCCCGTTATGGCAACCACCAGGAGTCCGCACAACATGTCAATCCAGCGCCAGCTCACCAATGAGCGCATGAGCCAGATCGTTGTCCACAGCGGTACCGTGTACCTGGCAGGGCAAGTTGGCGACGACATGAGCGCCGGGATTGAGCAGCAGACCCGTGAAACCCTGATCAATATCGAGCGCTTGCTGGACCTTGCGGGTACCGACAAGTCCAGGTTGCTGTCGGTAACGATCTACCTGAAGGACATCGACGCCGACTTCGCTTTGATGAACGCGGTATGGGACAAATGGCTGCCCAAAGGCGTCGCCCCGGCCCGAGCCACGGTCCAAGCCAAGCTGTGCGAACCCGAGATTCTGGTAGAGCTGTCTGTCGTGGCTGCGCTGCCTTAACAACGATCCCTCTCCCGGTGCCGGCGTTGTTGGTCGGCACCGGTTTTTTATTGACTTTGCTGCCTAGAAGCCTGCCGCCATGCGTCCAGCCCGTGCCCTGATTGATCTCCAAGCCCTGCGCCATAACTACCAATTGGCCCGAGAAGTCACCGGGGCCAAGGCCCTCGCCGTGATCAAGGCCGATGCCTACGGCCATGGCGCGGTGCCCGTGGCCCAGGCACTGGAGGCGCAAGCCGACGGGTTCGCGGTGGCGTGCATCGAGGAAGCGCTGGAACTGCGCGCCGCCGGCATTCGTGCGCCGGTGTTGCTGCTGGAAGGTTTTTTCGAAGCCGACGAGTTGCCGCTGATCATCGAGCAGGATTTGTGGTGCGTGGTGCATTCGCTTTGGCAGTTGGACGCCATCGAGCAAGCTCGTTTGAGCAAGCCGCTGACAGTGTGGCTGAAGCTGGACTCGGGCATGCACCGTGTGGGCCTGCACCCCAAGGATTACCAGGAGGCGTATCAGCGCCTGCTGGCGAGTGGCAAAGTGGCGAAAATCGTGCTGATGAGCCATTTTGCCCGCGCCGATGAGCTCGATTGCGTCAGCAGCAACGAACAAGTAACGGTGTTTGAGGCGGCGCGCCAGGGGCTGGCGGCTGAGGTCAGCCTGCGCAACTCACCGTCTGTATTGGGCTGGCCAAGCGTGTCCAGCGACTGGGTGCGCCCCGGTATCATGCTTTATGGCGCAACGCCCTTTGGCGAAGACCAGGCCCTCGCCGCGCGCTTGCAGCCTGTGATGACCCTGGAGTCCAAAGTCATCTGCGTGCGCGAGTTGCCGGCCGGTGAGCCGGTGGGCTACGGCGCCAGGTTCGTCACGCCCAAGCCGATGCGCATCGGCGTGGTTGCCATGGGTTATGCCGACGGTTACCCACGTCATGCGCCGACCGGTACCCCGGTGCTGGTCGCTGGCCAGCGCAGCCGGCTGCTGGGGCGCGTGTCCATGGACATGCTGTGTGTCGACCTCACCGACTTGCCCCAGGCGGGCCTTGGTTCCAACGTAGAGTTGTGGGGCAAGCACATCCTCGCCAGTGATGTTGCCGTGGCCGCCGAGACCATCCCCTATCAGATTTTCTGCAATCTGCGCCGAGTGCCAAGGCTCTATAGCGGCGCTTAGCCGCCGGCAACGAACCGAGCACACCGGGATTTAGGCCCAAGTGTTGTAAATACTGAACGCTGTCGCCATGATAACGCTCAATTACAACAAAGCCTGAATCCTAGGAGGCTCCTGCATTGGACGTCGGCGAACGACTGCAATCCATCCGTAAACTCAAAGGTCTTTCCCAGCGTGAGCTCGCCAAGCGTGCGGGCGTCACCAACAGCACCATTTCGATGATCGAGAAAAACAGCGTCAGCCCCTCGATCAGCTCCCTGCGCAAGGTGTTGGGCGGTATCCCCATGTCCATGGTCGAGTTCTTCTCCGAAGAAGTGCTCCAGGAAATACCGACGCAGATCGTCTATAAAGCCAATGAGCTGATCGACATCTCTGACGGTGCCGTCACCATGAAACTGGTGGGCCGGGCGCGCCCAAGCCGGGCTATCGCATTTCTCAATGAAATCTACCCTCCGGGTGCCGACACGGGCGAAGAAATGCTCACCCATGAAGGCGAAGAAACCGGAATTCTGGTGGAAGGGCGCCTGGAATTGGTGGTCGGTCTTGAAACTTTTGTGCTCGAAGCGGGCGATAGCTACTACTTTGAAAGCACCAGGCCTCATCGTTTTCGCAATCCGTTCGACGTGCCGGCGCGACTAATCAGCGCAGCCACACCCGCGAACTTTTAAGAATAGAGGCGCCCTGCCAGCGTTGCAGAGGTTCCCGCAGCTGTACACCGTGAGGCCGAATCTCCCTTTATTTAATAGGGTTGTTTCGGCCAGGCGGGCTAACCGTTATACTTTCGCCGCCTGCGAAACCGTGGCCGCAGGCGTGAATAGCCACCATTGAGGGTGAACGCGTGAACCTAATTATGAAAATGCTGGCTGCACCAGCAACCGTACTGGCCCTATGGGCTGTCAGCGCTCAAGCTGCGACCAATGATGACATTGCCAAGCGCCTGGAGCCTGTGGGCCAGGTTTGCGTCCAGGGCCAGGAATGCAAGGGCATGGAAGTTGCCGTGGCAGCCGGCGGCGGCGGCGCGAAAACCCCCGATGAGATCATCGCCAAGCACTGTAATGCGTGCCACGGCAGCGGCCTTTTGGGTGCGCCAAAAATTGGCGACACCGCCGCATGGAAAGAACGCGCCGACCATCAAGGTGGCCTCGATGGCATCCTGGCCAAGGCCATCACCGGTATCAACGCCATGCCGCCCAAAGGCACCTGCGCTGATTGTTCGGATGACGACCTCAAGGGTGCGATCAAGAAGATGTCCGGGCTGTAATCGGCCGATCTTCGTCAAAAATGCCGCTTACCAGCGGCTTTTTTGTGCCCGCGATTTGGTATTCAGGCTGTTCATTGCAGCAAAGACCCGGCAAGCTCGGTCCAACCCCTAATTCATGGAATGTTCGGGAGCAGTCGGATGGTGCAGTTGTGTTCAATCGAGCAAGCAGTTGACGACGTACTGGAGCGCCTGCCGGCGCATATCCACATGGGCATGCCGCTGGGGCTGGGCAAGCCCAACCTGTTCGTCAACGCGCTGTACCGGCGCATCGCAAAATTGCCCGAACGGGCGCTGACGCTCTATACGGCCTTGAGCCTGGGCCGTCCTACGCAGGGTGACGGTCTTCAAAAGCGCTTTATCGAACCTTTCATCGAACGAGTGTTTGGCGACTACCCCGAGTTGGATTTCCTCGCGGACCTGCACAAGGGCAGCCTGCCGAGGAATATCCGTGTGCAGCAATTCTTCATGCAGCCCGGCAGCTTGCTCCACAGCGCCGCGGCGCAGCAGGATTACGTCAGCAGCAACTACAGCCATGCGGCCCGCGACATCAATGCCGCCGGCCTGAACCTGGTGGCGCAATTGGTTGCCAGTAGCAGCGAGCATCCCGACCGCCTGAGCCTGAGCTGCAACCCGGATATCACCCTCGACCTGATGCCCATGATCGCCAAGCGCCGCGCGGCTGGGGAGACCATCCTGGTCGTCGGCCAGGTCCATAGCGATTTGCCCTACATGCCTGGCGATGCCGAGTTGGGCATGGATGAGTTCGACTACCTGCTGGATGAAAAAGACAGCACCACGCTGTTCTCCACTCCGAACATGCCGGTGGGCTTTCAGGATCATTTTATCGGCCTGCATGCCAGCACCCTGGTGCGTGATGGCGGTACGTTGCAGATTGGCATCGGCTCCATGGGCGATGCACTGACGGCTGCCTTGCTGGCGCGCCAGGCCGACAACGAAGCCTATCGCCTGTTGCTCACCGACTTGGATGTGTACCAGTGGGCGCCGTTGATCAGCCGCGAAGGCGGCGTCGAGCCGTTTGCCCGTGGCCTTTACGGTTGCAGCGAGATGTTCGTCAACGGCCTGCTGGTATTGGCCGATGCCGGGATCGTGCGGCGCAAGGTCTACCCGGATGTGGCGACCCAGATGCAGGCCAACGCGGGCACCCTGGACGACGCGGCGCAACCCGATGGCGTGTCGATCCATGGCGGTTTCTTCCTGGGGCCTCGCAGTTTTTACCAGCGCTTGCAGGAAATGACCCACACCAAGCGCCAGGCGTTCAACATGACCCGCATCAGCTACATCAACGAGCTGTACGGCCAGGAAGAACTCAAGCGCCTGCAGCGCCTGGATGCTCGGTTTATCAACAGCGCCATCATGGTCACCTTGCTCGGTGCTGGCGTGGCTGATCAGTTGGAAGACGGTCGCGTGCTCAGTGGCGTGGGTGGGCAATACAATTTCGTGGCCCAGGGGCATGCGCTGGAAGGTGCACGCTCAATCCTGATTTTGCGCAGCTGGCGCGAGTCGGCGGGTGAGGTCAGTTCCAATATCGTCTGGGAGTACGGCCACTGCACCATTCCCCGGCACCTGCGGGATATCGTCATTACCGAATACGGTATTGCCGACTTGCGCGGTCAGACGGATGCCAAGGTGATCGAAGCGTTGCTGAACATCACTGACTCAAGGTTCCAGCACGACTTGATTGAGCAGGCGCAAAAGGCCGGCAAACTGCCCAAGGATTTCCAGTTGGATCCGCGTTTTGCCGACAACACGCCGCAGCGGCTCCAGGCGATTCAGGCCAGGCACCGTCGCTTGTTTCCCGAATACCCCCTGGGCAGTGACTTCACGGATGAGGAGCGGGACTTGTTGCGGGCGCTGAACTGGCTCAAGAGCAAATTCAAGCTCACGGAAATTCTGGAGTTGGGCAAGGCGGCACTCGACGCGCCGGAGCCGGAGGCGTTTCCCGAGCATTTGCAGCGGATGCGCTTGGATAAGCCGGAGGGCATCAAGGAAGACCTGTATCAACGCTTGCTGCTGGCCGGACTGCAGGCCACCGCCCACTGACAGCGCAACGCAAAACCTAATGTGGGAGCTGGCTTGCCTGCGATGAGGGCCTGTCAGTCGNCCAGCTCCCACACAGTGATTACTCGATAAAGGTCACGACACCACCGGCCAGCGACTTCACCCGCGCCAGCGACTCAACCCGATAACCCTGTGCATCCAGTTCTGCACGCCCACCCTGGAACGACTTCTCGATCACAATGCCCAAGCCGGCTACGGTCGCGCCGGCCTGCTTGATGATCGAGATCAGCGCCTGGGACGCCTTGCCGTTGGCCAAAAAGTCATCGATCACCAGCACGCGGTCGCTGCTGGTCAGGTGGCGCGGGGAGATCGCCACGGTGCTTTCGGTTTTCTTGGTGAAGGAATACACCGTGGCCGACAGCAGGTTTTCCGTGAGCGTCAAGGATTGCTGCTTGCGGGCGAAGATCACCGGCACACCCAGGTTCAGCCCGGTCATGATCGCCGGGGCAATGCCCGACGCTTCGATGGTGACGATCTTGGTGATGCCCGAATCCTTGAACAGTGCGGCGAACTCGTCGCCGATCAGTTTCATCAGTGCCGGGTCGATCTGGTGGTTCAGAAAGGCGTCAACCTTGAGGACCTGATCGGAAAGCACGATGCCTTCTTCGCGAATTTTCTTGTGCAGTGCTTCCACGGAAAGCTTCCTCTAATGGCGCGTTGTGCGCCGAAAGTAGATTAAAAAGTAGTCGATTCTAGCGCTTTAACATCGCGCGTATATCCGCCAAGGCGGTGTTGCCGCGAACGGCCTTCACCTCGGTGGGAGTGTCGTCATTGCCTTCCCAGGCCAGGTCGTCCGGCGGCAGTTCATCCAGGAACCGGCTGGGGGCACAATCGATGATTTCACCGTATTGCTTGCGCTTGGCTGCAAAGGTGAAGGCCAGGGTCTGACGTGCGCGGGTAATGCCCACGTAGGCCAGGCGGCGTTCTTCCTCGATGGTGTCGGCTTCGATGCTGGAGCGGTGCGGGAGGATTTCCTCTTCCATGCCCATGATGAACACGTAGGGAAACTCCAGGCCCTTGGACGCATGCAAGGTCATCATCTGCACGCCTTCGGCACCGTCTTCCTCTTCTTGCTGGCGCTCGAGCATGTCGCGCAACACCAGCTTGCCGATGGCGTCCTCGACGGTCATCTCGCCGTCTTCGTCTTTTTCCAGGGTGTTCTTCAGCGCTTCAATCAGGAACCAGACGTTGCCCATGCGGTAATCGGCGGCCTTGTCGCTGGAGCTGTTGGTGCGCAGCCAGTTTTCATAGTCGATGTCCATGACCATGCTGCGCAGGGCGCTGATCGGGTCTTCGCCGGCGCAGTGCTCGCGGACCTTGTCCATGAAGCGCTTGAAGCGTGACAGGCGATCAGTGAAGCGCGTGTCCAGGTGTTCGCCCAGGCCGATTTCGTCGGTGGCGGCGTACATCGAGATCTTGCGTTCGGTGGCGTAGTTGCCGAGCTTTTCCAGGGTCGTCGAGCCGATTTCCCGGCGTGGCACGTTGATCACGCGCAGGAAGGCGTTGTCGTCGTCCGGGTTCACGATCAGCCGGAAGTAGGCCATCAGGTCTTTGACTTCCTGGCGTCCGAAAAAGCTGTTGCCGCCCGACAGGCGATACGGCACCTGGTGATGCTGCAGCTTCAGCTCGATCAGTTTGGCCTGGTAGTTGCCGCGATACAGGATCGCAAAGTCGCTGTAGGGCCGGTCGGTGCGCAAGTGCAGGCTGAGGATTTCCACGGCGACGCGCTCGGCTTCGGCGTCTTCGTTGCGGCAGCGGATCACACGGATCTCGTCGCCATGGCCCATCTCGCTCCACAGTTGTTTTTCAAACTCGTGGGGGTTGTTGGAGATCAGCACGTTGGCGCAACGCAGGATGCGGCTGGTGGAGCGGTAGTTCTGCTCCAGCATCACCACTTTCAAGGAGGGGTAGTCTTCCTTGAGCAGCATCAGGTTTTCCGGGCGGGCGCCGCGCCAGGCGTAGATCGACTGGTCGTCGTCGCCCACCACGGTGAACTGGTTGCGCGTGCCGATCAGTAATTTCACCAGCAGGTATTGGCTGGCGTTGGTGTCCTGATATTCGTCCACCAGCAGGTAGCGCACCTTGTTTTGCCACTTCTCAAGGATGTCCTTGTGCTCCTGGAACAGCTTGACCGGCAGCAGGATCAGGTCGTCGAAGTCCACCGCGTTGAACGCCTTGAGCGTGCGCTGGTAGTGGGTGTAGACGATGGCAGCGGTCTGCTCCTTGGGGTTGCGTGCAGCTTCCAGGGCTTCGGCGGGCAGGATCAGGTCGTTTTTCCACGAGCCGATCATGTTCTTGATTTCGTCGACGCCGTCGTCGCCCGCGTATTCCTTCTGCATGATGTCGGTCATCAGGGCCTTGACGTCGGTCTCGTCGAAGATCGAGAAGCCGGGCTTGTAGCCCAGTCGCACATGCTCCTTGCGGATGATGTTCAGGCCCAGGTTGTGGAAGGTGCACACGGTGAGGCCGCGGCCTTCGCCGCCTTTGAGCAGGGTGCCGACCCGCTCTTTCATTTCCCGTGCCGCCTTGTTGGTGAAGGTCATGGCGACGATGTACTGGGCGCGGATGCCGCAGTTCTGGATCAAGTGCGCGATCTTGCGCGTGATCACGCTGGTCTTGCCGGAGCCTGCACCGGCGAGCACCAATAGAGGGCCGCCGACGTAGTTCACGGCTTCTTGCTGCCGGGGATTGAGTCGGGACATACGGAATTTCAGGGGTCGTTGTTCAAAAGGGCGGGCATTTTAACAGGCTGGAAAGATTCTGCTGCCATAGAACGACGGTGTGACGTACCACTCGATCTAAATTTGCCGGTTTTGCTACTTTGCCGCAGGATGTTAAGGATTATTCGAGACTAATATTTACAGTCTACGTTTTTGATAACACCTATCATTTGTCATCCTTTGTCATTGTCAGGCCGCACGTCATAATGGCACCGCTAATGAAATTTTGCAGAGTCTAGGGAGTTAGCGTGTCTACGCCTGTCGAACCCTTGCGTTTGCTGCTGCTGGCCGATGAGCCCGAGTGGGCAGCGTTGTTGCGCGAGTGCCTGGCGCCGATGGGCGAAGGGGCTGTGCTGATCAGTGCGCCCAACTGGGACTCGGTAAGCCGCCTGTTCGATGACGACCAGGGTGCTGTGTTATTGACCACGCCCAGCCTGCAGCCCGGCCCCGGCCGGTGCAGCCTGCCGTGTGTATTGCTGCTGGAGCAGGAGCCACTGGTGTCGCCGCTGGGTGTCAGCGATTGGTTGGTGTTGGATGCATTGGACGCCGACACATTGCGCCGCTGCCTGCGCCATGTGCGCGAGCGCGGCGTGCTGGAAAACACCTTGCAGCGCCTGGCCGAGCAAGACCCGCTCACCGGTATTGCCAACCGTCAGGGCTTCCAGACCTTGCTGGCCGCCCGGCTGGCAGAAAACGAAGGCCGTGGCCTGGCCCTCGGCCATCTGGACCTGGACAATTTTCGTCATGCCAACGATGCCCTCGGCCATCAGGCGGGCGACCGTTTGATCCTGCAAGTGGTGTCGCGGCTCAAGAGCCAGCTCGAAGCCGGGGACCAACTGGCGCGCCTGGGCAGCGATGAGTTTGCCTTGTTGATCGATACCCGCCGGGCGCCCCAGCGCGCCGAATGGATGGCCGAGCGCATCACCGAAGTGATGGCCGAACCCTATTGGGTGGATGGCGAAAGCCTGTTGATCGGTTGCAGCCTGGGTATGGCCCATGCTCGAGCCCGCGCTGGCGCCGACCCGTTGATGTGGCACGCCCATATCGCCATGCAGCAGGCCAAAAGCACCCAGGGCTGTACCTTTCATATCTTCAATGAACGCATCAACCGCAACGCGCGCAGCCTGGCCGACCTGGAAAGTGAACTGCGCCGGGCTTTGCGTCGCGATGAGTTGGAGCTGCATTACCAGCCGCGCCTGGACCTGGACGACGGTCATATCGTTGGCCTCGAAGCCCTGGTGCGCTGGCGTCACGGCGAGCGCGGCTTGTTGCCGCCCAGCGAGTTCGTGCCGCTGGCCGAACAGAGTGGCTTGATCGTGCCATTGGGCTACTGGGTGATCTCCCGAGCCCTGCGCGACATGCAAGACCTGCGTGAACGCGGCCTGCCGCCGCTGCACATGGCGGTCAACCTGTCGTTTCGCCAGTTCCAGGACAGTCAGTTGCTGTCTACCCTCAGCCGCCTGATTGCCGAGCGCGGCGTGGAAGCGCAATGGCTGGAGTTCGAATTGACCGAAACCGCCGTGATGCGCCGCAGCGACCTGGTCAAGCAGACCATGGACGCCCTTGGCCGGCTGGGTGTGCGGTTTTCCCTGGATGACTTCGGCACCGGTTTTTCGTCGTTTGTGCACCTCAACAGCCTGCCGATTGCCTTGTTGAAGATCGACAAGAGCTTTGTCGGCGGCATGGAAGAGCGCGAAGAAAACCGCAAGCTGGTGCACGCCATGATCAACCTGGCCCACAACCTCAACCTGGAAGTGGTCGCCGAAGGCGTGGAAACCCCTGAGCAACTTGAACTTTTGCGCTTGTTTGGGTGCGACCAGGTCCAGGGTTACCTGATCAGCAAGCCGTTGCCGCTGCCCGAGCTGGTGGAATACCTGATGTTCGGGCAAAGCCAGCAGGCGCTGTTGGGTTAAGCCTTCAAAGTGGTTCAAATGTGGGAGCTGGCTTGCCNCTGACACACCGCTATCGCAGGCAAGCCAGCTCCCACATGTGCCGCGTGCACTCGCTAGTCAGGCAGTGCCGCTTGGAAACCAACAGGAGCATCTGGCTCCTGCCGAATCATCCGCTTCATCTTCGCCTCAAATGCCCAGGTCAGGCTCACCGCCGCACACGCCAGGCCCAGTGCCAGGCCCCACCAGACGCCTGTTGGCCCCCAGCCCAGGGTGAACGCCATCAACCAGGCTGACGGTGCGCCAATCAGCCAATAGCAACCCAGGCCCACCAGGAAGGTGGTCTTGGCGTCCTTCAGGCCACGGATACAACCCATGGCGATGGTCTGCACGCCATCGAACAATTCAAACCAGGCGGCGACGGCCAGCAGGCTCACCGCCAGGACGATGACGTCATGGAACGCCGGGTCGTCATGGTCGAGGAACAGTCCGATCAGCGGGTCGGAAAACAGCCACAGTACCGCCGCAAACCCCAACATCACCATGGCGCCGAATCCTATGCCCACTCGTCCGGCCAGGCGTGCCTGCAGCAACTGCCCGGCGCCGTAATGCTGGCCGATGCGCATGGTCACCGCGTAGGACATCCCCGCCGGCACCATGAAGGCCACCGAGACAATCTGCAGGGCGATCTGGTGTGCCGCCAACTGCGTGCTGCCCATGGTGCCCATGCACAACGCCGCAAAGGCAAACAACCCGACCTCTACCGCATAGGTGCCGCCAATCGGCAGGCCCAGGCGCCACAGCTCGCGCAGGTAGTGGGTATTCAGGCGCAGCAGGCCTGTGCCCAGCGGGTAGGCGGCGTAGGTGCGGTTGCTGCGGATGTACCACATCAGTGCCAGCGCCATGCCATTGGCGACGATGGCGGTCACCAGGCCGATGCCCATCAGGCCCAGTTTCGGCAGGCCGAACATGCCTTCGATCAGCGCATGGTTGAGCAGATAGTTGACCACGGTGCCGCACAGGCTGATCACCATCACCGGGGTGGCCTTGCCGATGGCGCTGGTAAAGCCGCGCAGGGCCATGAAGCTCAGGTAGCCGGGCAGGGCAAAGGGCAGGATCGTCAGGAATTGCCCGGCCGCATGCACGTTGGTTTCGGTCTGGCCGAACATCAGCAGCACCGGCTTCAAGTTCCATAACAGCAACGCCGCCGCCAGGGCCATCAGCCACGCCAGCCACAGCCCGGCCTGGGTCAGGCGAGTGGCGCCGTCGATATCGCCCGCGCCATGGCGAATGGCGACCAGGGTGCCCACGGCTGCGATCACGCCGATGCAGAAGATCGCCACGAACGAATAGCTCGCCGCGCCCAGGCCTCCGCCGGCCAGTGCCTCGGGGCTCAAGCGCGCCATCATCAAGGTGTCGGTCAGCACCATCAGCATGTGCGCCAACTGTGAGGCAATCAACGGCCCCGATAGCCGCAGAATGGCCCAGAGTTCGGTACGTGCCGGATGTTGCATGATCATCACACTCGAATGGTCAGGAAGGTGGGGAAGGGTTGATTCTCGGCGCATTCAGCGCATTGCACAAAAGGATAAAAGCGATCATTAGCATGATTAAAACTCATGCATGAGCGATTCTGGTAGGGTTTCCAGATTGCGCAGTCGGAGCTTTCAGCATGTCTCGTCGTCTTCCTCCTCTTTATGCCTTGCGGGCATTTGAAGCCGCCTCCCGTCACCACTCGTTTACCCGTGCGGCTGAGGAATTGTCGATTACCCAGAGTGCGATCAGCCGGCATATCCGTACGCTCGAAGATTATTTCGCCTGCCGATTGTTCCAGCGCAGCGGGCGCACGTTGCAGCTCACGGAAGCGGCGCGTTTGTTGCTGCCAGGCGTACGGGAAGGCTTCGCTGCCCTGGAGCGTGCTTGCCATACCTTGAATGCCGAAGATGACATCCTGCGTATGAAGGCGCCGTCCACCTTGACCATGCGCTGGCTGCTGGCGCGGTTGAGTCGCTTCCGCGCGTTGCAGCCAGGCAATGAGGTGCAACTCACCAGTGCGTGGATGAGCATTGATGAAGTGGACTTCAACCAAGAGCCATTCGACTGCGCGGTGTTGCTCAGCAACGGGCACTTTCCGGCGGACTGGGAGGCCAGTTATCTGTTTGCGGAAATGCTTATCCCGGTGGGAGCGCCGAATCTGTTGGACGACGGTCCCTGGGACGTGACGCGGCTGGCAACCGCCGAACTGCTGCACCCGACGCCTGACCGCCGCGACTGGCGTTACTGGCTGCAGCGCATGGGGTTGTCATCTCACGTTTCACTCAAGGGTGGGCAGGTGTTCGACACGCTTGAACTGGGCATGATAGCCGCCGCCCGAGGCTATGGCGTCTCCATGGGGGATTTGCTGATGGTGGCCGAAGACGTGGCGCAGGGACGCTTGAGCCTGCCGTGGCCTACGGCCGTGGCCAGTGGGGAAAGCTACTACCTCGTGTGGCCGAAAACCCGTCCGGGTGGCGAACGTTTGCGACGGCTGGCGGAATTTCTTCAGGGTGAAGTCAAGGCGATGGAATTGCCTCCGGTTGAACGCCTCGATTGAGTAGGGCCGGACCGTTTGTGCAATCGTTTGCGGGATACCCCTGTGATTCGCTCAAGTATTGCCAAATGCCGCCGAAGAAAGGTGTTGGAACCCTCGTGCACTACCGTTTCCCACTAGATAATTTGCCGAGCAGCGCTATGAGATCAGGATGATCCTGGCCTCGGCCAGGAGCTGTCATGTCTCAACCTCGTGCCCGGATTGCCTCCCAGTTAGGCCTTGCACTCGCCGTGATTCTGGCTGTCGTGATCAGCGGCAGTACGGTCTTTGCCCTGCGTACCCTCGACTCCGCCAACCTCGCCACCCGCGAGGAACACTTGGCCAGCGAGGCGCGTTTGCTCGCCGACCAACTCAACACCTTCCACAGCACCTTGCGTGAAAGCACCCAGCGTTTGAGCGGGCTGTTTGAAAAGCGCTTCGGCGCCGGCTTGAGTGTGCGTGCGGACCAGCCCGTGGCCGTGGCCGGCGTACAGACGCCGAGCCTCTACTTGGGCAATGAGGTGCTGAACAATAACTTCGAAGAGGTGGATGAGTTCAAGCAGATGTCCGGTGGCGTGGCCACGGTGTTCGTGCGCAGCGGCGACGACTTTATCCGCGTCAGCACCTCCCTGACCAAGCAGGACGGCAATCGCGCCATTGGCACCGTGCTCGACCGTCAGGGCGCGGCCTACCAGCGCGTTGTGAGCGGCCAGACCTACATCGGCCGTGCCGTGTTGTTCGACCGCTCCTACATGACCCAATACAGCCCCGTACGTGACAGCAGTGGGCAGGTCATCGCCGTGCTGTTCATCGGTTTCGATTACACCGATGCGCAGAACGCCCAGTTTGAAAACCTCAAGCGCTTCCGCATCGGCCAGACCGGCTCCCTCGCGCTGCTGGATGAGCAAAAGCACTGGCTGGTGCCGCCGGCTGGCGTGCAAGCGCCGGATCAGGCGATTGCCGTGATGCTCGACCTGGCGAAAAAGCCGGGTGCTGGCCGTTTCTGGAGCGACAAAAACGAAGATTTCTATAGTGTCTCGGTGCCGTTTGAAGGCGGCCCTTGGGCGGTGGTAGCGAGCATGCCCAAGGCTGAGATTCGCGCAGTGACCTGGGAAGTCGGCATCCGCCTGGTGATCGGCAGTGTGCTGGCGATGTTGCTGGCAGTGGGCGCCACGGTGTGGCTGTTGCGCAGCAAGCTGGCGCCATTGAGCGAGCTGGTGCGCCAGGCCCAGGCCCTGGGTGCGGGCGATTTGAGTGCGCGGCTCAATGTGTCCAGCCATGACGAAATCGGCCAGCTGGCGCGTAGTTTCAACCAGATGGGTGAGGCGCTGTCGACCATGGTGTCGCATATCCGTACCGCCGCCGAACAGGTCAACAGCCGCGCCCAGGCGCTGTCGGGCTTGTCTGGCGGTGCCTATGAAGGCATGGAGCAGCAGTCCGGCGAGATCACCAGCATGGCCGGTGCGGTGGAAGAGTTCAGTGCTACCTCGCTGAACATTGCCGACAACATGGGCAACACCGAGCGCCTGGCTCAAGAGAATGCCCAGCAAACCCGTATCGGCCGCAGTTCGATGCAAGAGGCGTCATCGTCCCTGGAACATATCGCCACTGCGCTGAACAGCACCGCTGCCGTGATCAACACCCTGGGCCAGCGTTCCCAGGAAATCGGCGGGATCGTCGGCGTGATTACCGCCATCGCAGAACAGACCAACCTGCTGGCGCTCAACGCCGCCATCGAGGCTGCGCGCGCCGGCGAGCAAGGTCGTGGCTTCGCCGTGGTCGCCGACGAAGTGCGCAACCTGGCTTCGCGCACCCGCCAGGCCACCGATGAAATCTCCGGCATGATCCAGAGCATCCAGCAGGAAACCGGTAACGCCATCAGCACCATGGAGCACGGCAATGCGCTGATGCAGGAAGGCCTGTCGCGCAACGCCGATGTGGCCTCGGCCCTGGCGCGTATTGACGAGCAAAGCCGCTCGGCCGGCCAGCAATTTGCTGCGATCACCACCGCCACCCAGGAACAGAGCAGCACCGCGACCTTGCTCAGCAGCAACCTGCAGAGCATTGCGCTGGCCAACAGCGAGCAGCGTGAAGTGGTGTCCAACCTGGCGGTTACCGCCAAGGAACTGGAGACCTTGGCGGCAGGCTTGCGTCATGAGGTGGATCGGTTTCGTTGAGGCTCAGGCCTCCCCAAGCCCTGGGTCTACGCGCTTGCCAATGTCCTTGAGCCGCGCCAGTTGGTCGACCATGCCTGGCGCTTCGTCCAGGCTGGTGACGAAGGTCCACAGATAGGTCATGACGGCGTAGATGTGGCCGGCCTTCACCGCTGGGGACATGGCCAATTGGCTGATCGCAACCACGAACAGTAAGGCCGCGGTCATGCCGATAAACAGGAACGCCGCAGCCTCGCGGTCTGACAGCCAGATGCGCAGGCGTGACAGCACCTGGTAGTGGCGTCGCAGGGTCGGCGCGCCGACCTTTTCGACCAGGCCGATTTCTTTTTCCAGGCGGTTGTTCAGACGTTCGTGCAGCGCCTGATTGCGCTGGGCAAAACGCGGCAACAAGGTGATGCACAGCAGCAGGGCCGCCAGGCACGCCATGCCTACCCATGGCTCAATCACGATCAGCATCACTGCCGCGCCCACAATCGACACCAACGCCGTGGCGATGATAGGCACGTGCTTTTCAAAGAAGTCGACAAACTCCCGAGCAAGTACTACCCGTGCCGCCGATTTCGAGGTGCTGTGGTTCTGTTGGCGCTGGTTGAGAATGACCGGCACCGCAAGGTCCGCGTAGATGCGCGTGAACGTACGGGTGTCCAGCGCCCGTCTCGCCGCCCCAACGGCCCAGAACGCCATGACCACGGCGGCATACAGCAACGCACTGGTGGTATCGCCACGGATAATCGAATCCACCGCGAACCCGGCAAACAGTGGGTAAGCCAACAACAGCGCGTTCTCCAGCGCCACCAGCGACAAGGTGCAAGACAGCTTGCCGGGATAGGCTCTGGCAATAGCCTTGAGGGTCTGGCTGGCAGACTGCTGGCCGACTTTCTTGCTTTCTTCGATCAGAATTTGTGGGGTGACGGATGTCATGGGTGCACCAGAGGAGTAATAGACGCTATTATTGAGCGACTGCTCAAGTATCCTTGAGCGATCGCTCAAAAAGCAAGCGCCGCTTATCTGCTCGTGCTCGAAGGAATTGCCCATGTCGCGTACCGACCGTAAAGACCAGATCATCGCCGCCGCCCTGGAGCTGTTTCGCAGCAAGGGTTTCGCCGATGTATCCACCCGTGACCTCGCCGAACATGCCGGCTTGTCGCGCAGTCATGTCTATCACTACTTCAGCGACTGGAATGAACTGCGCCGCGAAGCCTTCGTACGCTTTGCCAATGAGCAACTGGATGAAGTGCGCGAGCCGTTGGCCGATGCGCCACCCCTGGAGGCGCTCGTGGGTTTTTTGCGCGACTGCCTGCCCAGCACCGCTGACGCCGGCTGGGCGCTGTGGCTCGACGCCTGGGACGAGGCCATGCATGACGCGCAAATGACCCAGGCTTATCTGGTAATCAACGCCCAATGGCAAAGCATGCTTGCCGAGGTGATCGAGCGGGGCGTTGCCGATAGCGTCTTTCGCTGCGAGTCGGCTCAACGCGCTGCACGGCAGATCTTCGCCCTGGCGATGGGCTATGCCGATGACCTGATGCTCAAGCCTTCCGCAGAGTCCGCAGAAGCGGCGCTGCAAGAAGTGCTGGAAGTGGCGAGGCTGCTGCTGGATTTTGCCTGACAAGTGCTAGCCATTTGCGGCTGGTCGGTACTGCAACGCCTCCGCCAAATGATGGCGGGCGATGCCTTCCACTTGCTCAAGGTCCGCCAGGGTGCGAGCCACCTTGAGCAATCGATGGGCTGCGCGCAGTGATAATGTCAGCCGCTCACACGCGCTTTCCAGCCAGCTTTCATCGGCTTTGGCCAACTGGCAGTGTTCGCGCAGCCGGGGCAGATCGAGGAATGCATTGGCGCAACCCTGGCGCTGGTGCTGGCGTTCCCGGGCTTGCGCCACCTGAGCGGACGCTTGCGCGGTGGTATCACCGGCTTGTTGGGCGGGGTTCAGCGCAGTGACCTCCCGCGCGACGGTCAGGTGCAAATCAATCCGGTCCAGCAACGGCCCGGAGAGCTTGTTGCGATAGCGCTGGATCTGCTCCGGTGTACACCGACAACGCCCGCTGGGCTCGCCCATGTAGCCGCAGGGGCAGGGATTCATCGCCGCGACCAGTTGAAAGCGCGCCGGGAAGCTCACACGGTCTCGGGCTCGGGAGATCACGATGTGCCCCGACTCCAATGGCTCGCGCAGCACCTCCAGTACCTTGCGATCGAACTCTGGCAGTTCATCCAGGAACAACACCCCGTGATGAGCCAGGGTGATTTCCCCCGGTTGTGGCTTCGAGCCGCCACCCACCAGCGCCGGCCCGGATGCCGAGTGGTGCGGCTGGCGAAACGGGCGGTTTGGCCAATGGCTCAGCGGTGCCAGGCTGACCACGGATTGGATCGCTGCCACTTCCAGCGCTTCCTGCTCGCTCAACGGCGGCAGCAAGCCCGGTAGCCGGCTGGCCAATAAAGTCTTGCCGGTGCCTGGTGGCCCGGTGAACAACAGGTTATGCGCGCCCGCCGCCGCGATCAGCAATGCTCGCTTGGCCGCGAGTTGGCCCTGCACTTCACTCAGGTCTGGGTAAGGCTTGTTCAAGTACAGCAAACCGTCGGACCTGTAGGGCTCAATCGGCACCTGTCCATTCAGGTGCGCCACCACTTGCAGCAGGTGATCCACCGCAATCACCTTCAACCCTGACGCCAGGCACGCCTCCTCGGCATTGGCGCGCGGCACTATCACGGTGCGCCCGGCCTTGCGCGCCGCCAGCGCGGCCGGCAACACCCCCTTCACCGCGCGCACCTCGCCGGACAGCGCCAATTCCCCAAGGCATTCCACGTCATCGAGCATCAGCGCCGGCACTTGCACACTGGCTGCCAGGATGCCCAGGGCAATCGCCAGATCAAAACGCCCGCCGTCCTTGGGCAGGTCGGCGGGCGCGAGATTGAGTGTAATGCGGCGGGCCGGATATTGCAGCGCCGAGTTGAGGATGGCGCTGCGCACGCGATCCTTGCTTTCCTTCACTGCAGTTTCGGGCAAACCCACGAGAGTGAGAGACGGCAGACCATTGGCCATGTGCACCTCGACGGTGACGGCGGGGGCTTCTACACCGACCTGGGCGCGGCTGTGGACGATGGCGAGGGACATGCTCGTTCCTTGAATGGGAGGGCCGCTTCCTGCGGTTTTTTCAAGGGTAGACGAGGTGGGATGGAGCGGGGCGGGGGAGGTTTTACAGAACGTATCCGGACGGCAACGCAAAACAGAATGTGGGAGCTGGCTTGCCTGCGATGGCGGTGTGTCAGCAAAGAATCATCCGCTGANCTGATGCACCGCCATCGCAGGCAAGCCAGCTCCCACACTCACCGTGTTTATTCAGCAGAGGGTGGCGTCAACCGTGCTTCAAGTTCAGCCACCTTCGCCTCCAGGCTCTCCAGCCGCGCACGTGTGCGGGCCAGCACCACCATCTGGCTGTCAAACTCTTCCCGGCTGACCAGGTCGAGCTTGCTGAAACCGCTCTGTAGCAAAGCCTTGAACTGGCTTTCGATTTCATTGCGGGGCAGCGGAGTGTCGCCGCTGAACAGGCGAGAGGCGTGGCCGCTCAGGGCGTCGAGGAAGTCTTTGGGCGCGAGCATTGGACATATTCCGGAAAACAGTTGGCCGGCAGTGTACCACGCAGCGTCTATAGTCATTTTCACGCCCCGCTGCGCACGGTTTTCGCGCATGGGGGCGGGCGGCTGCGCACTGTTTTGATGCGCATTGCGGCCGCGCAGGCGCCCCGTAGGTGGGCATAAGCGGGCAAAGGATTGATTTCGGTGGTTTTTACGGAGCTGGCAAGGTTTCTGCTTAGACGATCATGACCCATGCACTGATGCAGTCGCTGTGACGAATGCAGTGCGCCGACGGATCCGGGGTACAGGGCTCGTCACCAGTGGTTCGCTGGCGTCGCGACGGCAAATGCCGAGGCGACGATGCGTTACAAAGCCAGGCACTGCGCTTAGACTTGAGACGGGTTTGTTTTCCTGGGGCAAGTCCACCAAATTCGGGAGAGAGTTTTCATGAAGCTAGTCACTGCCATCATCAAGCCGTTCAAGTTGGACGATGTACGCGAGTCACTGTCCGAGATCGGCGTGCAGGGCATTACCGTTACTGAGGTCAAGGGCTTCGGTCGGCAGAAGGGTCATACCGAGCTGTATCGCGGCGCGGAATACGTGGTCGATTTCCTGCCGAAGGTGAAGATCGATGTCGCCATTGACGACAAGGATCTTGATCGGGTTATCGAGGCGATAACCAAGGCGGCCAACACCGGCAAGATCGGTGACGGCAAGATCTTCGTGGTCAATCTGGAACAGGCTATTCGCATCCGTACCGGCGAAACCGATACCGACGCAATCTAAGCCGCCAAACCCCAACGCCCCAGGAGAAAACAATATGACTCTGCGTAAATTCGCAGGGCTCGGAGCCCTGCTGTCCATCGTAATGCCAAGCCTGGCCATGGCGGCAGATGAAGTGGCTGCTCCAGTCCTCAATTCCGGCGACACCGCCTGGATGCTTACCGCCACCGCGCTGGTGCTGTTCATGACCATCCCTGGCCTGGCGCTGTTCTACGGCGGCATGGTCCGCTCCAAGAATATTCTGTCGGTGATGATGCAGTGCTTCGCCATCACTGGCCTGATCAGCATCCTGTGGGTTGTCTACGGCTACAGCATCGCGTTCGATACCACCGGTATGGAACAAGGTGTGGTCAACTTCAATTCCTTCTTCGGCGGCATGGGCAAGGCGTTCCTGGCGGGTGTCACCCCAGCCAGCATCACCGGGCCGGCGGCGCTGTTTCCGGAAGCCGTGTTCATCACCTTCCAGATGACCTTTGCCATCATTACTCCGGCGCTGATCGTCGGTGCTTTCGCTGAGCGTATGAAGTTCTCCGCGATGCTGATCTTCATGGCTATCTGGTTCACCCTGGTCTATGCGCCGATTGCGCACATGGTCTGGAGCGGCAATGGCGGCCTGATGTGGGACTGGGGCGTGCTGGACTTCGCCGGCGGCACCGTTGTGCACATCAACGCGGGTGTGGCTGGCCTGGTGGCGTGCATCGTGCTCGGCAAGCGCAAAGGCTTCCCCACCACCCCGATGGCCCCGCATAACCTGGGCTATACCCTGGTGGGCGCGGCCATGCTGTGGATCGGCTGGTTTGGCTTCAACGCCGGTTCCGCTGCGGCGGCCAACGGCACCGCGGGCATGGCGATGCTGGTAACTCAAATCGCTACCGCAGCTGCGGCCCTGGGCTGGATGTTTGCCGAGTGGATCACCCACGGCAAGCCAAGCGCACTGGGTATCGCCTCGGGCGTGGTCGCCGGCCTCGTCGCCGTGACGCCAGCGGCTGGCACCGTGGGCCCGATGGGCGCCCTGGTGATTGGTCTGGTCGCCGGTGTGGTGTGCTTCTTCTGCGCGACCAGCCTCAAGCGCAAGCTGGGTTATGACGACTCCCTGGACGCCTTCGGCGTGCACGGTATCGGCGGTATCGTCGGTGCGATCCTCACCGGTGTGTTCGCAGCTCCTGCTCTGGGCGGCTTCGGCACCGTGACCGACATCGCGGCCCAGGTCTGGATCCAGTGCAAAGGCGTGGGCTTCACCGTGATCTACACGGCGATCGTGACCTACGTCATCCTCAAGGTGCTCGACATGGTCATGGGCCTGCGTGTCACCGAAGAAGAAGAGGCGGTCGGCCTCGATCTGGCACAACACAACGAGCGCGGCTACAACTTGTAATTACCCGAAAAAAACATGCCCGGCTTGCCGGGCATTTTTTTGCCCGGCGTTTGTCTGTGGCTAAAGGTGCATGGGTTTTTTATCGACTTTGTGATGGGATCCACACTCCACTTTTAAGGGTGCAAATGTCTTACAGGCATGAAGGCGTATTAGGCACTTTGTTTTTTCCCAGAGCGCGCTAGAATGCGCGCCGATGGGCGGAGAACTGTATGTGGCAACAGACCCTGATTACCCTGCGGGCCAAGCCCCGGGGCTTTCACTTGGTAACGGACGAGTTGCTTGCCGGCTTGCCTGAATTGAGGGCGTGCCGTGTGGGCCTGTTGCATCTGTGGCTGCAGCACACCTCGGCCTCGTTGACCGTCAACGAGAATGCCGACCCGGCGGTTCGCCGTGACTTCGAGCGTTTTTTCAACCTGCTGGTGCCACAAGGTCGCGCAGGGTTTGAACATAACGACGAAGGTCCGGATGATCTGCCGGCGCACTTCAAGGCCAGTCTGCTGGGCTGCCAGCTGAGTTTGCCGGTCAAGGCCGGCCGCTTGGCGATAGGGACCTGGCAAGGTGTTTATCTGGGCGAGCACCGTGATCATGGCGGTGCTCGTAAAGTCCTCGCCACCTTGCATGGTGAAGGGGCATAAGCCACTGGTGATCCAGTGGATGTTGATTTTTTTCCGGCAACCTCGACAGAGGGTGAAGCTGGGCTATAACTAATCTGCTTTTCGCAAGTCATGAGGTAGAACATGAGCGACGATGATCTGGAACAAGACGACCTCGAAGTAGGTGATGAAGACGACACCGAAGACGGTCTTGAAGTTGCGGCCGAAGACGTTGCTGAGGACGTCGATGACAGTGTTGGCGATGACGCGGCTCCCAAAGCCAAAGGCAAAGCCAAGGCGGCTGTGTCGGTAGACGAGTTGCCGAGCGTTGAAGCCAAGAACAAAGAGCGCGATGCCCTGGCGCGTGCGATGGAAGAGTTCCTCGCTAAAGGCGGCAAAGTGCAGGAAGTCGAGGCCAACGTGGTGGCTGATCCACCGAAGAAGCCGGATAACAAGTACGGCAGCCGACCTATCTGAGGTCTGCCTCCTGCTTGTAAGAAAAAGCCCGCCGTCGCTGCGGGCTTTTTCATGCCTGGAGCAATTTACCGGTTTGCTGCAATACCCTGTGGGAGCTGGCTTGCCTGCGATAGCGGTCTATCTGCGAGCCCTGTGTTGACTGATCCACCGCTATCGCAGGCAAGCCAGCTCCCACATTGGGGTCAGTGTTAGCTCCAGCGACTCAGCAGTGGCGGTAACTCCGTCAGGCTGCGAATCTGCGCATCCGGGTGCTTGTCACCCTCCCAGGCCTTGCCCGTGGGGTTGAACCACACCGCCCGCAGTCCCGCCTGCTGCGCGCCGGCGATGTCATCCCCAGGATGATCGCCCACATGCACTGCCGCGCTGGCGTCCACACCGCCACGTTGCAGTGCTTCATGAAACAGCCGTGCATCCGGCTTGGCGATGCCGATATCTTCAGCGCGCAGGGCAAAGTGAAAGTAGTCCGCCAGGCCCACACGCTGCACATCGGCATTGCCATTGGTGATCACGCCGAGCAGGAAGTGCTGGCGCAGCGCCTTGAGCATCGGCTCGGCTTCCGGAAACACGCTGAGTTGGTGGCGTGCATGGATGAACGCTTCGAAGCAGACATCCGCCATCTCTGTGGCCTCAGGCTGGGGGTAACCGGCCTCCTCGAACGCATGCATCAACACGCGATGACGCAGCAGGCTGATACGGTGTTTGAGTTCGGGATGACGCTGCAGCACCTGCTGGCGCAGGCTGGCAAAATGCTCAAGGGGCAGGTCGCCGACCTTGGACGCGTGGGTCGCCAGCCATTCGCGCATCGACGCTTCGGCGCTGATGATGACGGGTACGTTGTCCCAGAGGGTGTCGTCCAGGTCGAAGGTAATCAGCTTGATACTCATGAGTCGCCGCCCTTGATGCGTTTGGCCCGTGGATGGGCGCTGTCGTACACCGTTGCCAGGTGCTGGAAGTCGAGGTGGGTGTAGATTTGCGTGGTCTTGATATCCGAGTGCCCGAGCAGCTCCTGCACGGCGCGCAGGTCCTGGGAGGATTCGAGCAGGTGGCTGGCAAAGGAATGACGCAACATGTGCGGGTGCAGATTCTGCCCCAGCTCGCGCTCGCCGGCAGCCTTGACCCGCAGTTGAATCGCGCGCGGCCCCAGGCGCCGGCCTTGCTGGCTGACAAACACGGCATCGTCTGCAGGGTTGGTCAGAAGGCGTAGCGGCAGCCATAGCTGCAAGGCTTCGCGGGCTTTCCTGCCCACGGGCAGTACGCGCGTCTTGCTGCCTTTGCCGAGCACTTGCACCAGGCCATCGGCGAGGTCTAACTGATCGAGGTTCAGGCCCGTCAGCTCCGACAGGCGCAGGCCCGAGGAGTAGAACAGCTCCAGGATTGCCTGGTCGCGATGGGCCAGGAAGTCATCCTCGACGGCACCGTCGAGCAATTGCAGGGCGCGGTCTGTGTCCAGGGTCTTGGGCAGGCGCCGTTCGCCTTTGGGCGGTGACAGGCCATTGGCCGGGTCGTGGTCGCACAGGCCTTCGCGATTGAGGTAGTGATAGAGGCCGCGCACCGCCGATAGCAGGCGAGACAGGCTGCGGGAGGATTGGCCCTGTTGGTGCAACCGGGCGACCAGGCTGCGCAGGGCCTGGATATCCAGGGCCTTCCAACTGCTGACGTGCTGTTTTTCGCAATAGGCCAGGACCTTGTTCAAGTCCCGCCGATAAGCTTCCAGCGTGTGGGACGACACCTGGCGCTCATTGCGCAGGTGAGCGCAGTAAGCGTCCAGTTGCCGCTCCATGATCAGCGCACCGCGCGCAGGGTGGTGGTGTGGCGTGGCAGGACGCGGCCCAGCACTTCGGCGATATAGGTCAGGAACAACGTGCCCACCGAGCTTTTGTAGTGCGCCGGGTCGCGGCTGGCGATGGCCAGTACCCCGTGCAAGCCTTGATGGCTGAGGGCGATAACGGCCGTAGAGCCGATCTGCTTGCGCTGTTCGGCGCCAAACAGGAAGTCCAGCTCATGCTCGCGCAAGGTGCCGCTGACGGTCTTGCCTTCGGACAGCAGGCCACCGATGGCCGTCTGCGCTTCGCCACCTGTGACCCAGCGCCCCACCGGCATCGGGTTGTCGCTGAACAGGATCAGGCTGACGAAGGGCACCTGGAAATCCTCGCGCAGGCTGTCTTCCACGGCGATCACCGTTTCTTCCAGGCTGGCGGCATCCATCAGGGCCAGAATCAGGCGGCGGGTCTTGTCGAACAAGCGGTCGTTGTCGCGGGCCACGTCCATCAGATGAGAGAGTCGGTGGCGCATTTCAATGTTGCGCTCGCGCAGGATCTTCATTTGCCGCTCCACCAGCGACACGGTATCGCCGCGCTGGTGGGGGATGCGCAGGGCCGGCAGCAGTTCTTCGTGCTCGACGAAGAAGTCCGGATTAGCCTCAAGGTACGCCGCGACAGCAGCGGCCTCCAGGCTTTCACTCGGGGTAGCGTGTGCGGGTACTTGAGGCTTATCGGTCATTAGCTTGGCTCACTCATAGACGGACCTGTCCTTCGTATACACGCGTGGCTGGCCCGGTCATCATCACCGGGTGGCCAGGGCCTGCCCATTCGATGGACAAACGTCCGCCGGGCAGGTCGATCAACAGTGGCGAATCCATCCACCCCTGGCTGATCGCGGCCACGGCAGCGGCGCAAGCACCGGTGCCGCAAGCCTGGGTTTCGCCGGCGCCGCGTTCCCATACGCGCAATTGCGCACGGTTACGGTCGATCACCTGCAGGAAGCCCACATTGACCCGTGCCGGAAAGCGCGGGTGATGTTCGATCTTCGGCCCCAGTTCATGCACGGGGGCGTTATTGATGTCGGTGACCCGCAGCACCGCATGGGGGTTGCCCATGGACACGGCGGCGACCTCCACGGTTTTGCCCTCCACATCCAGTGGGTAACTGAGGGCCTGCTCGGTGGCCTGGAACGGAATATCCGCCGGCACCAGGCGTGGGGCGCCCATGTTGACGCTGATCTGGCCATCATTGCGGATGTCCAGTTCGATCACGCCACCCTTGGTTTCGACGCGAATCTGGCGTTTGGCAGTCAGGCGTTTGTCGAGCACAAAGCGCGCAAAGCAGCGCGCGCCGTTGCCACACTGTTCCACTTCGGAACCGTCGGAGTTGAAGATCCGGTAACGGAAATCCACCTCCGGGTTGCTCGGCGCCTCGACCAGCAGCAACTGGTCGAAACCGATCCCGGTGTGGCGATCGCCCCACTGTTTGGCGTGCTTGGGCAGGATGTGCGCGTGCTGGCTGACCAGGTCGAGGACCATGAAATCATTACCCAGCCCGTGCATCTTGGTAAAACGCAGCAGCATGGCTTACTCCGGCAGCAGGCTTTCGCCAGCATACAACTCGGCTACCGTCTCGCGGCGACGCACTTCAAATGCTTGATCACCGTCCACCAGCACCTCGGCGGTGCGCCCGCGGGTGTTGTAGTTGGAACTCATGACAAACCCGTAGGCACCGGCCGAATGCACGGCCAGCAGATCACCTTCTTCAAGCGCAAGCTGACGGTCCTTGGCCAGGAAGTCGCCGGTCTCGCAGATGGGCCCGACGATGTCATAGGCGCGGGCGTCGCTTGCGCGCGGCGTCACGGCGGTGACGTCCATCCAGGCCTGGTACAGCGCCGGGCGGATCAGGTCGTTCATCGCCGCATCGACGATGGCGAAATCCTTGTGCTCAGTGTGCTTGAGGTACTCGACCTGGGTCAGCAGCACGCCAGCGTTGGCGACGATGTAGCGGCCTGGCTCGAACATCAGCGTCAGGTCGCGGCCTTCGATGCGTTCGCGCACGGCCTGGATATAATCGGCAATCAGCGGCGGCTCTTCATCGCGATAACGCACGCCCACGCCACCACCGAGGTCGATGTGGTGCAGGTAGATGCCGCACTCGCCCAGGCGGTCGATCAAGGCCAGTAGGCGGTCGAGGGCATCCAGGAACGGTGGCAGGGTGGTAAGTTGCGAGCCGATATGGCAGTCGACACCCAGCACTTCCAGGTTCGGCAGTTGGGCGGCGCGGATGTACACGTCCTCGGCGTCGGCGATGGCAATGCCGAACTTGTTCTCTTTGAGACCGGTGGAGATGTACGGGTGGGTGCCGGCGTCGACATCCGGATTGACGCGCAGGGAGATCGGCGCACGCACGCCCATCTCGGCGGCGACCATTTGCAGGCGCTCCAGCTCGTCGGTGGATTCGACGTTGAAGCAATGCACGCCGACTTCCAGGGCGCGGCGCATGTCTTCGCGGCTCTTGCCGACGCCAGAGAAGACAATTTTGTCCGCCTGGCCGCCGGCGGCCAGTACGCGTTCCAGCTCGCCACGGGATACGATGTCAAAACCAGCGCCAAGACGCGCCAGGACATTGAGTACACCCAGGTTGGAGTTGGCCTTGACTGCGTAGCACACCAGGTGCGGCACGCCGTCGAGGGCGTCGGTGAACGAGCGGTATTGAGCTTCGATATGCGCACGCGAGTACACATAGGTCGGGGTGCCGAAGCGCTGGGCAATCGCGGACAATGCCACGCCTTCCGCGAACAGCTCGCCGTCCCGGTAGTTAAAAGCGTCCATAAGTTTCCCTTAACTTAGTAGGTGTCGTGCTTATGGGCTTTTGACGGCTTTTGCGACGATTGCGCCTGTTCGTTTGGATCTTTGCTGTCATCCGGCAGGTACAACGGGCCTTTCTGGCCACAGGCACTAACGAGGCAAGCGACCGCGACGAGCGCAGCAAGGGAAGAGATCAGGCGCTTCATGGCGAAATCCTTGAATATGCATTAATTGCGCCCGAGTATACCGACCACCCGCCAGCTTGCCTATGCGCCGCACCACCCGTCCGGCGGGGGTTTGCCGAGACAGTAGGGAAGCAGGCTACGATGCCTGGGGATATTTCGTACCGTCATCCGTGATGAAATCAGTATCCTTTGCAATCGGCGAAGCTCGCCCGTATCGTGCGGCGCTTGAGCAAAACCAGACACTTTTGAGGTTGCCACAATGAGTTTGACCGAAGCCCGTTTTCACGACCTGGTGGATGCCACCCAAGAGAAGCTGGAAGATATTTTCGACGACAGCGGCCTGGACGTGGACCTGGAAAGCTCGGCCGGTGTGCTGACGGTCAAGTTCGAGAGCGGCCAGCAATTGATCTTCAGTCGCCAGGAGCCGCTGCGTCAGTTGTGGCTGGCGGCGCGCTCCGGTGGCGTTCACTTCGACTACGATGAAGAAAGCGGCAAATGGCAGTGCGACAAGAGTGAAGAGTTGCTGGGTGAGATGCTTATGCGCCTGGTTCAGGAATACACCGGCGTCGAGCTGGATTTCGACGAGATCTGATGGTGAGTGAGCCTGTAGCCGTACGCCCGCCCAAGCCGCTGTTCAGCAATGTCAGCCCGGCGGTGCCGTCACCTTGTATCAGTTTGTGTCGCCTGGACGAGCGGAAAGTCTGCCTTGGCTGCTTTCGCCATGTGGAAGACATCCGGGAATGGCGCTCTGCCGACGATGCGCGGCGCCGGGTGATCTGCGCCGAGGCCGAGCAGCGCAAGGCGAGCGCCTGACGGCGTCTTGTTTATTTGTGTCGCTGTGGTAGTGTCCGGATACACCTCCATTCATCGAGGTCCGTGAGAACCCCGCCTTTTCCTGGCGGGGTTTTGCTTTTTTGTGCAGAAAAAAGGAGTCTGCCTGAATCATGACCACCGCACCGTCCATCATTCTTACCCGTCTTGACGTGCAGCGTCTGGAGCAACTGATCGACCGCTTGGGCGACGAGTTTCCCGGCGTCGAAGCGTTGCAAGCCGAACTCGACCGCGCCGAAGACGTGGTTGGTCACGATGAAGTGCCTGCGGGTGTCGTGACCATGAATTCCAGCGTGCATTGCCGTGAACAAAGCAGCGGAAAGGACTATCACCTGACGCTGGTCTACCCCAAGCACGCGAACGCCGACGAAGGCAAGATTTCGATCATGGCGCCCGTGGGCAGCGCATTGCTTGGCCTGCAAGTGGGCCAGCACATCGACTGGCCGGCGCCTGGCGGCAAGACCCTCAAGCTGGAATTGCTCAGCGTCGAAGGCCAGCCCAAAGATGGCGGCGCCTTCCCGCTCTAAACCTGATCCAAGGCCGCATTGAGTGACTGTTCCAGTTCGGCTTTATAGCGCAGGTACAGATTGCTTGGGCTTTGCACATCACCGAGCAGCCCCGACAGATCCAGATCAGTGATATAGCCGCGGTAACGCTCGGTTTCCCGACGTTGCCCGACGATCTCCCGGGCGACCACTGCAAACAGCTGGTCGCCAAATTCCAGTTCGGAAAACTCCCGCTGATTACAGTACAGGGTGATCCCTACCTGGCCTGGCGCGCCTTTACCGATGATGGCCTGCACGTCATAAAACGCCTTGTTGGGCGGGTCTTGCGGGGCCGGTCGTGGCTCCACGCCCCGCGCCCGGCCGTTGCCCGATGGCAACAGTTGGTAGTACAGGATCTGTACTTCGCCCGCAGGTTGCTGGGTGTCCAGGGACAATAGCGCTTCCCGGCGGTACAGGATCGATTGCAAAAAGCGTTGCAGTGGGGCCAAGAGGCTTTGCTCATCATGAAACGGCAAGCGCTGTTGCCAGAGCGCGTTGAATTCGTCGAGCACATAGACGTCGGCGAAGCCTTCATTGACCCGGTAGAACACCTGCACACACTCGGCTTGGCCCATGGGCAGCAGCAGCGCCAGGTCGTGGTCTTCCAAGGCCATGGCGTCCAGGTGCCACGGGCTGTAGCTGGCCAGCTCCTCGCTAAGGTAAGCGATCAGCGCGTCCTGAGTCGGCAGTGATACATGGGTGGCTTGGCCCGGTACCAGTTCCATGACGTGATAATGCTGTTGCACCTGGAGCAGGTAGCGATGATTGCCCTGGCCGAGCAGCAGATGCTGCGCGGTGTCGAATACTTCTTCCACCCGCTGGGCAATGAACTGTGCCCGGTTGTGACAAAAACAACGCACTCGCAGGCGTGGCAGATGGTTCGATGGCAATTGGTTGAGATAGTCGCGCAGGCAGTCGAGCAGGGCGTGCGGGCCGTCATAGCGGCTGACCATTACTTCGTTCCAACTGTTGAGCGTGACTTGGTCCAGAGTCAGCACCAGGTTGTCGCGCACGCCGGCATAGCTCAGGGAGTCGGTGCGCTCCGTGGTCATCAGAATATTCAGGTCGCGATGATGCTTGAGCGGGTCAACCCCGACGTTGATCAGCAGCAGCACCTCTTCTGGCACTGCCGGGCGCAGCAAGCGGACCTCGTCGACACTGGCCAGGGGCAGGGTGATGGTCTGTTGCAGGCTGCCCAGCAGGTTGAACAGCTCGAACTCGGTCATGTCACTGGTGCCGGGGTGCAGCGCCAGGCGGGTGCTGCTGTCGATCACGCCGTTGCGATGGCACCAGGTGAGCATTTCCAGCAGGTCGCGGCTGCGTTTGATCGGTGCAAAGTGTTCCCATTCGAGAGCGGTAAGGTTGCCGTTATACAGGCCCCAATGGTATTGGCCCGGCTCCTTGCGGTTGGGCGACTGCACCAGAGTCAAGGTATCTTCGGCCAGGTCAGGGGCGATGCCGGGGTTGATGAACTCGACCTTGCCGGCCTTGCGCTCGAACGCCGCGTACAAGCGGCGGCCCAGTACATTGAGTTCGCGCTTATTGACCGCGCTGGCGGTCTGTTCGCTGCGGGTGAACTGCGTGAGGAAGCGGTAGCTGTAGTTCAACTCATTGACCAGAGCACGGCGCTCGGAGGCGACCTGGCGCACTTTCCATTGGCTGCGGCTGTCCAGCAGGGCCAGTTGGCGCGTGTCCCAGCTCCACTCCTGCGCCAGGCGTTCCAGCAGTTGCCGTTGCCAACCGGCGGTGCGCTGGCCGGCGCTGAGCTTGCGGTTGACCTTCAGGTACAGGCTGCGCCGCACCAATTCCAGGCGCTCCAGCTCGTTGCGGGCCTTGAGGTACTCCTCGATACGGCGGTAGACCATGATGTACGGGTCCAACTCATCCAGGTCTACCTGATGGCTGAACACCGCCTGTTTGAAGCGCAGGCTCAGGCAGCGCACGTTCGGGTGTTCGCTGGCGTAGACCTCGGTCAGCAGCAGCTTGAGCACCGACTTGTAGGGCGACTCGATGCCCTTGAACAGTTGCCACAGCCCGGCCCCGATAAACTCCCCTGGAGGAATATGAGCCAGATGGCCGAGGTCGAGGGTTTCATCGGTGCGGATAAAACGCTTGGACACCAGGGTGTGAGTAAATTCGGCGTAGCGGCTTTCTTCGTAGACCGGCACCAGCCACCAGATGGGCGTGCGCCCGGCCAGCCAGATCGCGGTGCGATAGAACTCATCCAACAACAGGTAGTGCTGGGTGGTGCCGCAGTCGTCGGAACTCAGTTGCGTATCGCGATCACCCAACACAAAGCGCGTCGGGTCGATCAGGAAGAAATGCGCTTCGGCGCCCATGCCCAAGGCCCAGGTTTCCAGCAGTTGGCACTTTTTGCGCAGCTCGGCCAGCTCGGTTTCGCTCAAGTCGGGAGCGTGGCACACCCACACGTCCATATCGCTTTGATCGGCCTGGGCCAGGGTGCCAAGGCTGCCCATCAGGAACAAGCCGTGGATCGGCGTAGGCGGGTTGCCGTGGCGCGGTTTATAGGAGAACGAACGGGTCAGGCGCTGGGCATCGGCCAGGGCCTGAGCGTCCGGTTCGAAATTCGACAGCCCGGCCGGCGTGCTGCTAGAGACATAGCCCGGCAAGAGCGGGTGATTGACGTGGAAAAACAGCGGCAACAAGGCCAGCACGCTTTGCTGACGTGGCGTCAGCCCCTCGACGGCCCGGGCCATGCGGCCTTGATTGAGGGTCATGAAACGCGCGCGCAGTTGGGTCAGCACCTTGCGGTCGATGCCTTCGTCCAGATCGGGGCGGATTTCATGGGTGCGGGTCATGTCGAACTCGTTGGCTCGCAGGGCCCGACGCGGGCGGCCATGCAGGAGTTTACAGACAGTAGCGTAGGAGTTTTAGAGGGAAATGGCTTTTTGGCGTCAGAATTCTGTATGCCGCGCAGCAGTGCCCGCGGAATCCGCAGGCGGCGGACTCCATGGGCAGTATCAGGTATCAGGCGGCTTCTTTGGTGCTGGCAGTGGTGAGGATGGTCAGCAGGGTTTGGGCTTGCTCGGCAGCGTCCCGGCCAAGACTCGTCAGGTAGCCCCCGTCCGGTTGGTCGATCAGCCCTTTGGCATGGAGGCGCTTGGCAGCGGCGATGGCAGTGGGGGCGGCAGTCTGATGGACTTTCAAGCCTTCCTTGGTGCTGTCCAAGGGGAAGAGTACAAGGATTTCCAGTTCGGCAACCAACTCAGGGGTATACGACATAAGGACTCCAGACTTTCTAAAATTTATTAGAGGCTAGCAGGCCATAAGGTGAACGCACTTTGCCGAACTGTCCAGCGTGTTGCTGCGTGCCGGGGTTATTCCTTTTCCGGCGGCAGCTCGGGCAGTGCCCGCAGTGCCGTTTCATACCACTCGGTATTGAAGGCGCGGTCATCTTCGAGCATGGCATCGATCTCGAACGCCAGCACGTGAGCCATCAGATTCAGGATATCTTCGCGCTCGTAACCCACCAGGGTCAGTTTGTTGAACGTAGCCTTGGCCGCTGGCGGGTTATCGCTCTCGATCTGGTTCTCGATGGCTTCGATCAGCGTGGTCTCGGTGAATTCTTCTTCGTCGTTGTCGATATCGGTCGGCTCGCTCATGGCAGGCTCCTCAAGGAAAGGGCGTCAGTCTACCCCCATTCAGGTGGGTGATGCTGCTGGTCAGGGTGCCCTCAAGGATCTATAACTCTTGCAGCCAACCCCACACCCGGCCTGGAGGCTTTGCGATGCTCAAGCTTTACGGATTTTCGGTCAGCAACTACTACAACATGGTCAAGCTGGCGCTGTTGGAGAAAGGACTGCCCTTCGAAGAAGTGCCTTTTTACGCCGGGCAAACCCCCGAAGCTTTGGCGGTCAGCCCCCGCGGCAAAGTGCCCGTGCTGGGTGTGAAGCAGGGGTTCATCAACGAAACCAGCGTCATCCTCGAATACCTCGAGCAGAGCCAGGAAGGCCCGGCGCTGTTGCCCGCCGACCCGTTTGCGCGGGCTCAGGTGTTGGCGTTGTGCCGTGAGATCGAGCTGTACATCGAACTGCCTGCGCGGGCGTGTTACGCCGAGGCTTTTTTCGGCATGACGGTGCCGGAGGCGATCAAGGAAAAATCCAGGGCCGAGCTGCTGCTTGGGATGGGTACGTTAGGCCGGCACGGTAAGTTTGCGCCTTATGTGGCAGGTGAGAGCTTCACCCTCGCGGACCTGTATTTCATGTACAGCCTCAGCCTGGCCTGCGGTGTGGGCGAAAAGCTGTTTGGGCTGGACCTGCTGGAGCAGTTGCCGAAGGCGAAGGCATTGTTGGCGCGCCTGAATGAGATGCCCAATGCGCAGAAGGTAGAGGCGGACAGGCAGGCGGCGATGCCGGCGTTCATGGCGATGATTGCGGCCAAGAAATAGAGTCGCTTTTGTGGCGAGGGAGCTTGCTCCCGCTGGAGTGCGAAGCGCTCCNAGCAAGCTCCTCGCCACGGTTTTAGCGGCTGGCGAGCAATTCTTTGCCGCGCACGACCGCTGCCTTGACCTGTGCCGGCGCAGTGCCGCCCACATGGTTACGGGCATTCACCGAGCCTTCCAGGGTCAGCACGGCAAACACATCCTGCTCGATCTGGTCGCTGAACTGGCGCAGTTCTTCCAGGCTCATTTCCGCAAGGTCCTTGCCGGTGTCCACACCGTACTTCACGGCGTGGCCAACGATTTCGTGGCAGTCACGGAACGGCAGGCCACGGCGCACCAGGTAGTCCGCCAGGTCCGTCGCGGTGGAGAATCCGCGCAGTGCCGCTTCACGCATGATCGCGTGCTTGGGCTTGATCGCCGGGATCATGTCGGCAAAGGCGCGCAGCGAGTCGCGCAGGGTGTCGGCGGCGTCGAAGAGCGGTTCCTTGTCTTCCTGGTTGTCCTTGTTGTAGGCCAGTGGTTGGCCTTTCATCAGGGTCAGCAGGCCCATCAGCGCGCCAAACACACGGCCGCTCTTGCCACGCACCAGCTCTGGCACGTCGGGGTTTTTCTTTTGCGGCATGATCGAGCTGCCGGTGCAGAAGCGGTCTGGCAGGTCGATGAACTGGAATTGCGCGCTGGTCCATAGCACCAGCTCTTCGGAGAAGCGCGACAGGTGCATCATCGCGATGCTGGCTGCGGCGCAGAATTCAATGGCGAAGTCACGGTCCGACACGCCGTCCAAAGAATTGCCGCCCACGGCGTCAAAGCCCAGCAGTTGTGCGGTGTACTCACGGTCGATCGGGTAGGTGGTGCCGGCCAGTGCAGCGCTGCCCAGCGGCATGCGGTTGGCGCGCTTGCGGCAATCGACCAGGCGTTCGTAGTCGCGGCTGAGCATTTCGAACCAGGCCAGCAGGTGGTGGCCGAAGGTCACGGGTTGTGCGGTCTGCAGGTGGGTGAAGCCGGGCATGATGGTGTCCGATTCACGCTCGGCCTGCTCCAGCAAGCCTTTTTGCAGGCGGGTGATTTCGCCCAGGATCAGGTCGATCTCATCGCGCAGCCATAGGCGGATATCGGTGGCGACCTGGTCGTTACGGCTACGGCCGGTGTGCAGTTTTTTGCCGGTCACGCCGATGCGATCAGTGAGGCGTGCCTCGATGTTCATGTGCACGTCTTCGAGGTCTACGCGCCAGTCGAACGTCCCTGCCTCGATCTCACCGCGGATGGTGGTCAGGCCGTCGATAATGCTGTCACGCTCGGCGTCGGTCAGCACGCCGACCTTGGCCAGCATCGTAGCGTGGGCGATGGAGCCCATGATGTCGTGGCGGTAAAGGCGTTGATCGAAGGTGACGGAGGCGGTGAAGCGCGCGACGAAGGCGTCGACGGGTTCACTGAAGCGGCCGCCCCAGGACTGGTTGGTCTTGTCGGTGCTCATGGATTCGCTCGTGATCTGCTTAAAAGAGGCATGAAGGTGTGCAGGCGATCATAACAGGGTTGCCCGTGGAGGCGGTGCTGCGGGTGGTCGGCAATTTTATTTGTGTAAGAGATGGCTAAGTGCCTTGCCGCCGACCGCATCCGGGACGAGACTGGTGACAGGTACTTATTGAAACGATATTTGACGATTGAGCAATGTCGCCTCAGTGAGCGTCTACAGTTGGACTGATAGTGTGTGAATGCACCAAAGTCGGGTGATGCGGTCATAACCAGACTATCCATTAAACAGGGGGGTATTCGGATTGTTTATCAGTGAACCCTACGACGATGCCCGAATGCAGCGGGTCTTGGGCGCTATTGAACAGGTCCGGGTAAATTTGGGTGCCATTCTCAGGGCACTTTTTGCCGCTCGCGCTAGTCTTAGCGTGGATCGCTGTGACGTCAGTCACCGCACCTGTCTACGCTATCCTTGTGCGAGACTCACGCAGGAATCCAGCGCAATATGAATGTCCTGATCGTTGATGACGAACCCCAAGCCCGCGAGCGACTGAGCCGTCTGGTCAGTGAACTTGAGGGTTATTCAGTCCTTGAACCGAGTGCCACCAGTGGCGAGGAGGCGTTGACGCTGATCGACAGCCACAAGCCCGATGTAGTGCTGCTCGATATCCGGATGCCGGGCTTTGATGGCCTGCAGGTCGCCGCCCGCCTGAGCGAACGCGAATCGCCGCCTGCCGTGGTGTTGTGTGCGGCGCAGGATGAGTTTTCTGCACAGGCGCTGGAAGACAGCGGTGTCAGTTTTCTCGTCAAGCCGGCCACTGCTGAAGCCTTGCTCAAAGCCTTGAAAAAAGCCGAGCGTCCCAGCCGCGCCCAACTGGCTGCCTTGACGCAACCGGCTGCGCAAAGTGGTAACGGGCCGCGCAGCCATATCAGCGCGCGTACCCGCAAGGGCATCGAACTGATCCCACTCGCCCAGGTGGTCTACTTTATTGCCGATCACAAATACGTGACCTTGCGCCACGAGACCGGTGAAGTGTTGCTCGATGAGCCGCTCAAGGCGCTTGAAGACGAGTTTGGCGAGCGTTTCGTGCGCATTCATCGCAACGCGCTGGTCGCCCGTGAACGTATCGAGCGCCTGCAGCGCACGCCCCTGGGGCACTTTCAGTTATTCCTGAAGGGGCTCAATGGCGATGCGTTGATCGTCAGCCGACGCCATGTCGCTGGCGTGCGCAAAATGATGCAGCAGCTTTAGCCCAAGGGCTGCGGCGCGGTCTGCATTCCTTATCCCGGTGCGACGTGGCCAGGGAGGCCCCGCACTTGCTGATTCAAATCAAAGCGTATTTGCCTGAGCTGTTATTATCCGCCGTATCTATTCAGTACGGATTGATCCATGTCCTCTCGCGAAATCCGCATCGCCACCCGTAAAAGCGCCTTGGCCTTGTGGCAGGCCGAATACGTCAAAGCACGCCTTGAGCAGGCCCATCCCGGCCTCAAGGTCTCCCTGGTGCCCATGGTCAGTCGCGGCGATAAGCTGCTGGACTCGCCACTGTCCAAAATCGGCGGCAAGGGCCTGTTCGTCAAGGAATTGGAAACTGCGCTGCTGGATAACGAAGCCGACATCGCCGTGCATTCGATGAAAGACGTGCCCATGGACTTCCCTGAAGGCCTGGGCCTTTTTTGTATCTGCGAGCGCGAAGACCCGCGCGACGCCTTCGTTTCCAACACCTTCGCGTCTCTGGACGAATTGCCGCCAGGCAGTATCGTCGGCACCTCCAGCCTGCGTCGCCAGGCCCAGTTGCTGACGCGGCGTCCCGACCTGCAGATCCGCTTTTTGCGTGGCAACGTCAACACGCGCCTCGCCAAGCTGGACGCCGGCGAATACGACGCGATCATCCTCGCCGCTGCCGGCCTGATCCGCCTGGGCTTTGAAGACCGCATCACCTCGGCCATCAGCGTCGAAGACAGCCTGCCCGCTGGCGGGCAGGGCGCAGTCGGCATCGAATGTCGCACCGCCGACAGCGAAATTCACGCACTGCTCAAGCCTCTCGATCACGCGGACACCGAAGTGCGTGTTACCGCCGAGCGTGCCTTGAACAAACACCTCAACGGTGGCTGCCAAGTGCCCATCGCCTGCTATGCCGTACTCGAAGGTGAGAACCTGTGGCTTCGTGGCTTGGTCGGTGATCCGGACGGCGGTAACCTGCTGACCGCCGAGGTGCGTGGGCCGCAGCGTGATGCCACGGCCCTGGGGATTCAGGTTGCCGAGGAACTGCTGGAAAAAGGCGCGGGTGCCATTTTGCAAAAAGTCTATGGCGAGGCCGGCCCGCAGTGACCAAATGGCGAGTGCTGCTGACGCGGCCTGCCGAGGAGTCGACGGCCGTGGCGGCGTTATTGGCCAAGAGCGGCATTCACAGCAGCTGCCTGCCTTTGCTGGAGACCGAAGCCTTGCCGGTGACTGCTGAGCAACGCGCGGTATTCGGCGCGCTGCCGCGCTATTGTGCCGTCATCGTGGTGAGCAAGCCGGCTGCACGCCTGGCGTTGCAGCGGTTGGGGGACAGTGTGCCGCCAATGCCCTGGTTCAGTGTCGGCGCGGCGACGGCACAGATACTGGCCGATCATGGCCTCAAGGTTCACTATCCCGCCACTGGCGACGATAGCGAGGCCTTGCTTGAACTGCCCGCCTTGCGCGAGGCTATTGCACTGCCGGGCGGCCGGGTGTTGATCCTGCGCGGCGAGGGCGGGCGTGAGTTGCTGGCAGAGCGTTTACGCGAGCAAGGTGCTAGTGTCGATTACCTGGAATTGTATCGGCGTTTTCTTCCGGTGTATGAAAAGGGCGCGTTGATGCAACGCATCCAGTTGGAACGCTTGAACGGCCTGGTGGTCAGCAGTGGGCAGGGTTTTTTACACCTGCACGCGTCAGCCGGCCCCGATTGGCCAGAGGTGGCACAGCTGCCGTTGTTCGTGCCCAGCCCGCGTGTATATGAAATGGCGCGTGCTGCGGGTGCAGAAAAAGTTGTGGATTGTCGCGGCGCGAGTGCCGCGGCTTTGTTAGTGGCGTTAGGGAGCTATCCCGTTCCCACTCTCTGATACGCAAAGGACGGATACGTGAGCGAAACAGCCTTGCCTAAAGATGAAGCTCAGCCCGCGCTTGATGCGCCGGTCGAGACACCGGTCAGCGCGCCACGCCGTGGCAATGGCCTGGCCGTCGTCGCCTTGCTGTTGGGCGCTGCGGGCGTAGCCGCCGGCGGCTGGGGGATCTGGCAGGTCCGTGCCCTGCAAGCCAGCAGCCAGCACCAACTGGGCCAGGTGCAGACCCTGGATGACCAGTCCCAGAGCCTCAAGCAAGGCCAGCAACAGCTGGCCGCCCGCCTGGCGCAGTTGCCGGGTGCGGATGAGCTGGAAGAGCGTCGCCGCCTGGTCACGCAGTTGCAGGGAGATCAGCAGCGCCTCAACCAGCGTCTGGAAACCGTGTTGGGTGCCAGCCGCAAGGACTGGCGCCTGGCCGAGGCCGAGCATCTGATCCGTCTGGCCAGCTTGCGTTTGTCCGCCTTGCAAGACATTAACAGCGCCCAGTCGCTGGTCCAGGGTGCCGACGAGATTCTTCGCGAACAGAGCGACCCAGGGGCTTTCGCTGCACGGGAGCAATTGGCCAAGAGCCTGGCCGCGCTGCGCAGCACCGAGCAACCGGACCGTACCGGCCTGTACCTGCAATTGGCTGCCTTGCGTGACCAGGTGGTGCAACTGGCGGCGATTGCCCCGGAGTATCAGCTCACGGAGCCTGCTTCCCAGGGGCGCCCCACCAGCGATACGCAGAACCAGTTGAGCCAGTGGTGGGAGCAGATCTCCCGTTATTTCCGCATTGACTTCAACCCGGATGACAACATCCGTCCCTTGCTGGCAGGCCAAGGCCTGAACCAAGTGCGCCTGGCCTTGAGCCTGGCACTGGAGCAAGCCCAATGGGCTGCGCTTAACGGCGAGGCGGCCGTCTACAGCCGCTCGTTGGGGGAAGCGCGCAGCGTGTTGCAGGACAACTTCAACCAGGACAACCCGCAGAGCAAGGCGATGCTGGCGCGCATTGCCGAGCTTGAGCCCAAGGCCGTGTCCGTGGTCACGCCTGACCTGGCCGCGAGCCTGGCCGCTGTGCAGGCGTACCTTGAGCGTCGTCATCTGTCGGCCGACGAAGCCAAGGCCGCGGCTGGCAAACCGGCGACCCAGGAGTAGAGCTGATGAAGCGTTTCTATGTGATCCTGGTGCTCGCAATTGCGCTCGCCCTGGCCCTGGGTGTAGGCATTTCGAAGCACACCGGCTACGTGTTGATTACCTATCCTCACCTGCTGCATTACGAATCAAGCCTGTGGGCGACATTGGTGGCGGTGTTTGCCATCGGCCTGGCGATTTATCTGGTCCGCGTGTTGTGGAGCCTGGTCACCACATCCGGTGGCGTGGTCAACCCCTGGTCACGGCGCAATCGCAGCCGCCGTGTTCAGATCGCTATCGAGCAAGGCCAGATGGACCTCGCCGAGGGACGTTGGGCCAGTGCGGAGCGCCACTTGCACCGCGCCGCCGAAGCAGAGCGTCAGCCGCTGCTGTATTACATCGGTGCCGCCCGTGCGGCTAATGAACAGGGCCGTTATGAGGAATCCGACGGCTTGCTGGAGCGCGCTCTGGAGCGCCAGCCCCAGGCCGAACTGGCCATTGCCTTGAGCCACGCGCAATTGCAGATGGATCGAGGTGATACGGAAGGCGCGCTGGTCACTCTTCAGGCGATGCATGAGCGTCACCCGCATAACGCGCAAGTGCTGCGACAACTGCAACGCCTGCATCAACAGCGTGGCGATTGGTCGTCTGTGATTCGCCTGCTGCCTGAGCTGCGCAAGGACAAAGTCTTGCCCGCCAATGAACTGGCCGAGCTGGAGCGTCGCGCCTGGGGCGAGAACCTGAGCCTGGCGGCCCAGCGTGAAGAGCAAGGCGAAGCAGGGTTGCAGTCCTTGGAACGCGCATGGGAGCAACTGACCACTGCCCAGCGCCAACAGCCACAACTGGTGTTGGCGTATGCCGACCAACTGCGTCGATTGGGCGCGGATGCCAAGGCCGAAGAAGTGCTGCGTGGTGCTCTCAAGCGCGGTTATGACAGCCACTTGATCCGGTTGTACGGCCTGTTGCGCGGCAGTGATCCTGCGCGCCAATTGAAGTTTGCCGAAGGCTGGCTCAAGGACCACCCAGGCGATGCCAGCCTGTTGCTGACGCTGGGCCGTCTGTGCCTGCAAAACAGTCTGTGGGGCAAGGCGCGGGATTATCTGGAAAGCAGCCTGCAAGTGCAGCGCAATCCCGAAGCCTGCGCCGAATTGGCTCGCCTGCTGGCCCAATTGGGCGACACCGAGCGCAGCAACCAGCTGTTTCAGGAAGGCTTGGGATTGCTCGACAATCGCCTGCTGTCTTCGCCGCTGCCGGTGCCTGCGCGAGCTTGAAGTAGGAAAGGGTGAGTGGGTTGGCTCGGACCGATCCGACACCCGCTCCTTCAACGCTTGAAAACACTCGGTTTAACTGGCCTTGTTACTAATTCCTACCTGCTGTAACTGAATTTCCTCGGGCCCGTGGCGGGATGTCCTTATGTTTTCGAGGAAATGTCTGCTCTAGGGCGTATTGAAAGGGGTCGGGCCTTTCCTCTACCGTAGCGACCTATCTCTTGCAGTGCGGATAAACAATGTCTTTGGCCCCTTTACGCTCTTTGTTTTTCCTGGCGTTCATGGCGGGTGCGCTGACGTTGGGCGCGTCTTTCTACCTTCAATACGGCGCGCTGCTACGACCTTGTTTTCTATGTCAGGTACAGCGCCTGTTCCTCGCGTCTTTTGCTTTGATCAACCTGATTGCCGCGCTTCATAGACCTGGGCGTTCCGGCCATTGCCTCTACGGGCTGGCGAGCATGGCCTGTGCGTTGTTGGGCGCCATCACCGCAGGCAGGCAAGTGCTGTTGCAGAACAGGCCGGCCAGTCAGGTCGGGGATTGCTGGCCCAGCGTGCAGCATATGCTTGAAAACCTGTCTGTCTGGCAGGCAATGCGCTCGGTGTTCAATGGCACGGTCGATTGTGTCGAAATCAACTGGACGCTGTTTGACCTGAGCCTGCCTGAGTGGAGTCTGTTGTTCTTCGTGGCGATGCTGATCCTGGGGTTCATGCAGGTGTCACGGTTGTTGTTCGACAGGCATTTGCGCCTCGCAACGCCTTGAAAACGAGACTCAGGTTGTAGGAGCGGATTAAACACTTGTATGAACATTCTCTCCTGCGTACCTTGAAGCCATAGTCATGCGGGCATAATCTGGCCCGCACGCGTTATCCAAACCGCTTGTCAGACACGGCCTTGTCCGTCTGCTGCTTCATCCTTGAAGTGTTGCGCAGGTACAGAGCTGCGGCGCCCCAATAGGGAAGAGAGATCATCATGTTGGAAAGTTGTCAGAATGCTCAGGAACGCTGGGGTGGGGTGCACAAGCTGATCGACAGCTGGTTGAAGGCACGTCACGAACTGGTTCGGGCCTTTGATGCTCTCGGCGCCAAGCCCGAAGCGTTGGCTGAGAATCGCAAGCCGTTGCAGGAGTTCTGTGAGGTGTTGGTGGACTACGTGTCTGCCGGCCATTTCGGCGTCTACGAGCAACTGACCAAGGAGGCCGAAGCCTTCGATGATCAGCGTGGCCTGGAGTTGGCTGAGACGCTTTATCCGCGCATTGATGTGATCACTGAAAAGCTGCTGGCGTTCACCGACCTGTGTGATGCCGGGAAATGTGTCGCGGAAAAATTCAAAGAGTTGGGGGCGCTGTTGCATGAGCGTTTCGAGCTGGAAGATTGCTTGATCGAAGTGCTGCACAACGCTCATAAGGAAGAACCCGCCACCCAGGCTTGAAGCTGGTGGCGAGGTAAGAAAACGGTGCGCATGTCGCACCGTTTTTTTATGGGTCAGTGGCGAGTGCCGAGTAGTTCGATCTCGAACACCAGCGGCGTATAGGGGGGGATCAACTCACCTGCGCCGTCTGCGCCATAGGCCTGGGCTGAAGGAATCACCAGACGCCATTTCGCACCCACCGGCATCTGTTGCAATGCACTGCTCCAACCGCTGATCACGCTGTTGAGGCGAAACCATTGCGGTTGCGTACTTTTGTCGAAGACAGTTCCATCAGGCAGTCGGCCCACGTATTTAACCTGCACTTCATCGCTGGCCAACGGCTTGTTGCCAGTGCCCGCTACCAGCTCGGTGAGCAGGATCCCATCGGCCAACTGACGAACGCCGACGGTGGCTTTTTCCTTTGAGAGAAATTGCTGCTCGGCAGCGAGTGCTTTTTCGCTTTGAGGTCGTTGGGCGTCGGCGGCGTTCTGCGCTTCGTGCTGTGCGAGGATCTGTTCGATGCGCGCGTTATCCAGCGCCAGTGGTTTGCCCTGGTAGGCTTGCTTGAGTCCGTCGAGCAGAGCCTGTATCTGCAGGTCGGGGACTTCCTGGCGCAACCGTTCGCCAAGGCTTGCGCCCAGGCTATAGGCAAGATCGTGCGGGGTAGCGGCGGTGGTGTTTGAAGAGGGTTGCTCGCTTGCATCGGCCACGCAGATCGCCAAGCCGAACACTAGAAAAAGGTAACGCGACATGGGCATTCTCCCGGCGAAAGTGCGACGGATTATGCCAGTGCGGCTGCGTAAAAAGTGACGTGGTTTTCCGTTATATCGATAAGAATTTTCGCACGTTGCAACGCAACGCAAACGATACTGTCAACATGCCCTAGCGGCGGTAAGAGCAGAGGGCTAGTATGAGCCGCACCCACGTCAGCCAGGAGGTAAACCATGTCGGCCAAACAGAAGCCTGTAAATACCCCGTTGCACTTGCTCCAACAACTTTCGGGCAGCCTGCTCGAACATCTGGAAAGCGCGTGCTCCCAAGCCTTGGCTGATGCAGAAAAACTGCTCGCCAAACTGGAAAAGCAACGCGGTAAAGCGCAAGAAAAACTGCACAAGTCCCGCACCAAACTGCAAGACGCCGCCACTGCCGGCAAGTCCAAGGCGCAAGCCAAAGCCAAAGGCGCGGTCAAAGAACTTGAAGAGCTGCTGGATGCTCTCAAGGATCGCCAAGCCGAAACCCGCAGCTACATTTCCCAACTCAAAAAAGACGCTCAAGAAAGCCTGAAATTGGCCCAAGGCGTTGGCCGTGTGAAGGAAGCCGTAGCTAAGGCACTGGGTGCTCGTACGCCTGCAAAAGTAGCCGCGAAGCCAGCCGCTAAAACTGCTGCCAAACCAGCCGCTAAGCCAGCCGCTAAAACCGCTGCTGCCAAACCAGCCGCCAAGCCAGCCGCTAAAACCGCTGCTTCCAAACCAGCCGCCAAGCCGGCTGCTAAAACTGCTGCTGCCAAACCAGCCGCTAAGCCAGCTGCTAAAACTGCTGCTGCCAAACCAGCCGCCAAGCCAACTGCTAAAACTGCTGCTGCCAAACCAGCCGCGAAGCCAGCCGCTAAAACTGCTGCTGCCAAACCAGCCGCCAAGCCAGCTGCTAAAACTGCTGCTGCCAAACCAGCCGCGAAGCCAGCCGCTAAAACTGCTGCTGCCAAACCAGCCGCTAAGCCAGCTGCTAAAACTGCTGCTGCCAAACCAGCCGCTAAGCCAGCTGCTAAAACTACTGCTGCCAAACCAGCCGCTAAGCCAGCCGCTAAAACTGCTGCTGCCAAGCCAGCCGCGAAGCCAGCTGCTAAACCTGCTGCTGCCAAACCAGCTGCCAAGCCAGTCGCTAAAACGGCAGTTGCCAAACCGGCCGCTAAACCCGCTGCTGCCAAACCAGCCGCTAAGCCAACTGCTAAACCTGCTGCCGCCAAACCGGCCGCGAAGCCCGCTGCCAAGCCAGCGCCCGCAAAGCCAGCTACTCCAGCAGCACCCACTGCTACTCCGGCAGCAGCCACCGCTCCAACTGCATCGGCCAGCAGCACCCCTGCACCGGTAGCGCCAAGCACCACCCCAACCAGCGCTTCCTAAGTGTTGGTGGCCATGGCGCGCAATTGCAGCAGCGCGTCGTGGTCAAGGTTGGCGGCTTCGGTCGCCAGGCCTTCAAGCCATTCTTGCTGACCCGGCACCTCATTGATCGGCCACGCCTGCGCCAGCGCTTCCAAGCGCGCCAGCAGCGTTCTTTCGGCCTCCAGTTCCAGCGTCTTGACCTGCTCTCGTAGCAATGCCAATTGCGCATCCTGCTGGGCCAAGGCTCGCCATTGCCCGCGCATTTGTCGCAAGGGTTCGACAACCTGCACCCGCCACGGCTGGGCAATCTGCTGCAGTGCCTGAACGCGTTCGGGCTTATATGCCACACCTCGCCATTCCAGCCACGCACCACACAACAACAGGCACACGTCTGCCCCTTGCTCCTGCAAGCGCAGGCAAGCGGCCTCCACGCCCGGGCGGGCGTAGGTCGAAAGGGCGAAGCTCCACAGGTCAGCGCACATATTCACACCCAAGCCAGCGGCCAACGAAGCTGGTAGACTCCGCCGCCATTATGATCCGACTTCAAAGCCTAACATTACAGCGTGGCCCGCAACGTCTTCTCGAAGACGCCGAGCTGACCCTGCACGCCGGTCACAAAGCCGGCCTGATCGGAGCCAATGGCGCCGGCAAATCCACGTTGTTCGCCTTGTTGCTGGGTGAGCTGACCCCGGATTCGGGGGACTGCCTGCTGCCGGCCGACTGGCGCATTGCTCATATGCGCCAGGAGATCGACACCCTGGACCGTATCGCCATCGACTACGTGCTCGATGGCGACCTGCGCCTGCGCCAGGTGCAGCACGACCTGGCTGAGGCCGAAAAAGCCCAGGACGGTGCCGCACAGGCGCGCCTGCACTCGGAGCTGGACAGCGCCGACGGCTATACCGCCGACGCCCGTGCTCGCAAGATGCTCGCTGGCCTTGGGTTTACCAACGAACAGATGGACCGTCCGGTCGCCGACTTCTCCGGTGGCTGGCGCATGCGCCTGAACCTGGCCCAAGCGCTGATGTGCCCCTCGGACCTGTTGCTGCTCGACGAGCCGACCAACCACTTGGACCTCGATGCGATCCTGTGGCTGGAAGACTTCCTCAAGAGTTACCAGGGCACCTTGCTGCTGATTTCCCACGACCGGGATTTCCTCGACGCCGTGGTCGATAACATCGCCCATGTCGAACAGAAGAAAATCACTCTGTACCGTGGCGGCTATACCGCGTTCGAACGCGCTCGCGCCGAACGCCTGGCCCAGCAGCAACAGGCCTTTGAAAAGCAACAGGCGCAACGTGCGCACATGGAAAGCTACATCGCAAGGTTCAAGGCCCAGGCCACCAAGGCCCGCCAGGCCCAGAGCCGGATCAAGGCCCTGGAGCGCATGGAAGAGCTGTCGGCGGCCCACGTCGATTCGCCGTTCGACTTTGTCTTCCGTGAGTCGGTGAAGATCTCCAGCCCGCTGTTGGACCTCTCGGATGCTCGCCTGGGCTATGGCGACAAAACCATCCTTGAGAAGGTCAAGCTGCAGCTCACGCCGGGCGCACGCATCGGTTTGCTCGGCCCGAACGGTGCAGGCAAGTCGACACTGATCAAGAACCTCTCGGGTGAGCTTGAGCCGCTGGCCGGCCGCCTGACCCGTGGCGAGAACACGGTGGTGGGTTACTTCGCCCAGCACCAACTGGACTCCCTGGATGCCAAGGCCAGCCCGCTGTTGCACCTGCAACGCCTGGCGCCGACCGAGCGCGAGCAGACCCTGCGCGACTTCCTTGGCGGTTTCGACTTCCGTGGCGCGCGCATTGACGAACCTGTGCTGAATTTCTCCGGTGGCGAAAAAGCCCGACTGGCCCTGGCCCTGATCGCGTGGGATCGCCCGAACCTGTTGCTGCTCGACGAACCGACCAACCACCTGGACCTGGAAATGCGCCTGGCGCTGACCATGGCCCTGCAGGAGTTCAGCGGTGCGGTATTGGTGGTGTCTCACGACCGTCACCTGCTCAAGAGCACTACCGACAATTTCCTGCTGGTCGCCGACGGCAAGGTCGAAGAGTTCGACGGCGACCTGGACGACTACGCGCGCTGGCTGACGGAATACCGCCTGCGCAATGCGCCGGCCAGCAACACGCCGGTCAACCCGGACAAGACTGACAAGAAAGCCCAGCGCCAGGCCGCCGCCGCGCTGCGCCAGCAGTTGGCGCCGCACAAACGTGAGGCCGACAAGCTGGAAGCCGAACTGGGCAAGGTGCATGAGCGCCTGGCCAAGATCGAAGCCAGCCTGGGCGACAGCGCCGTGTATGAGGCGGCGCGCAAGGACGAGCTGCGTGACCTGCTGGCCGAACAGGCCAAGCTCAAGGTGCGCGAGGGGCAACTGGAGGAAACCTGGATGGAGGCCCTCGAATTGCTCGAAACCCTGCAAGCGGAGCTGGAGGCGCTGTCCTGATGGAAGCGTTGCAATTGCCAGTCCCGGTGCAATGGATCGAGCCCATCTGGATTGGCGTGCAAATCCTGCTGATCCTGCTGGCCGGCTACCTGGCCCAGCGCTTTGTCGCCAAAGGCCTGACACGCCTGGGTGAGCGCTACCCGCTCCCGCCGCAATTGCTGATGCCCCTGCGCGGCGGCTTGCGCTGGCTGATCATGGGCAGTGCACTGATCTTTGTATTGGGCCGCCTGGGTGTGTCGGCCACGGTGTTGTGGACGGCCCTGTCCGGCTTTGTCGCGGTGGCGGCCGTGGCGTTCTTCGCCATGTGGTCGGTGCTGTCCAACTTGCTGTGCGCGATCCTGATCTTTACCGTCGGGCCGTTTCGCCTGGGTGATATCGTCGAGCTGGTGGACACCGTCGACAAGCCGGGCGTGAAGGGCCGGGTCGTGGCGATCAACTTGCTCTACACCACGCTGATCGAAGTCGAGGAAGCCGGGACCAGCAGCGCGATGGTGCAGGTGCCCAATAGTCTGTTCTTCCAGCGCTCGGTACGCCGTTGGCCCGGCTCTGGCACCAACATCCTGTAGGAGCAAGCTTGCTCGCGAAGACCGTCAACGATAACGCAGCGCTTGCAGTCAGCCCGCATCGCCTGTGCATTTTTCGCGAGCAAGCTCTCTCCTGCAGAAATCTGTAGCCAGCCTTTGGTCGCTGGAGTTAGCTTAAGGCACAACCGCTAACTCCCTTGCGAGGTGTGCAATGGCTCTCGATACATGGCTGGCCTTTTTCCTGGCCAGTTGGATCATCTCCCTTTCTCCTGGCGCCGGTGCCATCGCCTCGATGTCCAGCGGCCTACAGTACGGTTTTGTGCGTGGCTACTGGAACGCCATCGGCCTGCAACTTGGCCTGGCGATGCAGATTGCTGTGGTCGCCGGTGGTTTGGGGGCCATTCTGGCGGCCTCGTCTACTGCGTTCTATGCGATCAAATGGTTCGGCGTGGCCTACCTCGTGTACCTGGCCATCAAGCAATGGCGCGCGTTGCCCATGGACATGACCGATGACGCCGCCGTACGCCCGATCGGCAAACCGATGGCGATGATGTTCCGCGGCTTTCTGGTCAACGCCAGCAACCCCAAGGCGCTGGTATTCATGCTGGCGGTGCTGCCGCAGTTCGTGAACCCGCAGGCGCCGTTGTTGATCCAGTACCTGATCCTTGGTGCGACCATGATCAGCGTCGATATGATCGTGATGGCGGGCTACACAGGGTTGGCCTCGAAAGTCTTGCGCCTGTTGCGTACGCCTAAACAACAGAAACGTGTGAACCGCACCTTTGCTGGCTTGTTTGTCGGCGCTGCCGGTTTCCTTGCCAGCCTGCATCGCGCCACGGCCTGACCAAGCGACTGGCTCAAAAATGTGGGAGCGGGCTTTAGCGTGATATGAAATAACACCTTGAGTCGAATCCATTAAAGCTCAACAATAGTGTTACTTCGTATTTCCACTTGAGATTCATTCATGACCGCCCCTTTCCGCTTTCTCGCCTGGCTGCTGTTGCCGGCATTGCTGTCGTGCAGCCTCAATCTGTCGGCCGCGACCGCCGAGGGCGCGCCGCAAGCCCTGCATTTGCTTGACTACATTGGCGCCGACTACCCACCGACGGTAGAGGCGGGCAAGGTGGTGGATGACTCTGAATACCGCGAACAAGTCGAGTTTCTCGGGGTATTGCAGGGGCTGGTGGCGGAGTTGCCAGACAAGCCTGAGCGCGCCGAGCTGGTAAAGGGCGTTGATGAGCTGCTGGCCGCGGTCACTGCCCACCAGGACGGCGCGAGCGTTGCCCGCCAGGCTCGTCAATTGGGCGCCAAGCTGGCCGTGGCGTATGAAGTCAGCCAGGCCCCGGCCATCACGCCGGACCCGACGCGCGGCGCGCCGCTCTACGCCCAGCATTGTTCGGTGTGCCACGGCACAACGGGCGCCGGCGATGGCCCGGCAGGCGTGGGCATGACCCCACCGCCGGCTAACCTGCGCGATGCAACGCGCCTGGACCGCCTGAGCCTCTACGCGATCTATAACACCCTCGGCCTGGGCGTCGAAGGCACCGACATGCCGTCGTTCGCTGACCAACTGGACGACCGCCAGCGCTGGGACCTGGCAACCTATATCGCCGGCTTCACGGCCGCCCCGGCCGCTGCCAAAGGCGAGCAGACGTTCAACCTTGCCGACCTGGCCCGCCAGACCCCCACTGAAGTGCTCGCCGCTGACGGCCCTGGCGCTGCGGCGACATTCCGCGCCCAGCGTGCGCAGCCGCCGCAGGTTCAGCGTGGCCCCGCGCAGTTGCTCGACTACACTGCCGCCACCCTGGACAAGAGTCTCGCGGCGTTCCGCAACGGCGACCACGAGCAGGCTTACGATCTATCCGTCGCAGCCTACCTGGAAGGCTTCGAGCTGGTGGAAAGCTCCCTGGATAACGTCGATGCCAATGTGCGCAAAGACACCGAGAAGGCCCTGATGGCCTATCGGCAATCGTTGCAGGACGGCTTGACTATCGAGCAGGTGCAGCAGCGCTTGGATGCAGCCAAAGGCAAACTCACTGAATCGGCTGGTTTGCTGGGCGGCGATGGCCTGAGCTGGTCGTTGAGCTATATCTCTGGCTTGCTGATCCTGCTGCGTGAAGGCCTGGAAGCGATTCTGGTGCTGGCCGCGATCCTCGCCTTCCTGCGTAACACCGGCCAGCAATCGGCGGTGCGCAGCGTCAACGTCGGCTGGGGCCTGGCGCTGTTGGCGGGTTTGGGTACCTGGGCCTTGGCGGCCTATGTCATTGACGTCAGCGGCGCCCAGCGTGAGTTGCTTGAGGGTTGCACGGCGTTGTTTGCCAGTGTGATGGTGCTATGGCTCGGCGTGTGGATGCACGACCGGCGTCACGCGGCGGCCTGGCAGGACTACATCAAGAGCAGCCTGGTGGGCGGCGGTGGGCGTTTCGGGTTTGCCGTGCTGGCGTTCTTCTCGGTATATCGCGAACTGTTCGAAGTGATCCTGTTCTACGAAACCCTGTGGCTGCAGGCCGGCCCTGCCGGGCACAACGCGGTGCTGGCCGGTGGTGCCACGGCGCTGGTGCTGCTGGTGGGCCTGGCCTGGGTGATCCTGCGCGGTTCGGCGAAGTTGCCCCTGGCGCTGTTCTTTGGCATCAACGCCGCGTTGCTGTGTGCGCTGTCGGTGGTGTTCGCCGGGCACGGTGTGAAAGCCTTGCAGGAAGCGGGCATTTTCGGCACGCGGCCAGTGGCGTTCTTTGACTTCGACTGGCTGGGCATCCACGCCGATGCGTACTCGTTGGGGGCACAGGCCGTGGCGATCCTGGCGATTGTGGTGTTGTATGGCCGTAGCCGCCTGACCGAAAAGCACCGGGCGGCGGCGTAGCATGCGCGTGTGGATCGACGCCGACGCCTGCCCTCGGGCGGCCAAGGACCAAGTGGTGAAGTTTGCCCTCAAGCGCCAGTTTGAGGTGGTGCTGGTCGCAGGGCAAAGCCAGATCAAGCCTAGCTTTGCCTGTGTGAAGCTGATCGTGGTGCCCAGCGGGCCGGATGCCGCCGATGATTACCTGGTGGAGCACGCCGTGCCCGGCGAACTGGTGATTTGCAGCGACGTGCCCTTGGCCGATCGACTGGTGAAGAAGGGCATCACGGCCCTCGACCCGCGTGGCAAGGAGTTCAGCCCTGCGAACATGAGCGAGCGGTTGGCGGTGCGCAACCTGTTCACCGACCTGCGCGAGCAAGGCCAGATGGGCGGCGGCCCGCCGCCCCACAGCGAAAAGGACAAGCAGGCGTTTGCCAATGCGCTGGACCGAATTCTTACCCGCTTGATGAAACCAGCCTGACCTGTGGCGAGGGAGCTTGCTCCCGCTGGGCTGTGCAGCAGCCCCAAAGCCGTCGTCAGTGTTTTATCTGAATCACTGCGTCAGCTTAGATGGGGCTGCTTCGCCACCCAGCGGGAGCAAGCTCCCTCGCCACAGGTGCTTTCCCCATCAGTCAGTCGTTTTCGTGGGTTAATTCCAATACCCGATCCACCAGCTTGTTGATGCCGGACGCCACCTCGCTGATGTTCTTGCCCAGCATGTAGGCCGGTGTACTCACCAGCTTGCGCGCCTGGTCCTCGACGATGTCCTCCACGGTGCATTCGACGTGGGTGGCGCCCATCTTGTCCAGGGCTGCGGCGGTGTCGGCATCGTTGCCGATGGTGCAGGTCACGCCAGGGCCGTAGATCTTGGCGGCCAGGGCCGGCGAAATGCAGATCAACCCCACCGGCTTGCCCGCTTCGGCAAAGGCTTCAGCCAGTGCCAGCACCTGGGGGTTGATGCTGCAGCCGGCGCCTTCCACGGCAAAGTTCGACAGGTTCTTGGCCGCGCCAAAACCGCCCGGCACGATCAGCGCGTCAAAGTCTGCGGCGTTGGCTTGGCCAATATCCTTCACGGCGCCTCGGGCGATGCGCGCGGATTCCACCAGCACGTTGCGCGATTCGGGCATTTCTTCGCCCGTGAGGTGGTTGATCACGTGCAACTGCGCTACGTCGGGTGCAAAGCATTCCACTTGAGCGCCGCGCTGGTCCAGGCGCAGCAGGGTGATCACGCTTTCATGGATCTCTGCGCCGTCGTACACGCCACAGCCGGAAAGGATCACTGCAATCTTTTTGCTCATGGGCATTTCTCCTGATTCATGGCGTTAAATGTCTACTAATTTGTAACCTCTTGCCAATGGGAACTCACGTCGCTGCACCTAATCTTGATGTAACAAAAATAGACCGGACTAGCCCATGGACTTTGTGCCTTACGCAGTACCGTTTTTTATTGCCCTGATCGTGGTCGAGTTGCTGGCCGACCGTTGGCGTGGCGTGCGCAACTACCGAGTGGCGGATGCCATCAACAGCCTCAGCACCGGAGTGCTGTCCACCACCACAGGCTTGCTCACCAAGGGCGTGGGCCTGCTGACCTACGCGTTCGCCATCGAGCACCTGGCGCTGTTCGAATTGCCTGCCCAGAGTGCCTGGACCTGGGTGTTTGCCTTTGTGTTCTATGACTTCTGCTACTACTGGCTGCACCGCATGGGTCATGAGCGCAACATACTGTGGGCCGCGCATTCGGTGCATCACCAGAGCGAGGACTACAACCTCAGCACCGCTCTGCGCCAGACCAGCACCGGTTTCCTGCTGAGCTGGATCTTCTACTTGCCCCTGGCGGTGGTTGGTGTGCCACTGGTGGTGTTTATCAGCGTGGCGTCGCTCAACCTGCTGTATCAATTCTGGGTCCATACACGCCATGTTCCCAAGCTTGGCTGGTTCGAATGGTTTTTCGTCACACCGTCCAATCATCGGGCCCACCATGCGCAGAACGCTCTCTACATGGATCGCAACTACGGCGGGGTGTTCATTATTTGGGACCGACTGTTCGGTACCTTCCAGGAGGAAGACGATAACGAACCGGTGATTTTCGGTGTGACCACACCCTTGGCCAGCTGGAACCCGCTGTGGGCCAACCTGCAGTTTTATGCGCAACTCTGGAGTGACGCCCGGCGTACTGAGCGTTGGTGGGACAAGCTGCGTATCTGGTTCATGCGCACCGGCTGGCGCCCGGCGGACGTCAAGGCCAAGTACCCGATGGCCAAGCCGGACCTGAGTCAGTTCCGCAAATTCGAGGTGCCGCTGGATGTGCGCCAACAGGTCTACATCGCCTTGCAGTTTGCGGCCTATGTAGGGTTTGGCAGTTATCTGATGAATTTCGGTGAGGGCTTGCCCTCCACGGCGCTGGCCCTTGGCTGGGGCACGATGGCGCTGGGGTTGTTTACCCTGGGCGTGGCGCTGGAGAATCGCCCATGGGCGCTGAAGGCCGAGCTGGCGCGCCTGGCGCTGAATGTTCCCTTGGTATGGCTGGCGCCGCTGGTGGGGTTGTGGCCCGCCAGCAACCTGGGCTGGCTGGGCCTGGCGAGCTACAGCCTGCTCAGCATCATCGGCCTCTACTGTTGCAGAAGCCGGCTTACTCGGTTGGTGTCTTAGGCGTTTCGACCGAGGCTGGCTCGTTAGCCAGCCGAGCCTTGGCCTCGGCACAGGCTTGGCGGGCGATGCGGGCATTCTTGAAGCGACGGCGCAGCCACAGGCCAAAGCCCAGCACCAGCAAGGCGGCCAATACCCACAACTCGTATTTCTTGACGCTGCCGAGCATCCCTTCCAGCACTGCGCCGAAGTGATAGGCTGCCGCCCCCAGTGCCGCGGCCCAGATCGCCGCGCCAATACCGTTCAGAACCAGGTAGCGCAACGGTGGGTAGCCGGACAGGCCAATCGCCACGGGCATCACCGTGCGCAACCCGTATACGAAGCGGAAACTCAATACCCAGATATCCGGATGCTTGCGGATATGTTCCAGTGCCTTGTCGCCCATCAGTTGCCAGCGCGGCTTGCGCGCCAGCAACTTGCGGCCGTGCTTGCGCCCCATGTAGTACCAGAGCTGGTCGCCGGCGTAGCTGCCAAAAAAGGCAACGACCACCACCAGGTTGATATCCATGTAGCCACGGAACGCCAGGAAGCCTGCGAGTACAAGGATGGTCTCGCCTTCGAAGAACGTGCCGAGAAAGAGGGCAAAGTAGCCGAAGTCATGCAGAAATTGTTGAAGCATGGTCTAGGGTGCTGGCGAAATGAACGCGCAGCCTACGCCTTCACGAAGATTCATGAAAGTATCGAGATGTGTCACGAAGTGAACAATTCCTACGCAAATGACGAATGGGACTACAGGTCGTGTCGATAAGCACAACTGTCATTCATTCGTCATAATGGCCGCTTATAACTGCAACGCTCGCCCGTAAACACGGGCTCAGGAGTCTGTCGTGAGCTTTACCCCTGCCAATCGCCTGTTCCCCGCCACCCGTCTGCGTCGCAATCGTCGTGATGATTTTTCTCGTCGCCTGGTACGTGAAAATGTACTGACCACGAATGATCTGATCCTGCCGGTTTTCGTGCTCGACGGTGAAAATCGCCGGGAAGCGGTGGCGTCGATGCCGGGTGTGGAGCGTCTGACCATTGACCTGTTGCTTGAAGAGGCGGCGAAGTGGGTCGAATTGGGCATCCCGGCGCTGGCGCTGTTCCCGGTGACCCCGGCCGAACTCAAGACCCTGGACGCCGCCGAAGCCTGGAACCCCCAGGGGATTGCCCAGCGTGCCACCCGTGCCCTGCGCGAGCGTTTCCCGGAGCTGGGCGTGATCACCGACGTGGCCCTGGACCCTTTCACCACCCACGGCCAGGATGGCATTCTTGACGAAGACGGTTATGTTCAGAACGACATCACCGTCGATGCACTGGTCAAGCAGGCGTTGTCCCACGCGGCTGCGGGCGCCCAGGTGGTTGCACCGTCGGACATGATGGACGGACGCATCCAGGCGATTCGCGAAGCCCTTGAGCTGGCCGGTCACGTCAATGTGCGGATCATGGCCTACTCGGCCAAATACGCCAGCGCCTACTACGGCCCATTCCGCGATGCGGTAGGCTCGGCGCTGAACCTGGGCAAGGCCAACAAGGCCTCGTACCAGATGGACCCGGCCAATAGCCAGGAAGCCCTGCACGAAGTGGCCACCGACCTGGCCGAAGGCGCCGATATGGTGATGGTCAAGCCGGGGATGCCTTACCTGGACATTCTTTACCGGGTCAAAGAGGAATTCAAGGTGCCGACCTTTGTCTATCAGGTCAGCGGTGAATACGCCATGCACATGGCGGCGATCCAGAATGGTTGGTTGAGTGAAGGAGTGATCCTCGAATCCCTGACTGCCTTTAAACGTGCCGGCGCTGATGGCATTCTGACCTACTTCGCCGCCCGCGCCGCCCAATTGCTTAGAGAGCAACAATAGCCCTCACAGGAACACTCGATGAATACCGAAGGACTCTCAGAAGTTGCCGTAAAAGACGCTCACCCGGTGGTTGAACAAGTCGCCCAGACCCCGCCGGAGCTGGAGCCTGCACCGCCTGCGGTGGTGGCCGAAGCGCCTGCGCCGGCGCCAGTGCCAGTGGTCACCAACCTGGATGACAGCAGCCTGTACATCCACCGCGAGTTGTCACAACTGCAATTCAACATCCGCGTGCTCGAGCAGGCGCTGGATGAGTCCTACCCCTTGCTGGAACGGCTGAAATTCCTGCTGATTTTCTCCAGCAACCTGGACGAGTTCTTCGAGATCCGTGTTGCCGGCCTCAAGAAGCAGATCACCTTCGCCCGTGAGCAAGCCGGTGCCGACGGCCTGCAACCGCACCAGGCCCTGGCGCGTATCAGTGAGCTGGTGCACGGCCATGTGGACCGCCAGTACGCGATCCTCAACGACATCCTGCTGCCGGAGCTGGAAAAGCATCAGGTCCGCTTCATTCGTCGTCGTCACTGGACCGCCAAGATCAAGACCTGGGTGCGCCGTTACTTCCGGGACGAAATTTCGCCGATCATCACGCCTATCGGCCTCGACCCGACGCACCCGTTCCCCTTGCTGGTGAACAAGAGCCTCAACTTCATCGTCGAACTCGAAGGTATCGACGCTTTCGGCCGCGATTCGGGCCTGGCGATCATTCCAGCGCCGCGTCTGTTGCCTCGGATCATCAAGGTACCGGAAGAGGTAGGGGGCGCTGGCGACAACTATGTATTCCTGTCGTCGATGATCCACGCGCACGCCGATGACCTGTTCCAGGGCATGAAGGTCAAGGGCTGCTACCAGTTCCGCCTGACTCGTAACGCCGACCTGGCGTTGGACTCCGAAGACGTTGAAGACTTGGCCCGTGCCCTGCGCGGCGAACTGTTCTCGCGGCGCTATGGCGATGCGGTGCGCCTGGAAGTGGCGGACACCTGCCCGAAACATTTGTCGGACTACCTGCTCAAGCAGTTCAACCTGGCCGAGTCGGAGCTGTACCAGGTCAACGGCCCTGTAAACCTGACGCGCCTGTTCAGCATCACCGGCTTGGACAGTCACCCGGAGCTGCAATACAAGCCGTTCACTCCGCAGATCCCGAAACTTTTGCAAAACAGCGAGAACATCTTCAGCGTGGTGAGCAAGCAGGACATCCTGCTGCTGCACCCCTTCGAGTCGTTCACCCCGGTGGTCGACCTGCTGCGCCAGGCTGCCAAGGACCCGCACGTCCTGGCCGTGCGCCAGACCCTGTACCGCAGCGGTGCCAACTCGGAAATCGTCGATGCGTTGGTGGATGCTGCGCGTAACGGCAAGGAAGTCACTGCGGTGATCGAGTTGCGGGCGCGCTTTGACGAGGAGTCCAACCTGCAACTGGCCAGCCGCCTGCAAGCGGCCGGTGCGGTGGTGATCTACGGCGTGGTCGGCTTCAAGACCCACGCCAAGATGATGTTGATTCTGCGCCGTGAGGCCGGTGAAATTGTGCGTTACGCCCACTTGGGTACCGGCAACTACCACGCCGGCAACGCCAAGCTCTACACCGACTACAGCCTGCTGACATCCGATGACGCGCTGTGTGAAGACGTCGGCAAGTTGTTCAGCCAGTTGATCGGCATGGGCAAGACCTTGCGCATGAAGAAGCTGCTGCACGCGCCGTTCACCCTCAAGAAGGGCATGCTCGACATGATTGCCCGCGAGACCCAGTTCGCTCTCGACGGTAAACCGGCGCACATCATCGCCAAGTTCAACTCGCTGACCGATCCTAAGATCATCCGCGCGCTGTACAAGGCCAGCCAGTCCGGTGTGCGCATCGACCTGGTGGTGCGTGGCATGTGCTGCCTGCGCCCCGGCATTGTGGGCGTGTCGCATAACATCCACGTGCGCTCGATCATCGGCCGCTTCCTGGAGCACACACGCGTGTTCTACTTCCTCAACGGCGGCGAAGAGCAGATGTTCCTCTCCAGCGCCGACTGGATGGAACGCAACCTCGACAAGCGTGTGGAGACCTGCTTCCCGGTAGAGGGCAAGAAGCTGATCATGCGGGTCAAGAAGGAGCTGGAAAGCTACCTGACCGACAACACCCATAGCTGGAGCCTGCAGTCGGATGGGCGCTACGTGCGTAACACCCCGACCGGCAACCAGAACCCGCGCAGCGCGCAGGCGACGTTGCTGGAGAAGTTGGGTAGCCCGATTCTGACGGTGAACTAAACCCAACTCAGTTCAAAAAGTGGGAGCGGGCTTGCTCGCGATGATAGCGGTAGGTCAGCCAAAGATGCATTGGCTGACACTCCGTCATCGCGGGCAAGCCCGCTCCCACATTTGTTCTGCAGAATGCTTTTAGATTTGCTTAGCGCAGGTTCAGGCTGAACCCTACCCGCGTCAGCCATTCCGCTTCCTGGGCGAAGTCCGCCTGGGTCAGCTGGTTTTCATCCAGCCAGCCTTTGGGGAACATCACTTCCAGGCTATCGCCATCGGCGTGCAATTTGACCTGGGGCATTTCCTGGGTGCCGCGGATGTGGTGGAACAGGATTGCAAAGCGCAGCAGCGCACACAGGCGGATCAGCTTGATGCCGTCTTTACCGAACTCGGCAAACTTGTCCTTGGGAATATTGCGACGATGGCCGCGTACCAGCAGGGCGAGCATCTGTTGGTCTTCCCGCGAGAAACCGGCCAGGTCCGAGTGTTCGATCAGGTACGCGCCGTGCTTGTGATAATGGTAGTGGGCGATGTCCAGGCCGACCTCATGCACCTTGGCTGCCCAGCCGAGTAACTCGCGCCAGACGCCGTCTTCCAGGTCCCAGTCCTCGGCCACCTGGTCGAAGGCGTGCAAGGCTTTGCGCTCGACGCGGGCGGCTTGCTCCAGGTCGACGTGGTAACGCTCCATCAGCGAGCTGAGGGTGCGCTCTCGCACGTCTTCATGGTGGTGCCGGCCCAGCAGGTCGTAGAGCACACCTTCGCGCAGGGCGCCGTCACAGTGGTCCATGCGTTGCAGTTCGAGGGCGTCAAAGATGGCTTCGAGAATCGCCAGGCCCGCAGGGAAAATGGCGCGACGGTCGGGCTTGATGCCGTCGAAGTCGATTTTCTCTGCATCCCCCAGCTTGAACAGCTTGCGCTTGAGCCACGCCAGGCCTTCGGCGTTCACCTCACCGGTGCCATGGCCACCGGCCTTCAAGGCCAGGCCAATGGCACGGATGGTGCCGGACGAGCCGATGGCTTCATCCCAGGTCAGGCGGTGCAAGGCATGTTCGATGCTCATGATTTCCAGGCGCGCTGCGGTGTAGGCCTGGGCATAACGCGCCGGGGTGATCTTGCCATCCTTGAAATAACGCTGGGTGAAACTCACACACCCCATCTGCAGGCTTTCACGCAGTAGGGGTTCGAAACGCTGGCCGATAATGAACTCGGTGCTGCCACCGCCAATGTCTGCCACCAGGCGTTTGCCGGGCGTGTCGGCCAGGGTGTGGGACACGCCGAGGTAGATCAGGCGTGCCTCTTCACGGCCCGAGATGACTTCCACCGGATGCCCGAGGATTTCCTCGGCGCGATGGATGAATTCGTTGCGGTTGCGCGCTTCGCGCAAGGCGTTGGTGCCAACGATACGCACCGCGCCAGGGGGCATGCCGTTGATCAGTTGCGCGAAACGCTTGAGGCAATCGAGCCCGCGCTGCATGGATTCTTCATTGAGCTTGCGCTCGTCGTCGATCCCGGCGGCCAGTTGCACCTTCTCGCCGAGCCGCTCAAGGATGCGGATCTCGCCGTTCTGGGCCTTGGCCACGACCATATGAAAGCTGTTGGAGCCCAGGTCGATGGCGGCGATCAAGGACAGATTCTTGGCTTGGGATTGCGGCATGGTTTGGGGGTCTCGGTCGATAACCTTGCCATCGTGCCACGATCGACGGCTGGCGCCAACGCGTACTGCCAGAGGAATTTTCCCCAATCACTCATCAGAAATTGTGAATGCCGCTCGTAGGAGGTGGTTGCGATAGCTGTGTTATTGGGTCAGGAGTCGCTGTAGTTCATAACTTGCAGTGTGCGTAATTTCTGGATGGTCAACTTAGTCCTACATGTGTATGCATATTTGTCTTGGTTTTTTGTGTTTGCTCCTACAGTAAACAATCTAAATGTGAGCCGTTTTCGCAGAGCTGTCTTACGTTGATTGAGGTATTTTTCCGGCTTAATTATTTATGTGTGGCGCCGATACTGCCGGTCGGCAATTAAGCCGTGGCGGTAATTATTTGTCGCTCAGGGCTTGTACAAGGGGGTAGTTATGCGTGTGGGGTTCAACAAGTGAACACCTCACATCGCTGACTATAGGTGCTGTTTTTACATATTCAGGAAATTAAGGTGCTCAGATGAAGAGCAAAGTGTCAGTGCCGGCGGGACTGCTTCTGGCTGCTGTAGATTTAAGCGTCGAAGCAGCCAATCTACGAGTGAAGGGTATTAATGGCCCCGCCCGTTGCAGTTTAACACTATGAGTTCGATGGCAAGCAGCCTGCGCTAGAGCTGTGTTATTTCCGATAGTTATTGTGTCGGCAGTTTTAGTGATGAGCGATATTGGTTTTTTGCTAGCGAATTCATTTCTATGTCTATGCAGGATGTAAGATCATGAAAGTAAAGTTTGTTTTGGTGGCAGGTATGGTGCTTTCGGTGGCTAGTCTGAGTGCTCAGGCCTCAGAGTTGCGCGTAAAGGGGGCCATTGTTCCTGCCAGTTGCAGTTTTACAATGACTAATGCCGTTTTCGATTATGGTGATATCCGGCCGTCGAGCCTAAGCGAAACTCAGTATACGCGTTTGACGGCGAAGTCCACGCCGTTCGCTGTTAAATGCGAGGGAACTGCACTCACTGCGGTTGGGCTCAAGGCAGTGGATAATCGTTCATCCAGCAAAGTGCCAGGTATCGTTAGCTCAATAGACCAGGGCTACACTGATAACTACAACTATGGATTGGGTTTGTCGTCCAAAGGGCAAAAAATAGGGGGTTATGCCGTACATGTTCAAAACTCTATTGCTGATGGGCGAACCGTCCGTACATTGACTTCCGCAGACAATGGCAATACATGGACGAACTATCGAAGCAACGCGTTGGGTCAAGGCGGCGATGTCATTGCCTGGTGGGGTGGTTCAGGAGCGCAAACACCACTTAAGGTTAATTCGGTATCGGGGAATATTCAGGTTATTACCTTTATTAATAAAAAGTCCGCGCTCGATGTGGGCAGTAAAATCGAGTTGGACGGTCACGCAACCTTGGAGCTTCGTTACCTCTAGGCTCCTATTCGTACTTCCTTGATCAGATAATTCGCATCGGTGTGTGGGTGATAGCGCAGGCCTAATTATCATCGGGTTTGATCTGATATTTATCGTTATATTGAGAGTGCTAAAAATGAATAAGACGATGTTTGTAATGAGTGTCGCGTGCTTGGCGTCCCTTGGTTTTCATGCTCAAGCTGCTGACCTGAGTGTGAAAGGAACGATTGCCCCAGTCAGCTGCAGTTTCACGATAACCAATTCGGTTTTTGACTACGGAAGGATTGATCCGAATTCCCTGAGTCCGACGCGTTATACACAGTTGGCTAAAAAGACAACGCCTTATTCGATCAAGTGTGCCAGCAATGTCAAGACAACGGTGGCGATCAGGGCGTCGGACAATCGTGAAAGCTCTCGAATTCCTGGCATGATGCTCAGTCTTTTTGGCAGTAATTATAAAGATATTTATAACTTCGGATTGGGTGCTACGTCACAGGGGCAAAAGATTGGTGGGTATCTGATCCACCTACGTAATTCTGTGGCGGACGGTGTAGCGGTGGGGATTGTTGGTTCCGAGAATAATGGCGGATATTGGCATACGAATAGCACCCAAGCCGTCGGCCATACCTCCAACCTTACGGCTTGGCGGGCAGGAAATGTCTACGCACCTATCAAGCTTAATACAGTGGCAGGCCAAATTGAAGTGTTGCCTGTTATCAATAAAACGTCAGAGTTAAATATGAGTAATCAGATTAATCTGGACGGTCAGGCTACTTTAGAGCTGCGCTATCTATAACTAGGTTCGGAAAGGGGCCGAGCAGAGCCACGCTTTATTAAGCGGGCTTTGTGTCGGCCAATATTTCTTTCGCAAAGCCTGTGCGCACAAGTGGGTAGTGAAGTGATGGTTAAAAGATTTCTTAAATCATGCTTGTTAATAGGTTTTTTCTTGCCGGCGGTGCTGTTCGCCGACGGTATGCGTCCTGATACCACCGTCATTGTGCTACATGAGGCAGAAGGTGAAGTCAGCATTAACGTCACCAATACGGATAGCAGTCCGGCACTGCTGCACTCGGTTATCGAGGATGTCCCGGAAGACACCGAGCAACTGATTGTTGTTACCCCACCGGTCACACGTGTGGATGCAGGAGAGCGTCAGATGGTGCGGTTTCTTTCAATAGGCACCGAACCACTCAAGACCCAGCGCCTGAAGCGTGTGTCCTTCGAAGGAATTCCTCAGGCACAACCTGGTTCCGGTGCGACCATTGGTATCAGCCTTCGGCAGAACCTTCCGCTGATCCTGCATCCCAAAGGCTTGCCAAAGAACGATGCGCCTTGGGAGCTACTGACCTGGCATCTTCAGGCCAACGTCTTGAGTGTGCGCAACGACAGCCCATACGTAGTCCGCTTGGCGGCAGACGTCCGTCTTAATCCGCAACGAGTGACGGCCAGCCTTGCTCGTACCTACGTGCTGCCTGGCGAAGTGTTGCAGGTGGCCTTGGACAAGCCTGTACCCGGTGCGACCTCGGTCACCCTTGAACCCGCGACCGTCTACGGCTTCGCTGTCGATAGCTACGATGCGCTGCTCATCACGAATGCGCCGTGACCGTTCATGAACACAACCAATGGCAATTTCGGTGCAGCTCCCGACGACTTGAATCATGTACAAAAGCGTGAGGCGCTTTTCAGGCGAAGCGGGCTGAGCCTGTCGGTGTGCATGGCAATGATGGCGGTGGTGGTCACGGATGCTTCTGCCGCCCGTGTATCGAGCATTTCCGGGTTCGACTTGGAAACGCTGCAGGCGCGGGGTATCAGCCCTTCGGTTGCCCACTATTTTCGTCATGCGCCACGTTTCAGTGAGGGTGTGAGGGTCGTGGACCTGCACGTCAACGGTGAGCGGATAGGCTTGACGGATGCTCGGTTCGATAAAGAAGGTGAGCTATGCTTTACCCGTGGTTTGCTTGATCGTGGCAGCTTGCGGGTACCTTCCTCGGTGATCGACAAAAGTGTCCCCCCCGAGCAAGCCTGTCATGACTTCAAAGCCGAATACCCTGAGACAGTAACGACATTGCGTCCTGGCAACGAAGAGGTGTCGTTGGTGGTGCCTACGCAAGCGCTGCGAGACGTTCAGCGAGACTCCGGCAGCTATGCGCGCGGAGGCACGGCAGCGCTACTCAATTACGACGTCCAGGCAATCAACAGTCATTCCAGGGCGGATACCTATCGGTATCTTTCAGCCTCCACAGAGGTGGGCTTCAATTTTGGCGATTGGATTGCCCGCAGCCGCCAGCTTTATATTTCCAACGATCGCCGCACAACGGCCGAACACCTTTTCGCCTATGCACAACGGGATTTCTTGCCTTTGGCTTCGACCTTCCAGGTCGGTCAGATATCGAGCAATAACCCGGTGTTTGGGGGAGTACAACTGACGGGCGCGCAGATTTTCCCCGATGGTATTGAAAGTGGTGGCAGTCACAATGGCGTGGTAGTCGAGGGGCGAGCCCTGAGCCAATCACGGGTGGAAGTACGGCAATCCGGCGCGTTGATCTATACCACGGTCGTTCCTGAGGGGCCTTTTACGCTGACCAATCTGCCCTTGCTCAACGGCACCAGCGACCTTCAGGTCACGGTGATAGAGACCCAGGGCGGGCAGCGCAGTTTTATCGTGCCGGCTGCTACGTTCCGCGCAGTGGTCCCCGTGAAGTCTGGATATACAGCTTCTTTGGGCAAGATCCGCGAGGTGGAGGGGAGAGGGGCCAAAGAGCCCCTGCTGGCCATGGCCAGTGGTACGTGGGCTGTGGGCAAGGACAGCGCGGTCAGCGCAGGGGTACAAGGTACCGATAGCTACAATGCGGTGGGGCTTGCCCTGGACAGCAGCTTTTCCCAGCGCTTTTCCCTGGGGGTGCGTAACAACTTGTCCCGGGATCATTCAACAAACGTACAAGGCGCGCGCAACAGTGTGTCTGTGAGCGTCGGCCTGCCTGCGAATGTACAGATGTCCTTGAGTGCCACTGCGCAGACACCGGGCTATCGTGACGTCATCGATACAGTGACGCCTCATGTAAACGATGTGGATGGTTCGCGATTCAAGAACCAGTACACCGTAGGATTCAGTTGGGCGGACCCTCAGTTGGGTGGCTTCTCAATCGGTTATAACCGGGGGGCCGATTTCAAGAGCCGGATTACCCAGAATATCTACGGCACGTGGAACAAGAGCTTCAGATATGCCAGCGTCGGTGTGACCGTGGACTCTCAGATTGGCCAGTCCAACAGTGCCGATGACCGGAACGATGACGGACTGGGTATTCGACTGCAGGTCAGTGTTCCCCTGGGCCGTGATCGGAGCCTCAGCGCATTCGCTCGACGTCAGGGAGAGCGCTCCAGTATCGGCACTGCCTATGATGAGCGTGTCGACGAGACGCTGAACTACCAGATACGCAGCGACAGAGACTTCGCAGGGCATCGTGAGCACACCCTGGGCGGCACGCTCAACGCGTCTTCTCGTTACGCGCAAGTGGGGCTGGGGCTGAATCGTGACTCGTCCAGCACCAGTTACTCCGGGCAATTGCAAGGGGCGGTGGTCGCCCATTCTGAAGGTTTCACATTGTCGCCGTATCGGGTTGAGGACACGTTTGGCGTGGTCTCGGTGGGCGAGGTTGCCGGTGCTCGTCTTACCACACCTCAAGGGCCGGTTTGGACCGACCCGTGGGGCAAGGCTGTGATCGCCAGTTTGCCGGCTTATCAGTCGAGCGTGTTGGAGCTGGAAGGCAAAAGCCTACCTCGCCAGATGGATATCAAGAACGGTACCAAGGTCCTGGAAGCGGGCCGTGGGTCCTTCAACAGGGTCGATTTCGAAGTAATCAACGTGCGCCGGGTACTGCTGCGCGCTACGGATATACACGGCAAACCATTGCCTCAGGGCGCTGCCGTGCTGGGGCCAGAAAATGCATTGCTGACCACGGTGGTTGGGGATGGGATGATTTTTCTCAGCAACGTCGACGCGCCCCAGGCCCTTAAAGTCTCTTCCAGCACAGTGTCCTGCGCGCTGCAACTCGACCTTCCGGAGCAAACCTATAATGGCAAATTCTACGAAACCGCTTCGGCGGTCTGTCGGTGAGATGGCCCGCATGAACGAGTGGCGTATCGGGTGCCTCAAAGGCTTGGGGCTGTTGTTGAGCTGCCTTTTACTGGCAGCGCCGGCAAGTGCTGCGAACTGCCGCCTGTCCCTGAGCCAGCCCATCATCGATTACGGCCTGCTTCGCCCAGGCGAACAGCTCGAAAATCGGGGTGCTTCGCTGGGAAAGCGTATGGTACGTCTGAACGTGATCTGCGTGGAGGCTGCGGTGATTGCGCTACGTTTTCAAGGCGTGCCGGCCAATGAGACTGGCTACAGGTTTGGCCGCCAGGGCTTTTTCAACCTGACGCTTCAGCATCCTCAACTCGACGGTAAACCCATCGAGTTAGCGCAATGGCACAACCCTACCGAACGGGACGCCCAGCTACGCCCAGGCCAATCTCTGGTAGTGCTGGTCGGCGGAGCTCCTGCCAGAGGCCACGCTTTTTCGGCGCAGGTGCAAGTAGACACCTGGCTATCGAGCGCAGCCACTGCTGTTGGCAATAAAACCACATACGAGGGCAATGGGCGTTTCGAGCTGGTGTCCGGTGGCTGAGTCCTCAGGCAGGTGATCCATGGCTGCCGATGAAGTTTGCCAGCTCGGCAGATTGCGGATGTGCAAACAGCACTTTCGGATCGCCCACTTCATGCACCTTACCCTGGTGCATGAACACCAGCTTATCCCCAACCTCCCGGGCAAAACGCATTTCGTGGGTCACCATGATCAGGGTCATGCCGTCTTTAGCCAGTTGGCGCACCACGCTGAGCACTTCATTGACCAGCTCCGGGTCCAGGGCCGATGTGATTTCATCGCACAGCAGCACTTTGGGTGACATGGCCAGTGCGCGGGCAATGGCGACTCGCTGTTGCTGGCCACCGGACAGTCGATCAGGGAAAGCGTCGAACTTCTCGCCCAGGCCTACCCGATCCAGCATCTGCTTTGCCAACTGCACCGCTTTGGCCTTTGGCACTTTCTGCACCACTTGCGGCGCCAGCATCACGTTCTCGCCCACGGTCAGGTGCGGGAACAGATTGAATTGCTGGAACACCATGCCGACCTTCTGCCGCAGGCTGCGCAGGTCGGCGCGGGCCGCGTCGAGGTATTCACCATCGACTTCGATGACGCCGTCGTTGATCGACTCCAGACCATTGAGGGTGCGCAGCAAGGTGGACTTGCCCGAGCCGCTGCGGCCGATGATTGCCACCACCTGGCCTTCGTCCACCGTCAGGTCGATGCCCTTGAGCACGTGGTGATCGCCGTAATACTTATGCAGGGCAGAAATTCTAAGCAGAGGCATGCAGTCTCCTTTCCAGGTAGCGCGCACTGAGGGACAAGGGGTAGCAAAGCAGGAAGTAACCGAGGGCCACCAGGCCATAGACCATGAAGGGTTCGAAGGTGGCGTTGGCGAGCATGCCGCCCGTCTTGGTCAGTTCGGTGAAGCCGATGATCGAGGTCACGGCGGTGCCTTTGACCACCTGCACCGAGAAGCCCACTGTCGGCGCGACAGCAATACGTAGCGCCTGGGGCAAGATCACGTAGCGCAGTTGTTCAAGCGGGTTGAGGGCCAGGCTGGCCGAGGCTTCCCATTGGCCGTGGGCAATTGAGTCGACGCAGCCGCGCCATATTTCAGCCAGGTAAGCGCTGGTAAACAGGGTCAACGCAATCGCCGCTGCCAGCCAGGGCGATATGTCCACGCCGAGCAGGGCAACGCCGAAAAACACCAGGAACAGCTGCATCAGCAGTGGCGTGCCCTGGAACAGTTCGATATAGGCGCGGGCAATGTTGCGTGGGAACGCTTTGCGGCTGATGCGCAGGGTCATCACCAGCAAGCCGATCAGACTGCCGCCCACAAACGCCACCAATGACAGCAGCAGCGTCCATTGCAGGCCGGTAAGCAGGTTGCGCACGATGTCCCAGAACGAAAAATCACTCATCGGCTGTTCCTCATGACAAACCGTCGGCCGATCCAGTTGAGCAACTGGCGAATCATCAGCGCCATGCACAGGTACACCAGGGTGGTCAGGGCATAGGTTTCAAAGGCCCGGAAATTACGCGACTGGATAAAGTTGGCGGCAAAGCTCAGCTCTTCAGTCGCGATCTGCGAACACACCGCCGAGCCGAGCATCACGATGATGATCTGGCTGCTCAGGGCTGGCCACACCTTGCCCAGGGCTGGTAGCAACACCACATGGCGGAACGCCTCGAAGCGCGTCATTGCCAGCGCCGCGGCCGCTTCCAGTTGCCCCCGTGGGATGGCCTGGATACCCGCACGTATGATCTCGGTGGAGTACGCCCCCAGGTTGATTACCATCGCCAGCACGGCGGCTTGCCATTCGGTTATTTTCAACCCCAGGGACGGCAGTCCGAAGAAGATGAAGAACAGTTGCACCAGGAACGGCGTGTTGCGGATCAACTCGACATACACACCAAAGAGCCATGCAAACGGCTGGATCTTCCACGCCCGTACCACGGCGCCGACAGTGCCCAGTGCCACGCCGAGGAGGGCGCCAATGGCCGTCAGCTCAAGGGTGAACAGCGCGCCACGCAGGAGCAGGTCGGTATTGGCCAGCACCGGCACAAAGTCGAATTGATAGGCCATCGTTGAGCTCCGCGTCAGAGGTCGGCAGGCAGCGGTTCTTTGAGCCACTGCATGGCGTTTTTCTCCAGGCTACCGTCAGCCTTGGCTGCGACCAGGATCTGGTTGACCTTTTCCAACAGCGCCGGCTCGTTCTTGTTCACGCCCACGTACACCGGCGAGTCCTTGAGCTTCACCTTCAGCGCGGGTACGCGTTTGGGGTTGCGTTCGCTGATGGCCACCATGACCACGTTGCCGCTGGCGATCAGGTCGACCTGGCCGGCCAGGTAGGCGGCGATGGTGGAATTGTTGTCTTCAAAGCGCTTGATCGTGGCTTCCTTGGGCGCTACCGCTGTCAGCTCGATGTCCTCGATGGCGCCACGGGTCACGCTGATGGTCTTGCCCTTGAGGTCGTCGAGGCTGGCGATGGCGGCGTCAGGCGGTCCAAACACGGCGAGGTAGAACGGCGCGTAGGCGCTGGAGAAGTCGATGACCTTTGCGCGCTCGGGGTTCTTGCCCAGGCTGGAAATCACCAGATCGACCTTGCCGGTGGTGAGAAACGGGATGCGGTTGGTGCTGTTCACCGGGGTCAGTTCCAGCTTGACCTTGAGTTGGTCGGCCAGCAGCTTGGCGGTGTCGATGTCCAGGCCACGGGGTTGCATGTCAGGGCCGACCGAGCCAAACGGCGGAAAGTCCTGGGGGACGGCAACCTTCAGCGTGCCACGAGCGACGATGTCATCCAGACCATTCGCCTGGGCGGGTGCCTGGCTCAGCATCAGGCTGGCAAACAGGGCAGTGAGCAGGGCGCTGTAGCGCTTGGTCATGGCAACTCTCCGAAAAAGGCGAAGGAATTTTCTGAGTTTGCCCAGTGCACAGCCCATGCCAGCACCGTTCGGATCGTCTGCAAGGCTGATGTTTATTGAGATGCACAGGTCTTACTGGTCTGAACAGTTGCCAGGGTTTTCGCACCCTTTTCGAGCGCTGACAAAAAGCTGCGAGCCCCTTTGGGGCGTGGCTTGCAGCCGGCCATAAATAGTTTTACAACGGGTCACGCAGCTATCGGGAACCTGTGCTTTTTATGAATTCCATTGCCCAAGCCGTACCGGAAGCGGCCTTGCAGGCCATCCGCAAACTCATCAAGGAGCAAGGCTTCGGGCCGGGCGATGCGTTACCGTCCCAGCGCGACCTGGCCCTGCAATTGGGGGTGAGCCGGGCTTCGTTGCGTGAGGCGCTGTCATCGCTTAGCGCCTTGGGCGTGGTCAGTGTGCAGCCGGGCAAGGGCGTGTTCGTGCAGGACGTGCAAGAAGCGCCCGGGTTTGCCTGGCCCTTCGCGGCGCAGGCTACGCCGCCGGATATCTTCCAGCTGCGCTACGCATTGGAGGGGTTTGCGGCGGGGTTGGCAGCAATGGCACTGACCATCGAGGCGCTGGACAGCCTGGAGGATAATGTCGAAGCCATGCACAGAGTGCTCAAGGCGCGTGACTTCGAAGCGGCCGCACGCCTGGACTTCGAATTTCACCAGTGCATTCTGCTGGCCAGCGGTAACCAGGCAATGGTGAGTATCCTCAGTGCCAGTGCCGAGGTGTTTTTGGAGAGTCAGAAACTACCGTTCATCCGGCCGGAGCGGGCCATGGAAACCTGGCAGGAACATCGCAGGATCCTGCGTGCCCTGGCCCGCCGCAACAGTACGACGGCGCAGAAAACCATGCAGGAACATATACGTAATGCTGCGTTGCGCACGGGCATTGCGTTCGTGACGCCCGTTACGTCGTGAGTGGGGTCATACCCACACTCATTCAACTTCATAGCAAGACTCAATCAGACGCGGCTTCCTGAACAGGGGAAGGGCGGCTATGATGGGCAACGTTTTTTTTGCTTACAATCCGGAGACATCCATGAGCAACGATCTTATCAAGCACGTCACCGACGCGACCTTTGAGGCCGAAGTACTCAAGGCTGCCGGCCCGGTGCTGGTTGACTACTGGGCTGAATGGTGCGGCCCTTGCAAAATGATCGCTCCGGTCCTGGACGACATTGCAACCACCTACGAAGGCAAGCTGACCGTTGCCAAGCTGAACATCGACGACAACCAGGAAACTCCGGCCAAGCATGGCGTACGTGGTATTCCTACGCTGATGCTGTTCAAGAACGGCAATGTTGAAGCGACTAAAGTGGGCGCGCTGTCGAAGTCCCAGTTGCAAGCTTTCCTCGACGCGAACATCTAAGCGTCGTCAAAAAAGCCCCGCAAATAGCGGGGCTTTTTCGTAAAGCAGGGCTAGACGCTCCGAAATCCAGGTGGTACATTCGGCCCCGCAGTGGTTTCTCCACTGCCCCCTGCAAGCCGTCGCCGACGCATTCCTTTTCGATTAGTACGCGATCCTGTCGCCTTCTCTGCGGCGCGGCCTCATTAAGCCAAAAGCTTAATTTCCCCCCTCCATAAATGATTACGTCATTCCTATATGAATCTGACTGAACTCAAGCAAAAGCCGATTACCGACCTGCTCCAATTGGCCGAAGAAATGGGCATAGAAAATATGGCCCGTTCGCGCAAGCAGGACGTGATTTTCTCCCTGCTCAAGAAGCACGCGAAAAGCGGCGAGGAAATCTCCGGTGATGGCGTGCTGGAGATCCTCCAGGACGGCTTCGGCTTCCTCCGCTCTGCAGACGCGTCCTATCTCGCCGGCCCAGACGATATCTACGTCTCGCCGAGCCAGATCCGTCGCTTCAACTTGCGCACTGGTGACACCATCGTTGGCAAGATCCGTCCTCCGAAGGAAGGCGAGCGTTACTTCGCCCTGCTCAAGGTCGACACGATCAACTTCGACCGCCCAGAGAACGCGAAAAACAAGATTCTCTTCGAGAACCTGACCCCGCTGTTCCCGACCGTGCGCATGAAGATGGAAGCCGGTAACGGCTCCACCGAAGACTTGACCGGTCGTGTGATCGATCTCTGCGCTCCGATCGGCAAAGGCCAGCGTGGCCTGATCGTCGCACCGCCGAAAGCCGGCAAGACCATCATGCTGCAGAACATCGCCGCGAACATTGCACGTAACAACCCTGAAGTTCATCTGATCGTGCTGTTGATCGATGAGCGTCCGGAAGAAGTGACCGAAATGCAGCGCACCGTGCGCGGCGAAGTGGTTGCCTCGACGTTCGATGAGCCGCCAACCCGCCACGTGCAGGTTGCCGAAATGGTGATCGAAAAGGCCAAGCGCCTGGTCGAGCACAAGAAAGACGTGGTGATCCTGCTCGATTCCATCACGCGTCTGGCCCGTGCCTACAACACCGTGATCCCGAGCTCCGGCAAGGTGCTGACCGGTGGTGTCGATGCCCACGCCCTGGAGAAACCAAAGCGTTTCTTCGGCGCTGCGCGGAACATCGAAGAAGGCGGCTCGCTGACCATTATCGCCACCGCGCTGGTTGAAACCGGCTCGAAGATGGACGAAGTGATCTACGAAGAGTTCAAGGGTACCGGCAACATGGAACTGCCTTTGGACCGCCGCATCGCTGAAAAGCGTGTGTTCCCGGCGATCAACATCAACCGCTCCGGCACCCGCCGCGAAGAGTTGCTGACCGCAGACGACGAACTGCAGCGTATGTGGATCCTGCGCAAGCTGCTGCACCCGATGGACGAAGTTGCGGCCATCGAGTTTCTGATCGACAAGCTGAAAACCACCAAGACCAACGACGAGTTCTTCCTGTCGATGAAACGCAAGTAATACAGCGTTTCAGGTCCAAAAAAATGGCGTCCTTAATGGGACGCCATTTTTTTTGCGTCGAGATTCTGCGATTTTTGTGGCATAAGTATCCGTTAAGTAACAAAAATTGACGCGTGACTTCGCTCATCCCTTTCGTCGCAGACTGACCACATTCTTATGACCACCCTTGCTTACCGCAGAGACATCGATGGCCTGCGTGCCATTGCTGTCCTTGCAGTCGTGTTGTTCCACTTTGGTGTCCCTGGCATTACTGGCGGTTTTGTTGGCGTTGACGTCTTCTTCGTCATCTCAGGTTTCCTGATCACGTCAATTATCTGGCGTGAGCGTCAAGCTGGACGCTTCAGCTTCATCGACTTCTGGGCTCGTCGAGCCCGGCGTATCTTGCCGGCCCTGTTTGTGATGATCGCCGCGACACTGGCAGTGGGTTGGTTTCTGTTGGCGCCCAAGGACTATGAGGAGTTAGGGCGGTCTGCGCACTATCAGGTGACCTTTACGTCGAACCTGTTGTTCTCGCGTCAGCATGGCTACTTTGATGCCTCATCCGACATCAAGCCCTTGCTGCATACCTGGTCGCTTGCAGTAGAAGAGCAGTTCTATATTTTCTTCCCATTGCTGCTGACGTTGCTTTCCAGTCGGTTGAAGCACTGGCGCCTGGCATTGTTCGCGGTACTTTTGGTGTCGTTTGGCATGAGCGTCTGGGCGGTTCAGCATGAGCCGCAGAAAGCCTTCTTCCTGTTGCACCTGCGGGCCTGGGAACTACTGGCCGGTGCAATGCTGGCGGTGCAGCCCAAGCGTGAATGGCGCGCCTCGCCGGCCTTGGCTCAAGGGGTCAGCCTGGCTTCCCTGGCATTGATCCTCATCGCTGTGCTGGGCTACGACGCGAAAACGCCGTTCCCAGGTGCGACCGCGTTGTTGCCCGTGCTGGGGGTGGTCGGGTTGATCTGGGCCAACGGCCAGCAACAGACCTGGGTCGCTCGCCTGTTGGGCACACGGATCATGGTGGGTATCGGGCTGATCTCTTATTCCTGGTACCTCTGGCACTGGCCGGTGTTCGTGTACGCCAACTATGCCGCGGTGGATGGCTTGAGCGCGCTGGAGCTGGCGGGGCTGATGCTGCTTTCGCTGGTGCTGGGCTATCTGTCCTGGCGCTTCGTGGAAACGCCGTTCCGGGAAAAACGTTTGCTGGCTTCGCGTAAGGCGATTCTGGCGTCAGCCATGGTCGGCATTCTGGGGTTGGGCTTCACTGGCCTTGCGATACGCGAAGCTGACGGCGTGCCTTCGCGCTTGTCCGAACAGGCGTTGCGTTTTGCCCAGGCCAAGAAGTGGAGCCCTGACCTGCTGGCGTGCATGGCCGACAAAGATACGCCCGATGAACGCTTGTTCTGCCATTTCGGCCCGAAAGGCCAATCTGTTTCAGCGCTGGTATGGGGCGACAGTCACGCCACTGCGCTGATACCCGCACTTAAAGAGGGCGCTGATCGCCACGATATCAGCCTGGTCGAAGCCAGTTTTGCCGGCTGTATTCCCCTCGATGGCCTGGAGAATATTGCCCGCTGCGCGCATTTCAATCGTCGCGTCGAGAAGGCCATGTCCGAGCAGGCTTTCAGCGATGTGGTGTTGGCCGCCCGCTGGAGCCTGTATGTGTACGGGCAAATGTCCGGTGACAAGGAGCATGCGCTCAAAGACCCGGGCACCGGCCAGTATGTGCGTGCCGTCGCCGAACAACGCTTTGCCCAGGGCTTGCGCGAGCGCATCCAGGGCTTGCGCGCTGCCGGGCACAAGGTCTGGCTGGTCAAGGAAGTGCCGCTGCAGGAAATCATCGTACCTTACCGTCTCAGCCGCCTGGCCATGATGAACCGCCCCGTGGACGGTGAAGGGCTCGCCGTGGCCGAGCATGTAAAGCGCCAGGCCTTTATCACGCACTTGTTTGATGAGTTGGCGGCGGCCGACAGCGGTGTCGCGGTGCTGGACCCTGCACCTTTGCTGTGTGGCACCGACGGTGTATGCCGGGTCGAACTCAATGGCCGAGCGCTATATACCGACGATAACCACCTTTCAGACGTCGGCGCGCGACACATCGAAGCCTTCCTGGAGCCGTTGTTCAGTTCGTTGCAATCACGCGGATTGACGGCCAATTAAGCTGCCAGCCGCCCTCAGAGCAGGTAGGATGTACGCCTATTTTACGGGTGGCATGGTTAATGAAATTCAAGGATCTTCGGGATTTCGTGCAGCAACTTGAGCAGCGCGGAGAGTTGAAACGTATCCAGATGCCGATTTCTCCGGTGCTGGAAATGACTGAGATTTGCGACCGCACCTTGCGCAACAAGGGCCCGGCGCTGTTGTTCGAAAACCCGACCGGCTTCGATATTCCGGTGCTGGGCAACCTGTTCGGCACTCCCGAGCGCGTGGCCTTTGGCATGGGCGCCGAGTCCGTCAGCGAACTGCGCGAGATCGGCAAGCTGCTGGCTTTTCTCAAGGAGCCCGAGCCGCCCAAGGGCTTGAAGGACGCCTGGTCCAAGCTGCCGATCTTCCGCAAGATCATTGCCATGGCCCCCAAGGTGGTCAAGGACGCGGTGTGCCAGGAAGTGGTCATTGAGGGCGACGATGTCGACCTGGCCATGCTCCCGGTGCAAACCTGCTGGCCCGGCGACGTCGGCCCGCTGATCACCTGGGGCCTGACCGTCACCAAAGGCCCGAACAAGGACCGCCAGAACCTCGGTATCTACCGTCAGCAAGTCATTGGCCGTAACAAAGTGATCATGCGCTGGCTGAGCCACCGTGGCGGCGCCCTCGACTTCCGTGAGTGGTGCGAAAAGCATCCCGGCAAGCCGTTCCCGGTATCCGTGGCCCTGGGTGCCGACCCGGCGACCATCCTCGGCGCGGTCACGCCCGTACCTGACAGCCTCTCCGAGTACGCCTTCGCCGGCTTGTTGCGCGGTAATCGCACGGAGCTGGTGAAGTGCCGCGGTAACGACCTGCAAGTGCCGGCCACCGCCGAGATCATTCTTGAAGGCGTGATTCACCCTGGTGAAATGGCCGATGAAGGCCCCTACGGCGACCACACCGGTTACTACAACGAAGTCGACAGCTTTCCGGTGTTCACCGTCGAGCGCATCACCCATCGGGTCAAGCCGATCTACCACAGCACCTACACGGGTCGTCCGCCCGATGAGCCCGCCATCCTCGGCGTGGCGCTCAACGAAGTGTTCGTGCCGATCCTGCAAAAGCAATTCCCGGAAATCACCGACTTCTACCTGCCGCCCGAGGGCTGTTCGTACCGCATGGCCATCGTGACCATGAAGAAGTCGTATCCGGGGCATGCCAAGCGGGTAATGCTCGGCGTATGGTCGTTTTTGCGACAGTTCATGTACACCAAGTTCGTTATTGTCACCGACGACGACATCAATGCCCGGGACTGGAACGACGTGATCTGGGCCATCACCACGCGCATGGACCCCAAGCGCGATACGGTGATGATCGACAACACGCCTATCGACTACCTCGACTTCGCGTCGCCGGTATCGGGCCTTGGCTCAAAGATGGGCCTGGATGCCACGCACAAATGGCCGGGCGAAACCACGCGTGAGTGGGGCCGGGTGATCGTCAAGGATGAAGCTGTCACTGCGCGGGTCGATGCGATCTGGAAAGAATTGGGAATAGATTGATGCGTGTAACCCTGCAACCTTCCGGTGCTGTGCTGGAGCTGGCTCCTGGCGAGCGAATCCTCGAAGGCGCCCGTCGCCTGGGCTATGAGTGCCCTCAAGCCTGTCGCAATGGCGTGTGCCATGTCTGCGCGGCGTTGCTGGTGGAGGGCCGGGTACGCCAAGCCGGGGAAGTGCGTGATCATGGTGAGTTCTACACCTGTATCGCCGAGCCCCTGGAGGATTGTGTGGTGCTGTGGGATGGCGTTCTGGCGCCGGGAGAGTTGCCGTTGCGCAAATTGTCGTGCCAATTGATCGAGTGTGCGCAAGTGGGTGGCGATGTGTGGCGCGTGCGCCTGCGCGCCCCGGCTGGCAAGGCGGTGCGTTATCACGCCGGGCAATACCTGATGATCGAGCGGGACAACGGCGAGAAGTCAGCGTTTTCCCTTGCCTCGGCGCCCCATGCCGGGCGTGAGTTGGAGTTGCATGTACTGGCACGGGAAGCCAGCGCGCGCAGCCTCATCGAACAGTTGCAGCGTAACCAGATGGCGCGCGTCGAGCTGCCGTTTGGCGACACTCACCTGGCTGAACTGCCAGACGGGCCACTGGTACTGATGGCCGCCGGCACCGGCATGGCGCAGATGAACAGTCTGATCGAGCATTGCCGCGCTTCAGGTTTCAAGCACCCGGTGCATCTGTATTGGGGCGTGCGTCTGCCGGAAGATTTCTACGAAATCGAGCATTGGGATCAATGGCTGCAATTACCCAACCTGTTCCTGCACAAAGTCGTCAGCGACCTGTGTGGTTGGGAAGGGCGCTGTGGTTTGCTGCATGAGGCAGTGTGCGAAGACATTGCCGACCTCAATAGCGTGCACGTCTACGCCAGCGGTTCGCCGGCGATGATCTACGGCACGCTGGACGCACTGGTCAACGCCGGCATGGATGCGCACCGGATGCGCGCCGACGTCTTCGCCTACGCCCCAAGGCCCTGAAGCCTTGCGCTGAATAATGTAGGAGCAGGCAAGTCAGCTCCCACAGGGGACAGTGTCGTGTCAGAAGCGCACGCCAGTTGTCACCATTGCCGCGTTGAACCCGAGCAACACCAACTCCGCCGCCACCGGCCCGTAATGCGCGCCCACCGACGGAATGATCACCGGCGCCACACCGAATCGGTTCAACGGGATCTTGTCGCGGTACTCGCCGCGATAGCCCTGAAGCAGCCCGCCGGTCAATTTTGCATACACCGGATACTCGGCCAGGTCATAGCGCTTGCCCGCATAGGCGTAGTACGAGCGCTGGCGGAACGAGTTGCGAAAAGTCACCCCACCATACAACAGCCCCGATGCCTCGTTGCGTTCCAGGCCGATCAAGCCCTGCTTGTTGTTGTGCTCGGGGTCGGGTGCGAAGTGCCGGGTGTAGACACTGGTCTGGGCGTACCAGAAGCCTTTGTCGTCGTTGGCGAGTGGGGTTTCGCTCGCCAGCGCGGTGGTGGCTTGGGCCAGGAACAACAGCCCAGGCAATCGAAATTTTTTCATGGGGCGACCTCGATAGTCGATGTAATGAACGGCTAAGTGGGTCGTTATGTGCGCGCTAGTTTGACGGCATGGCGCCCGCCCAGGCTGAACCGGGGCTGACAGTAGCGGGATTAACCGTCCAGATCCTGACGAGTGGCGGCGTTGATTAATGCCCAGTGGCACTTTTTCGCCGTACGGTTACAGCGCTGCGTTTTATTACGGTAAAGTCGCTCACAACTGGTAACACTCAGGAGGCGTACCGCATTTCGCCATGACCGCCATTGAAACCGATCTTCTGCAATTGGCTTACCCTCCGCGCCTCGATCTTGGGCCGCAACTCACACACGAACAGTTGATGAGCTCGATGCAAGCCACCATGGCACGGCATAAGGGTGGGCCGGTGTGGCTATTTGCTTATGGTTCGCTGATCTGGCGCCCTGAATGTTCATCCACCGAGCGCGTTCGGGCACGGGTCCACGGTTATCACCGGGGCTTGTACCTGTGGTCCCATGAGCATCGGGGTACGCCGGAATTGCCGGGGTTGGTGTTCGGGCTGGACCGCGGTGGTTCCTGCAGCGGGTTCGCCTACCGTTTGCCGGAAGATCAGTTGGAGGCCTCGCTGTATGCCCTGTGGCAACGCGAGATGCCATACCCCTCTTACCGGCCGCACTGGCTCAGCTGCCGATTGCAAGATGGCAGTACCGTGCAGGCGTTGGGGTTTGTGTTGGAGCGGCATTTGCCCAGCTATGCTGGCAACTTGCCTGATATCGTGCTTAATCATGTACTGCAAAGCGCTTGCGGGCGTTACGGCACGACTCGCGATTATGTCGAGCAGACCGTGAACGCCCTGCGTAGCCACGCCATGCCAGATAAAAACCTGGAGGCGCGGCTCAAGCGTTGTGCCAAGGGTTGCCCGGGCGATTAACGCGCCGAGCTGACACTGTTGGTGTGCCACAGCGTGGGGATCAGGAACGCGATCGCCAGTACGCACGCACCAATCAGCAGCACGAAACCACCGTCCCAGCCGAAATGGTCGACCGTGTAGCCCATGGCCGCACTTGCCGCTACCGAACCGCCCAGGTAACCGAACAGACCGGTGAAGCCCGCTGCGGTGCCGGCGGCCTTCTTCGGAGCCAGTTCCAATGCCTGCAGGCCGATCAGCATCACCGGGCCGTAGATCAGGAAGCCGATGGAGAACAGCGCAATCATGTCGATCATCGGGTTGCCCGGCGGGTTGAGCCAGTAAACCAGGGTGGCCACTGTCACCAGGGCCATGAACACGATACCGGTCAGGCCGCGGTTGCCACGGAAGATCTTGTCCGACATCCAGCCGCACAGCAGCGTGCCCGGGATACCTGCCCACTCGTAGAAGAAGTACGCCCAGGACGACTTATCGACCGTGAAGTGCTTGGCTTCTTTCAAGTAGGTCGGCGCCCAGTCCAGTACGCCGTAGCGCAGCAGATAGACAAACACGTTGGCGAAGGCGATGTACCAGAGCATTTTGTTGCGCAGCACGTACTTGACGAAGATTTCCTTGGCGCTGAATTCGTCTTCGTGGCTGGCATCGTAGCCTTCCGGATAGTCGTTCTTGTACTTCTCGATAGGCGGCAGGCCTACCGATTGCGGAGTGTCCCGCATGGTGATGAAGGCAAACGCCGCCACCGCCAGGGCCACGGTGGCCGGTACATAGAACGCTGCATGCCAGTCGTTGAACCACGCCATGCCCAGCAGGAACAGCGGGCCGATCAAGCCACCGCCGACGTTATGCGCCACGTTCCACACGGACACCACGCCGCCGCGTTCTTTCTGCGACCACCAGTGCACCATGGTCCGCCCACTTGGCGGCCAACCCATGCCCTGGGCCCAGCCGTTGATGAACAGCAAAATGAACATCATGGTCACGCTGGACGTTGCCCAAGGTGCGAAACCGAAAATGAACATCACCCCCGCCGAAACCAGCAGGCCAAAGGGCAGGAAATAGCGTGGGTTGGAGCGGTCGGACACCAGGCCCATCAGGAATTTGGACAAGCCGTAGGCAATCGCAATCGCCGACATCGCCAGGCCCAGTTCACCGCGGGTGTAACCCTCGTCGATCAGGTAGGGCATGGCCAGGGAGAAGTTTTTACGCAGCAGGTAGTAACCGGCGTAACCAAAGAAAATACCCGCGAAGATCTGCCAGCGCAGCCGTCGGTAGGTACTGTCTATTTTTTCTTCAGGCAGGGGCGCCTGGTGTGCGGCAGGACGAAAGAAAGCAAACATTCAAGAGCTCCAAATTTCTTGTTTTGACTGCGGATGCGAATGTTACAGTTTCGTTACCGAAAATAGCATCGCCTCTTATCTGCAAACACAGGAAACGAGAGCAATTGCATGTTCTTTTACGAACATGTCGCCTATAGATAAGTGATGGTCGTGGTTAGGTCCTAAGACCGCGAAGTAACTACTGTGGGAGCTGGCTGGCCTGCGATGACGGTCTTTCAGCTTCATCTGTAGCAGCTGACTCACCGCTGTCGCAGGCAAGCCAGCTCCCACATGGATTGCATTTCAGGTGTGTTATCGGGTTTGGACAACTATTTTACCCACTGCCTTGCGCTGCCCCAGATCATTGATCGCCTGTGCTGCCTGTTCCAGCGGATACACCTGTGACACCAACGGCTTCAACTTGCCCTCGCCATACCAGGTGAACAACTGTTGAAAATTCGCCGCGTTATCCTGCGGCTGGCGCTGGGCAAACGAGCCCCAGAACACCCCGACCACCGCTGCGCCCTTGAGCAGCGCCAGGTTCACCGGCAGTTCAGGAATACGCCCGCTGGCGAACCCCACCACCAGCAGCCGCCCATTCCAGGCGATCGAACGAATGGCCTGGTCAAACAGGTCGCCACCCACCGGGTCGTAGATAACATCGGCGCCATTGCCATCGGTCAGGCGCTTGACCTCGTCCTTGAGGCTGGCTTCGCTGTAGTTGATCAGCTCATCGGCGCCAGCGGCCTTGGCCACTGCGAGCTTGTCGGCGCTGCTGGCGGCGGCAATCACCCGGGCGCCCATGGCCTTGCCGATCTCCACGGCGGCCAGGCCCACGCCGCCGGACGCACCAAGCACCAGCAAGGTCTCGCCGGGTTGCAGGTTGGCGCGTTGTTTCAGCGCGTGCATGGAGGTGCCGTAGGTCATGCTGAAGGCGGCGGCGGTGTTGAAATCCATGCTCGGCGGGATCGGCAGCACGTTATAGCCGGGCACCGCGACCTGCTCGGCAAAGCTGCCCCAGCCGGTCAGCGCCATCACACGGTCACCGACTTTCAGATGGCTGACTTTCTCACCCACTTCACTGACCACGCCTGCCGCTTCGCCACCGGGTGAGAACGGAAAGGGCGGCTTGAACTGGTATTTGCCTTCGATGATCAGGGTATCCGGGAAATTCACCCCGGCCGCGTGCACGTCCAACAGGATTTCGTTCTTCTTGATCGCGGGGCTGGCGATCTCTTCCAGCACCAGGGTTTCGGCGGGGCCGAAGGCTTTGCACAGCACAGCTTTCATCGGACTATTCCTTTTGGCGTCGTGGCCGATAAGTGTAGGAGGGAACGCCCGTGGGTCAACGAGCATGCCCGCGCCTGATAAGCCCCCATAAGCTTGTGCTCAGCCTTGCTAGCGTTATGCTACCCGGCAACCGAATTCGAGGAATGAACTGTGAAAGCGTGGATCCTGTTGATGCTGGCCCTGACCTTGCCGATGGCAGCCCAGGCCGAAGAGGCCAAAGAGGGCGAGGCGCCGAAGGTCAGCTATATCAGCCTGAGCCCGCCGTTCGTGGGCAATTACGGCCTGGATGGCACCGCCAAGCTCAAGGTCTACAAGGCCGACATTGCTCTGCGCGTGACCGGTGATGAGGCGGCGAAGTTGGTCAAGGCCAACGACCCGTTGATTCGCAACCAACTGGTCGCGCTGTTTACCCAGCAGACCAACGAGACCATGAGCAGTGTGGAAGGGAAGGAAAAGCTGCGTCAGGAAGCGTTGAAGCAAACGCAGCAGGTGATGAACGATGAAACCGGCAAGCCGGTGGTAGAAGACCTGCTGTTCAACAACCTGATCATCCAGTAACTCGCTGCGCGACTATCGCGGGCAAGCCCGCTTTCACAGGGGGCTCGCATTCCAGTNGCGGGCTTGCCCGCGAAGCCTGACAGGCACCGCAAGAAGCCAGTATCCATTAAAGCAACTGCAGGACCGCTGCCCACTGCTCCGGTGTGACTGCCATGACCGAAAGCCGGCTGCCCTTTTGCACCAGCGGCATTTCAGCCAGTGCAGTTTGCTGCTTTAGATAGCCAAGGCCCAGCACCTTGGGAAAGGTCTGCACGTGAGCGACATCGATCGCGCTCCACGGGTTTTTCTCCGGGGTGGCCTTGGCGTCGAAATAGTGGCTTTCTGGTTCCAGCGCAGTGGGGTCCGGATAGGCGGCCCGAGTGATTTTGCCGATGCCGGCAATCCCTGGCTCCGGGCAACTGGAGTGGTAGAAGAAAAACTCGTCGCCCACGGCCATGGCGCGCAAAAAGTTGCGGGCCTGATAGTTGCGTACCCCGTCCCAGCGCGCTTCGCCGAGCTTTTCCAGGCCGTTGATGGAGAGTTCGTCGGGCTCGGATTTCATCAGCCAGTAGGCCATTGTTGGGCTCCTGAAAAAGGCATTGGGCACGTTGTCGGGCAATTGCATGACAAACCGACAGTCGGTTGGCGTCAAGGTTTGCGTGTTGGTTCACGTTACCGCAGAATGCGCGCTTTTAAGCTTGACGCAGCTGCAACGGACTACTTTGGAACGTTGTTGTCATCGTGTACGAGGTGCCTGAAAGGGGGGCAATCGATGCAACGTAAGCCGGATTTACTATGGATTTTGGTTATTTTGTTTGGTCTGGGCGTCGTGACCACCGGTTATGCCCAGAGCCTGTGGTCGAACAAGACCGATGCACCGGTTGAACTGGCTCAGCAGCAGCCACAACCGTTCAAGCGTTAACTCAAGCATTCACCAAGGCGCCGCTGTTTCCAGCGGCGTTTGTGCGTCATACCACTGCGTATCAGTCACCGTACCCGCCAACGGCACATCCCAACTCGCCTGCGCCAGGCGTTCGACTTTCTGGCATTCATGGGCCAGCCCCAGCAGCGTTGGCTTGCGCCAGCTCTGGCGGCGGGCAAGATAGGCCAGGCTGCGATCGTAGAACCCGCCGCCCATGCCCAGGCGCCCACCCACATCGTCGAACCCCACCAGCGGCAATAACACCAGGTCCAGCGCCCAGACCTGGCGCTGACGATGGGCATTGACCCGTGGTTCAAGGATGCGAAAGCGGTTTGGCAGCAACTTATCCCCAGGCCGTACGCGCTGGAACACCATCTTGGTGCGCGGCCAGGCGCTGAGCACCGGCAGGTAAGTGGCTTTGCCGCGGCGCTGGGCCGCACGCAGCAGCAGGCGCGGATCGATTTCACCGTCCGTGGGCAGATATAAAGAGATATGTTTGGCCCGGCGAAACAGCGGGTGCTGTGCCAGTTGTCGGTACAGACCCTGAGCGGCCTGGCGCTGCTCGCTTGGCGTGAGGGCGCGGCGGGCCTTGCGCAACATGCGTCGAAGTTGCGGACGAGATAGCGGCGCAGGTTCGGTCATGATTTTCGGCTCATAAAACAATGCCAGTCCGGGGACTGGCATTGAGTTTGGGAATTCAGGCTCCCCGACAGAGCCGCTGTCGACTTAGCCCTTGAACCCGAAAGTTCAAGGTGGAAGAAGCAGTAGGCTTTAAGGCTTTCCGTCTAGCGGACATGCACACCAGCCCAACGTGCAACTTCCAGGGTAGTGCGAATCGGCTCAGGGACATCGCCGACTGGCAAACACGCCAGGGAGTGGGGCGAGTATACCTTAAACCCGCTCGGCAATCAGCCCTTGGGTGTGTCTGAATCGGTGGAAAGCGCCAGATCCACGCGATCGAGCAGGTCACGCACCTGCTCGCGCGTCGAACCACTGGCCTGTACGTCAGGGCGTTCCTGCTTATGCAGCAGGTCGTGGGTGATATTCAGCGCGGCCATCACAGCGATGCGGTCGGCGCCGATCACTTTGCCGCTGCTGCGGATTTCGCGCATCTTGCCGTCCAGGTAGCGGGCAGCGCTCACCAGGTTGCTGCGTTCTTCCTGGGGGCAGATGATCGAATATTCTTTGTCGAGGATCTGCACGGTAACGCTATTGCTTGAACTCATGAGTCTTGCTCCAGGGCCTTCAGGCGCGAAATCATCGATTCGACCTTACGCCGGGCGATTTCGTTTTTTTCAATGAGGTGAGCGCGTTCCTCGCGCCAGGTCTTTTCCTGAGCTAATAGGAGTCCGTTTTGACTCTTAAGTTGCTCGACCCGATCAATTAGCAGTTCGAGTCTGGCCATCAGCGCTTGCAGGTCGGTGTCTTCCATTGGGTTCCACTGGATTTGTCTGATGAATGGCAACTGCAGGATAAACGATCTGACGCCCTCGATAGTCTTGGTACGTCTGCCGGTGCTAGGATACAGCGCTCCATTCTAGACATTGCGCCGTCTGGCGCCTAGCTCACCATGCCCATTCAGAATTCCCCGTACGACGCTTTTTCCAAACTGCTGAGCACCAGCGGCCACCCTTGCTCGCCTGCCGAACTGCACGGCGTGCTGTTGGGCCGCAGTTGCACCGGTGTGGGCTTTGATGCCGACAACTGGCTGGCCGATGTGGCCGAGTTGCTGGAAACCGAACCCACCGAGAACGTGCGCAATGCGTTGATCGGCCTGCAAGAGATGGTCAAGGGCGAGTTGACCGGTGACGACGTCACCGTGGTCCTGCTGCTGCCGACCGATGACGCGCCGCTTACCGAGCGCGCTGCTGCCCTGGGCCAATGGTGCCAGGGTTTCCTCCACGGTTTCGGCGTGAATGCCGGCGGCCTGGAGCTGAGCACCGACGCCAAGGAGGTGCTGCAGGACCTGGCGGCGATCTCACAGGTGCAAGATGCCCTGGAAGAGTCCGAAGATGGCGAAGGCGACTACATGGAAGTCATGGAATACCTGCGCGTCGCGCCGTTGCTGCTGTTCACCGAGACCAGGAAGTCCGCTGAGCCGGTCGCTGCCAAGCCGTCGTTGCACTAAAGAAAGGAAGCCCATCTGCCCATGATTCATATCCCCAAAGCGGAATACACCCGTCGCCGCAAGGCGCTCATGGCGCAGATGGAACCCAACAGCATCGCGATCCTGCCGGCCGCCGCTGTGGCCATCCGCAACCGCGATGTCGAGCATGTTTACCGCCAGGACAGCGATTTCCAGTACCTGAGCGGTTTCCCCGAGCCCGAAGCGGTGATCGTGCTGATGCCCGGTCGCCAACACGGCGAGTACGTGCTGTTCTGCCGCGAGCGCAATGCCGAGCGCGAATTGTGGGACGGCCTGCGTGCGGGCACCGAGGGCGCGATTCGCGACTTTGGCGCGGATGACGCCTTCCCCATTACCGATATCGACGACATCCTGCCCGGCCTGATCGAAGGTCGCGACCGTGTGTACTCGGCCATGGGCAGCAATGCCGAGTTCGACCGGCACGTGATGGAGTGGATCAACGTGATCCGTTCAAAAGCACACCTGGGCGCCCAGCCGCCGAACGAATTCGTTGCCCTGGATCATTTGCTCCACGATATGCGCCTGTATAAATCGGCGGCAGAAGTGAAGGTGATGCGCGAGGCAGCGCGAATTTCCTGTGCGGCCCATGTGCGGGCGATGCAGGCCAGCCGTGCCGGCCTGCATGAGTTCAGCCTGGAAGCCGAGCTGGATTACGAGTTTCGCAAAGGCGGCGCGAAGATGCCGGCCTATGGCTCCATCGTCGCCGCCGGGCGCAACAGCTGCATCCTGCATTACCAGCAGAATGACGCGGTGCTCAAGGACGGCGACCTGGTGCTGATCGACGCCGGGTGTGAGATCGATTGCTACGCCAGCGACATCACCCGTACCTGGCCGGTCAACGGCAAGTTTTCGCCGGAGCAGAAGGCGATCTACGAGATTGTGCTGGCCTCCCAGGAAGCCGCCTTCAAGCAGATCGCGCCGAACAAACATTGGAACCAGGCCCATGAGGCGACCGTGCAGGTCATCACCGCCGGCCTGGTGAAGCTGGGGTTGTTGCAAGGTGACGTTGACGAGTTGATCGCCAGCGAAGCCTACCGCGCCTTCTACATGCACCGTGCCGGCCACTGGCTGGGCATGGATGTGCATGATGTGGGCGAGTACAAAGTGGGCGGTGAATGGCGCGTGCTGGAAGTGGGCATGGCCTTGACCGTGGAGCCGGGCATCTATATTTCCCCGGACAACCAGAACGTGGCAAAAAAATGGCGTGGCATTGGCGTGCGCATCGAGGACGACGTGGTAGTGACCAAGCAAGGCTGTGAAATCCTGACTGGCGGCGTGCCCAAGACCGTTGCCGAGATCGAGGCGTTGATGGCGGCTGCCCGATGAGCCGGGTCAACCTGGCGATTATCGGCGGTGGCCTGGTGGGCGCCAGCCTGGCCCTGGCGTTGCAAGCGGGGGCCAAGGCGCGGGGTTGGAAGATCGTGCTGATCGAGCCCTTTGCACCGGGCGACAGTTATCAACCGAGCTACGATGCGCGCTCTTCCGCGCTGTCGTTTGGCGCGCGCCAGATTTACCAGCGGCTGGGCCTGTGGCAAGCCATTTCCCGGCGTGCGGAGCCGATCAAGCAGATCCATGTATCGGACCGTGGGCGCTTCTCCACCGCGCGTTTGTCCGCGATGGAGGAGGGCGTGCCAGCCCTGGGTTATGTGGTGGAAAACGCCTGGCTCGGCCAATGCCTGTGGCAAGGCTTGGACAAGGACGTGGTGAGCTGGCGTTGCCCGGCAGAAGTCACGCGCATGGAGCCGCTGCCCGATGGCTATCGCCTGACCCTCAACGATGAAACCGTGCTGGAATGCGACCTTGCGGTACTGGCCGATGGCGGCCGTTCCGGCCTGCGAGAGCAACTGGGCATTGGCGTGAAAACCCGGCCCTACAACCAGAGCGCGCTGATCGCCAACATCACCCCGAGCGAAGCGCACAATGGCGAGGCGTTCGAGCGCTTTACCGATGAAGGCCCCATGGCCTTGCTGCCGCTGCCGGACAACCGTTGCGCGCTGGTCTGGACCCGCATCGGCATGGACGCCCAGCGCTTGGCCAGCCTTGACGAGCGTAGCTTCCTGAGCGAACTGCAGGGTGTGTTCGGGTATCGCCTGGGTACCCTCAAGCAAGTGGGCGCCCGCCACCTGTACCCGTTGACCCTGGTGGAAGCCGAAGAGCAAGTGCGCTCGCACCTGGCGGTTCTCGGTAATGCCGCCCACAGCCTGCACCCAATTGCCGGGCAGGGGTTCAACCTGTCCCTGCGCGATGCCAATGCCTTGGCCGAAGCCCTGTTGGCCGGGCCTGCTGTGCCGGGTGACCTGGCGACCTTGCAAGGCTATCGCGAGCGCCAGCGCCTGGACCAGCAACTCACCGTAGGCTTCTCCGACCAGGTCACGCGCCTGTTTGGCAGTGCCCAACCGTTGGTCGCGCTGGGCCGCAATATGGGCTTGCTCGGCCTCGACCTGTTGCCACCGGCCAAACGCTGGTTCGCCCGCCAAGCCATGGGCCTGGGTACGCGTTCCGATGCGTAAGTGGCTAACCCAACGCGTGGGCAAGGCGCGGCTGTTGCGCTGGTTCCTCACCCTGTACCCGCCGTACCTCGGCGCCGGGGTGCGGGTGCAGGCACTGAGTGCCGACTTCCGGCATGCCAAGGTGCGCATGGGCCTGGGTTGGTACAACCGCAATTACGTCGGTACGCAATTTGGCGGCAGCCTGTATTCGATGGTCGATCCGTTCTACATGTTGCTGTTGATGGAAAACCTGGGCCGCGACTACATCGTGTGGGACAAGGCTGCGAGTATCGACTTCATCTCGCCGGGCAAAGGCCCGGTGTATGCCGAATTCTCCATCGACGACGCTTTGCTCGATGAAATCCGGCGCCAGACCGCAGGTGGCGAGAAATATCTGCCCCACCTCAAGGTCGAGATTCATGACGGCTCCGGCACCCTGGTGGCGCGGGTCGACAAAACCCTTTATGTGCGGCGCAAGCCGCCAGCGAGACAGGCTTGAATATGGACATGTGCGCAGATGTGCTGATTGTCGGGGCCGGAATGGTCGGAAGCGCCCTGGCGCTGGCGTTGCAGGGCAGTGGCCTGCAGGTGCTGCTGCTCGACGGCAGCCCGTTGAGCGTCAAGCCGTTTGAACCGGCTGCGGCGTTTGAACCGCGGGTGAGCGCGCTGTCGGCGGCCAGCCAGCGCATTCTTGAGCGCCTGGGCGTGTGGGACGGCATCGTAGAGCGGCGTGCCAGCCCCTATGGCGAAATGCAGGTATGGGACGGCAGCGGCACTGGGCAGATCCACTTCTCGGCGGCCAGTGTGCATGCGGAGGTGCTTGGGCATATCGTCGAGAACCGCGTGGTGCAGGATGCCTTGCTCGATCGCCTGCATGACTGCGACCTCGGCCTGCTGGCCAATGCGCGCCTGGAACAGATGCGCCGATCCGGCGATGACTGGTTGTTGACCCTGGCCGACGGCCGCAAGCTGCGCGCGCCGCTGGTGGTGGCCGCCGACGGTGCCAACTCCGCTGTACGCCGCCTGACCGGTGCACCTACCCGCGAATGGGATTACCTGCACAACGCCATCGTCACCAGCGTGCGCAGCAGTCAGCCGCACCAGCGCACCGCGTGGCAACGTTTCACCGACACCGGCCCGTTGGCGTTCCTGCCGCTGGTGCGCGATGGGCAGGAAGACTGGTGCTCGATTGTCTGGTCGACCACGCCCGCGGAGTCCGAGCGCTTGATGGCGCTGGATGATGAACGCTTCTGTCGGGAACTGGAGCGTGCCTTCGAGGGGCGCTTGGGCACGGTGGTCAGTGCCGACCCGCGAGTGTGCGTACCGTTGCGCCAGCGCCATGCCAAACGTTATGTGGCCGAAGGCCTGGCGTTGATCGGCGACGCCGCCCACGTCATTCACCCGTTGGCGGGGCAGGGCGTCAACCTGGGTTTCCTCGATGCAGCCGTGCTGGCCGAAGTGCTGTTGGCGGCGACCGAGCGCGGCGAGCGCCTGGCCGATGTGAAAGTGCTGAGCCGTTACGAGCGGCGCCGCATGCCCCATAACCTGGCGCTGATGGCGGCGATGGAAGGCTTTGAGCGCTTGTTCCAGGCCGATCAACTGCCGCTGCGCTGGTTGCGCAACGCGGGTTTGAAAATCGTCGACCAGATGCCCGAAGCCAAAGCCGTGTTTGTGCGCCAGGCACTGGGATTGACTGGCGATCTCCCCGAACTCGCCAAACTCTGAACTGACAATACAACCCTCTGTGGGAGCCGGGCTTGCCCGCGATGAGGCCATCAGCTCCAGCGCATATTCTGGCTGTGCAACATCTGGTAACGCCTCCACCAAGCGTTACCAAATGTGAGTCCTTATCATTTGCCCTCCATTTGCAAATGAGAGACCGCACCCATGTTGGCACCCAAGCGCCTCCTGACTGCCCTGGCACTCACCCTGATCGGTAGCACCACCGTGCAGGCGGCCGACGAAGTCGTGGTCTACTCCTCGCGTATCGACGAACTGATCAAGCCCGTGTTCGACGCCTACACCAAAAAGACCGGCGTACAGGTCAAGTTCATCACCGACAAGGAAGCCCCGTTGATGCAGCGCATCAAGGCCGAGGGCGAGAACGCCACCGCCGACCTGCTGCTCACCGTTGACGCCGGCAACCTCTGGCAGGCCGAGCAGATGGGCATCCTGCAACCGTTCACCTCTCCTGTCATCGACAAAAATATTCCTCTGCAATATCGCTCATCGGCCCACGCCTGGACCGGTTTGAGCCTGCGTGCGCGAACGATCGCCTATTCCACCGACCGGGTAAAACCGGGCGACCTGACCACCTACGAAGCCCTGGCCGACAAGCAGTGGGAAGGCCGCCTGTGCCTGCGCACGGCGAAAAAAGTCTACAACCAGTCGCTGACCGCCACGTTGATCGAAACCCATGGCGCGGCCAAGACCGAAGAAATCATCAAGGGTTGGGTGAATAACCTCTCCACCGACGTGTTCTCCGATGACATCGCCGTGCTGGAGGCGATCAACGCCGGGCAGTGCGACGTGGGTATCGTCAACACCTATTACTACGGTCGCCTGCACAAGCAGAAGCCAGACCTGGCAGTGAAGTTGTTCTGGCCGAACCAGGGCGACCGCGGCGTGCATGTGAACCTCTCTGGCATCGGCCTGACCCAGCACGCACCGCACCCGGAAGCGGCCAAGGCGCTGGTGGAGTGGATGACCACGCCTGAGGCGCAGAAGATCTTCGCCGACGTCAACCAGGAATTCCCGGCCAACCCGGCGGTACCGCCATCGGCGGAAGTGGCGACCTGGGGCAAGTTCGTGGCCGATACCTTGCCGGTGGAAGTGGCAGGCAAGCGCCAGGCCGAAGCGATTCGCCTGATGGATCGCGCTGGCTGGAACTGAAGCTGCGCCGCTTAACTGTGGGAGCTGGCTTGCCCGCGATTGCATCACTTCGGTATCACTGATACACCGAGGTGCTTGTATCGCAGGCAAGCCAGCTCCCACATTGGTTAGTGGCCGCTTCAACATCTTTATTTTTCTGAGAGCTTTTCCTTGGCCCACCCCGCCCAACGTCGCTGGTACCTACCGGTTTTCAGCGTCGCCGCCCTGGTGCTGTTGCCGCTGAGCGTGCTGTTGCTGTCCTGGCAAAGCATCGACCCGCAGATCTGGTCGCACCTCTGGGACACTCAGATGCCCCGCTTGCTGGGCAACACCTTGACCCTGGTGCTCGGTGTCGGCCTGGGCGTGACGCTGCTGGGCGTCAGCCTGGCCTGGCTGACCAGCCTGTGCGAGTTCCCCGGGCGGCGCTGGCTCGACTGGGCACTGATGTTGCCCTTTGCAATCCCTGCCTATGTGCTGGCCTTCGTGTTTGTGGGCCTGCTGGATTTCGCCGGCCCGGTGCAAACCCTGCTGCGCGAGTGGTTCGGCACCGGGCTGCGTTTGCCGCGGGTACGCTCTACCAGCGGCGTGGTCATTGTGTTGGTGCTGGTGTTCTATCCCTATGTCTACCTGCTGGCGCGCAGCGCGTTCCTGGCCCAGGGTAAAGGCTTGATGGAAGCGGCGCGGGTGCTGGGGCAATCGCCATGGCAAGCGTTCTGGCGCGTGGCATTGCCAATGGCGCGGCCAGCGATTGGTGCCGGTGTGGCCTTGGCGCTGATGGAGACGCTCGCGGATTTTGGTGCGGTCTCGGTGTTCAATTTCGACACCTTTACCACCGCAATCTATAAAACCTGGTACGGCTTTTTCAGCCTGTCCAGTGCCGCGCAACTGGCCAGCCTGCTGCTGCTGGTAGTGATGCTGGTGCTGTATGGCGAGCGACGTGCGCGCGGGGCCAGCCGACCGAGCAATGAGCGCCCACGGGGCAAGGCGTTGTACCACCTGCGCGGGTTCAAAGCCGTGGCGGCCAGCGCGTGGTGCAGCTTGGTCTTCGCCTGTGCGTTCGTGATTCCGATGCTGCAACTGGTGGCGTGGTTCTGGCAGCGTGGCCGCTTCGACCTGGATGAACGTTACACCGGGCTGATCGTGCATACCCTTTACCTGGGCGGTATCGCAGCGCTGATCACGGTCAGCGTGGCGCTGATACTGGCCTTTGCCAACCGTCTGGCGCCCACTCGCGCGATTCGCTCCGGTATCAGCCTGGCCAATGTCGGCTATGCCTTGCCAGGCTCGGTGCTGGCGGTGTCGATCATGCTGGCGTTCAGTTACCTGGACCGCGAGTTGGTGGTGCCGCTCTCCGGATGGCTGGGCGGGGCGGGCAAGCCTTTGCTGCTGGGCAGCCTGTCGGCACTGGTGCTGGCGTACCTGGTGCGGTTCCTGGCGGTGGCCTACGGGCCGCTGGAAAACAGCCTGGCGCGAATCCGTCCGTCACTGCCCGAAGCGGCACGCAGCCTTGGCGTGAGCGGCCCACGACTGTTTTGCAAAGTGTATCTGCCGTTATTGCTGCCGGGCACGTTGAGCGCAGCGCTGCTGGTGTTTGTGGATGTGCTCAAGGAAATGCCCGCCACCTTGCTGATGCGCCCGTTTGGTTGGGACACCCTGGCGGTCCGCATCTTTGAAATGACCAGTGAAGGCGAATGGGCGCGGGCGTCTTTGCCGGCGCTGACCCTTGTGCTGGTTGGCTTGTTGCCGGTCATCGGGCTGATTCGTCGCTCGGCTCGGCAAATCGGTTAGGTGCCAGTCCTACGGCTTGAGGCTACAATGCGCGGCATTCGGTGCGCTCCGTCTTTCGGATCGACCTGCTGTATGTGGCTGCGGGCCTTGTAGTACAAGGTGTTCGGCGCAAGTGGCAGCTCTGCGCGCCTTCGCCAAGCCCGGAAGGAGAAACCCATGGGACAGCGTACGCCTCTGTATGACCTGCATCTCGCCCTCGGCGCGAAAATGGTCGATTTTGGCGGTTGGGATATGCCTTTGCATTACGGCTCGCAAGTTGAAGAACACCACCAGGTGCGGCGCGACTGCGGGGTCTTCGATGTATCTCATATGACCGTAATCGATGTCACCGGCCCCCAGGCCAAGGAATGGCTCCAGTACCTGCTGGCCAATGATGTCGACCGACTGCACGGCTGTGGCCGTGCGTTATACAGCGCCATGCTCAACGAGCAGGGCGGGGTAGTGGACGACATGATCGTCTACCGCACCGAAACCGGTTACCGCCTGGTGGTCAACGCCGCCACCCGCGACCAGGACATGGCCTGGATGCAGGCGCAACTGGGCACCTACTCAGTGCAGCTGCATGAGCGGTCAGAGTTGGCCATGCTCGCCATCCAAGGCCCCCACGCCCGGCAGAAAATCGCCGAACTGGTGACCCAGTCCCGTGGCACCCTGATCCACCAGCTCAAGCCGTTCGAAGGCCGGGCCGACGGTGACTGGTTTATCGCCCGCACCGGCTATACCGGCGAAGACGGCCTCGAAATCGTGCTGCCGGCCGATCAGGCACCGGGCTTTTTCAACGATCTGGTGGGCGCGGGCATTTCCCCCATCGGTCTCGGTGCGCGCGACACCTTGCGCCTTGAGGCTGGCATGAACCTCTATGGCCAGGATATTCACCAGGCCGTCTCGCCCCTGGCGGCCAACATGGCCTGGAGCATCGCCTGGGAACCGGTCGAGCGTAACTTCATTGGCCGCGCTGCGCTGGAAGCAGAAAAAGCGGCCGGCGTGCAGTTCAAACTGGTGGGGCTCGTCCTCGAAGAGCGTGGCGTGCTACGTGCTCATCAGGTGGTTCGTATCGCCAATGTTGGCGAAGGAGAGATCACCAGTGGTAGTTTCTCGCCTACGCTAAGCAAATCCATTGCGCTGGCGCGTGTGCCGACGGCGACTGCCGACCGGGCCGAAGTGGAAATCCGCGGCAAGTGGTATCCGGTTCGAGTGGTCAAGCCGACCTTCGTGCGTCATGGCAAAACCCTGATCTAACCAATTCCGGCAGGCCAAAGGCCGCTGACATTTCATCTTGAGGACACAGACTATGAGCAATATCCCTGCCGACCTGCGTTTTGCCGAAAGTCACGAATGGGCCCGTCTGGAAGCTGACGGCACCGTGACCGTCGGGATCTCCGACCATGCACAGGAAGCTTTGGGTGATGTGGTGTTTGTTGAACTGACCGAAGTGGGCAAGGTGTTTGCCGCTGAAGATCAAGCGGGTGTGGTGGAGTCGGTCAAGGCCGCTTCGGACATCTACTCGCCGATTGCGGGCGAAGTGATTGCTGTCAACGAGGACTTGAGTGGCAGTCCTGAGCTGTTGAACTCTGACCCTTACGGCGCCTGGATCTTCAAGCTCAAGCCAAGCGACAAGGCTGAGCTGGACAAGCTGCTGGATGCCGCGGGCTACAAAGCCGCCATCGGCGAATAAACACAACAGCTGCAACAGCACACCTCAATGTGGGAGCTGGCTTGCCTGCGATNCAAGCCAGCTCCCACAGTTGATTTGTTGTGATCAGTCTTTTTTCAGTACGGCTTTAACCGCCGCTACAGCCCGCTCCACATCCGCCTCTGTCATCGCCGTGAACATCGGCAACGACACGATCAAACGCCCAACACGTTCGGCCACCGGGAACATGCCTTCCTTGAAACCCTGTGCCCGATACAGGCTCAGCAGGTGGATCGGCGGGTAGTGATAGCCGATACCCACGCCGTGGGCCTGCATCTGTTCCATGAACGTGGCGCGGGCTGGCAGGCCATCCTGGCGCTCCGGCAATACCAGTTGGAACAGGTGCCAGTTGCTGTTTTCGAAGTCGGCCGGCGGCAGTTGCGCGCCGTATTGGGCTTCGAAATCGCTGCCAAAGCATTTGAAGTAGTGCCGTGCCAGGTTCTGACGATGGGCGGTGATCTTCTCGATGTGCGCAAATTGCCCCAGGCCTATGGCGGCGGCAATGTCGGTCATGTTGAACTTGCCACCCAGCACATCCACATCCAGGCCATCGAAGCCGCTGCGGGTGACGCCTTGCAGTCGGTACTTCTCTGCCAGACGGGCCTCCTCGGCATTGTTCAACACCAGGCAGCCGCCTTCGGACGACGTGATGTTCTTGTTTGCCTGGAAGCTGAAGGACACGAAGTCGCCGGTTGCGCCGATGCGTTCTCCATCCCAGCTGGACCCCAGGGCCTGGGCAGCATCTTCGACAATACGCAGGTTGTACTTGTTGGCCAGCGCGTAGAGCATCGGCATATCCACAGGCAAGCCGGCCAGGTAGACCGGGATGATCGCCTTGGTGCGCGGAGTAATGGCCGCTTCCACCTGGGCCAGGTCGATATTGCGCGTCACCGGGTCGATGTCGGCAAAGACCGGAGTGGCACCGACTTCGAGAATCACGTTAGCCGTGGCAACCCAGGAAATTGGGGTGGTGATGACTTCATCCCCAGGCCCGATCCCGGCGATGCGCAAGGCGATCTCCATGGTGCAGGTGCCCGAGTTGAAGGTGCGCACCGGACGGCCGCCAAAATAGTCCGACAGCTGTGCTTCGAACGCCTGCACCTTTGGTCCGCTGGTGATCCAGCCGGAACGCAGAACATCGCCGACCGCCGAAATGGTGGCTTCATCAATGGTCGGTTTGGAAAACGGCAGGAAGGGCTGTTGGCTCATGACGAAGAAGGCATCCGTTTCAGGTAGGCAATGAAAGATAGACGAGTCAGTAGGGCATGGTTGCACGCTGAGACTGAATATAGCCTGTCATCCATGAACGATTCGTCATGCAGCAGGCAAAAAAAATGCCGCTTGAGAAAGCGGCATTTTTTATGAGGGCAGTTGTTACTCGGTTACAGCATTCTTCGCCAGGATGGCGTTAGCCAGTTCCATGTCCGTGGCTTGGAGGCCAGGGTTATCGGCGCGGACCTTCTGCATGGCCGCTTCCAGATACGGGCCGCGAATGCCGCCGTCGCTGGCGACGAAGCTGCCCGCGTCGTCCTGGGCGGCGACCACCAGCTTGTGGTCCTTGAAGGTCAGGTAAGTCGAGCCAGTGGTGGCGCCCGACGAGATGACATTACGCCAGAAGCTATCGGCCATGGCTGAGCCGACAGGTAGGGAAAGCACAGCGAGGGTTGCGACAGCATATTTGAGACGCATGATGGGTGACTCCGGTGGGTTATCTGTACGTTTTGATTGTAGTTAACCCGATCCAGTTCCATCACTGACTAAACAGTTTCAGTACTCGATCAAACCCGAAGAATTTGTTTCTGAATCCCCTGGCGTGACCCGCAATACCTCCGTCATCGTGGTCAGGCCGGCCTTCACTTTCTCGACACCGGCCATGCGCAGGCTGCTCATGCCCTGCGCCAGTGCCTCACGGCGCAGCGCTTGTACGTCCGCGCCCGGGGTGACCAGCGCTTGGAGTGCCGGGTCCATGAGCATGATTTCATACAGCCCGGCCCTGCCTCGATAACCGCTGTCACGGCATTGCGCACAGCCGACGGCTTCGCAGCCGTCAGCGTCCTCCTGGCCCAGCGGGCGCTTGCAATGGCTGCACAGCAGCCGCACCAGGCGCTGCGCCATCACCCCTATGAGCGTGGCTTTGATCAAATAGTGAGCAACGCCCAGTTCCTGCAGGCGGCTGATGGCGCTGGGTGCATCGTTGGTGTGCAAGGTCGAGAAAACCAGGTGCCCGGTCAGCGCGGCCTGGATAGCCATCTCTGCGGTTTCCTGGTCGCGGATTTCGCCGATCATGATGATGTCCGGGTCCTGGCGCAGCAGGGCGCGGATGCCGCTGGCGAACGTGAGGTCGATGTTGTGCTGGACCTGCATCTGGTTGAAGGCCGGCTCGACCATTTCAATCGGGTCTTCCACCGTGCAGAGGTTGACCTCGCGGGTCGCCAGTTGCCTGAGGGTGGTGTAGAGGGTGCTGGTCTTGCCTGAGCCGGTGGGGCCGGTGACGAGGATGATGCCGTGGCTGCGTCGCGTCATGGCGTGCCAGCGCTGCTGGTCGGCGTGGGACAAACCCAACTGGTCAAAGTCCTTGAGCAGCACTTGTGGGTCGAAAATTCGCATCACCAGTTTTTCGCCGAATGCCGTGGGCAGGGTCGAAAGCCGCAATTCCACTTCGACACCCGCAGGGTTCCGGGTCTTGACGCGGCCATCCTGGGGTTTGCGTTTTTCGGCCACGTTCATTCGCCCCAGGCTTTTCAGGCGGCTGACCACGGCCATGGTGACCTGTGGGGGAAATTGATAGACGTCATGCAGCAGCCCATCAATGCGAAAGCGCACCCGACCCTGGTCGCGGCAGGGCTCGATATGGATATCGCTGGCTCGTTGGCCAAAGGCGTACTGCAGCAGCCAGTCGACGATGTTGACGATATGCGCGTCGTTGGCATCCGGCTCCTTGTCGCTGGCGCCGAGGCTGAGCAAGTCGAGATTGCCAGGCGTCGTCATCTTTTCATCCGCACCGCTGACGGACTTGGCTAAACGGTAAAACTCGTTGATACAGCGCTGGATATCGCTGGGGTTGGCAACCACGCGCTTGATCGTGCGTCTGAGCACCTGGGACAGCCCGGCTTCCCAGGTGGTGACATGGGGTTGGGCACTGGCGATCGTCACGCTGTGAGTATCGACGGCGACTGCGAGAATGCCGTGGCGCTGGGCAAAGGCGTGGGACATCAACGGCACCACGGCTGCCACATCAATCTTCAACGGGTCGATGCGCAGGTAAGGTTGGCCTACCTGCCGGGCCAGCCATTGGGTCAAGGTCTCCACGCAAGGGCCCTGGGCTGCGATGCATTCCAAGGGATGCTGGCTGCCGGACGCTGGCGCTACCTTTTGCGCCGCCTGCGCCGTGATCAGCCCTTGCTCGACCAACTCCGGCAATAATTGCTGCAGTTCCAAGGGGTGATCGTGAGTGGCGACGGGCATGCAGGTTTTCCTGGGGCGTGGGGGTAATCCCAGGCTAGCCAGCCGCTGAAGATCCTGCTGGCGCTTGTATTGCCGGTTTTTACTGCGCCATCGCCGCCAACGCTTGAGGCCGCTCGGAATCAGCCGACCACAGCTCCAGGGTGCAGACGCTGATCAGGTTTCGAATCTTTTCACCGATCACTTGGGCGCGGTGCCAGCTCAGGCCGGTCATCACGATATCGATGCTCAGCAGGTCGGCTTCCCGGTTCATGCTGACCTGGGTGGGCGTGAGCAATTGCAGCGCGAAGTGGTTCAGCACCCGGCACAGCACGTCCGGTTCAGCCTCGGCGACGATGCGATAGTGCGCCTGGCAGTGGCTACTATTGACGGCCCACGCATCGACGCGGGTGGCGGGGTAGGCGGTTTCGACGGCATGCATGCTGACTCTCCAGTTTCGACTGGAGAAATTTTTACATGCGCCTCGGGAGATTTCTTATCTAAAATAAGCCTATTTGGCGATAAATAGACCAAAACAATTCAAGATAAGCCTATTTATGGGTACTTTTATGCACAATGAGTTGGACGCCTACGACCGCCGCATCCTGGCCTTGCTGCAAGAGGATGCCTCGCTCTCCAGTGCACAGATTGCCGAGCAGGTCGGCCTGTCGCAGTCGCCATGCTGGCGGCGTATTCAGCGGCTCAAGGAGGAGGGCGTGATCCGCGGCCAGGTCACCCTGCTGGACCGCAAGAAAATCGGGCTCAACACGCAGATTTTCGCCGAGGTCAAACTCAACGCCCACGGTCGCTCCAATTTCACCGAGTTCACCGAGGCGATTCGCGGGTTTCCGGAAGTGTTGGAGTGCTATGTGCTGATGGGGGCGGTGGACTTTCTGCTGCGTATCGTCACCTCGGATATCGAGGCGTACGAGCGGTTTTTCTTCGAGAAGTTGTCGATGGTGCCGGGGATTCAGGAGGTCAACTCGATTGTGGCGCTGTCGGAGATCAAGTCCACCACCAGCCTGCCAGTATTGCGCTGACAGGCATGCCATTGACTGTAGGAGCGAGCTTGCTCGCGAAGATCGTTAACGATAACGCGGGAAGCCTGGCTCCCCACATCGCTCTCGGGTTTTTCGCGAGCAAGCTCGCTCCTACAGGTAGAGTGACTTACAGGCGCAGAAGGGTCTTCCAGGCACGATTCTGATAAACCGCAATCGCCTGGTGCATACGCGCATCCAGCGATTCATCGGTAATCGGCTGGTTGGCCAGGTGCGCCAGCTTGTTCAGCTCGCCGTACAAACGGTCCAGCTCAGGAATGTCCACCACATGGCGCGCATGGTGCAGCCAGGCCTGGATGCGTTCGATGCGCGGCAGTTGCTCGGCCAGGTCTTCCGGCTGTTGCTGGTAGCGCTGCAGTTGCAGGGCGACAGCGTCGTCGGCCAACAGGCGTGGCAGCCAGTTGGTAATTTGCGCAGCGCCCTGGCGGTTGCCGCGCACGTTACGTTCGGCCGTCCAGGTGCGGGCCAGCAGCCAGCGCGAGAGGTTGAGTGAGAACAGGCCCCAGCGCACGTCTTGCAGCTCTTCGATGAACTGTTCCGGCGCGGCTTTGCGAATGTCTTCATCGTCGTCACCGGCCTGGACCAGCGGGCGCCAGTCTTCCAGCAACGCATCCAGGGCGCTGCGCAGTTCGCTGGTGGATTGGCGTGGCGCGGCCTGGCCGAGGCTGCCGATCAGGGCGCGCAATTCACCGAGGTTCTCGACCCAGTCTTGCAGCAGGCGCCAGTGGCCATTGAAGCGGTATTGCTCGGCCAGGCGCTGGCTGCTGCCCAGCAGGTGCCACAGGATCGCGGCGAAGGCGTCGTCCAATGGCATTTCGGCGTGGATCTGTGGCGCCGGCAGGCTCAGGGAGTAGCTGCTGGCGTCATACAGGCGATAGCCGCGTTCGGCCTTGCTGATGTCGCACGGCATCAGGGCCAGGGTTGCGGCCAGCTCGGCGGCCAGCTCCAGCAGGGCCGCCGGTTCGCCTTCGCGCAGTTCCAGTTCCAGCTCGCAGATTTCTTCTTTCTGCTTGCCGACCACCACATGGCCCAGGTCCAGGGCGGCTTCGATCACCACCTTGGCCTTGCCACGGCCCCAGGCGATTTCGGCGCGTTCACGCACGAAGTCGGTGGTGAAGATCGGCTTGAGGGTCTTTTTGTCCAGCTCGGCCAGTTGCTCGGGCCAGCACTCGCCATCGAGTTTCTTCACGTCGAGCTTGGCTTTGGGCAGGTCCCAGTTGTATTCGTTGCGTTCCGACAAGCCGGCGACGCTTTGGCCGCGGGTCTTGAGGGTCTGGATGATGTCGTCACCGTCCTTGCGCAGGCGCAGGGCAACCTTGGCCTGGGCCAGGTCACGCTCGGGGGTGTCGAAGTACTGGTTCATCAACTCACGGCGTTCCCAGCCACTTTTGTTGCGTTTTTTCAGTAACGGGTGCTCACGCAGCGCGGCGAGTGTTTCGCGGCTGACGCGTAGCTTGATTTCGGTTTCTTTCTGCATGGCCGGAAAATCCAGGATCGGGAGCGCAGCCGGGGAAAAGTGTGGCTGCCAAGGTCGTGCAGTGTACAGGACTGAGCCCGGCAACGTGCCGCAACGGTTTATTGTGTTGCGCAGATGCCTCTATAGTGAGGTTCATCCGGGAAGTTGGGAGACCGCGCATGCCGTTACCGTCCATGAAAGAGCAGTTCGCCGCCTTGATCGCCGCGCCGTCGGTGAGCTGCACCCAGGCGTCTCTCGACCAGAGCAACCGCCCGGTGATTGACCTGCTCGCCGCTTGGCTGGGCGACCTGGGCTTTGCCATCGATATCCAACAAGTCAGCCCCGGCAAGTTCAACCTGTTGGCCAGTTTCGGCAGCGGCCCCGGTGGCTTGGTGTTGGCGGGGCATAGCGATACCGTGCCGTATGACGCGGCGCTGTGGAACACCGACCCGCTCAAGCTGACGGAAGTCGACGGCCGCTGGGTAGGGCTGGGCAGTTGTGACATGAAGGGGTTTTTCGCACTGGTTATCGACGCGGTGTTGCCGCTGCTGGACCAACCCTTCAAGCAACCGCTGTTGATCCTTGCCACTTGTGATGAGGAAAGCTCCATGTCCGGTGCCCGTGCACTGGCAGAGGCGGGGCGCCCATTAGGTCGTGCAGCTGTGATCGGCGAGCCGACCGGGCTCAAGCCGATCCGCCTGCACAAGGGCGTGATGATGGAACGCATCGAGATCCTCGGGCGCAGTGGCCATTCGTCGGATCCCAGCCTGGGCCATAGCGCCCTGGAAGCCATGCATGACGCCATAGGCGAACTGCGCGGCCTGCGCCTGGCCTGGCAGCGCGAGTACCGCAACGCGCAATTCAGCGTGCCGCAGCCGACGATGAACTTCGGCTGCATTCACGGCGGCGACAACCCCAACCGCATCTGCGGCCAGTGCTCCCTGGAGTTCGACCTGCGACCCCTGCCGGGCATGGACCCCGAGGTGCTGCGCGCCGCGATCCGCCAGAAGCTCGAACCCCTGGCCGAGCGGCATAAGGTCAAGATCGACTACGCGCCGTTGTTCCCCGAAGTGCCACCCTTTGAGCAGCCCGAAGACGCCGAGTTAGTGCGGGTGGCGGAGCGTTTGACCGGTCATCGTGCCGAAGCAGTAGCGTTCGGCACCGAAGCGCCTTATCTTCAGCGCCTTGGTTGCGAAACCCTGGTGCTCGGCCCTGGCGACATTGCCTGCGCCCACCAGCCTGGCGAGTACCTTGAAATGTCACGCTTGACGCCTACAGTGCGTCTATTGCGGGAACTGATCGAACACTACTGCCTGAAACCTGCATAAATTAACCCCTGCCCATTCGTACATAAGGAGAGTGAGCGTGTCGCCAAGCCTGTTCCGACGATAACCATCAGCCGCTGTGCGCTTTCACGATTGATCCTTTATTTGGCTGCTTTTTATTACAGGCCCAGGTGTTATGCCCGAATACGTCAACTGGCTTCGTCACGCTTCGCCCTACATCAACGCCCACCGCGACTGCACCTTTGTGGTCATGCTGCCCGGCGATGGTGTGGACCACCCCAACTTCGGCAATATCGTCCACGACCTGGTGCTGCTTCACAGCCTGGGTGTGCGCCTGGTGATGGTGCATGGCTCGCGCCCGCAAATCGAAACCCGCCTTGAAGCACGCGGCCTTACCCCGGCTTACCACGAAGGCTTGCGCATCACCGATGCTGCGACGCTGGAGTGTGTGATCGACGCGGTGGGTCATTTGCGCATTGCCATCGAGGCGCGCTTGTCCATGGACATGGCGTCATCGCCGATGCAGGGCTCGCGCCTGCGTGTGGCCAGCGGCAACCTGGTCACCGCACGGCCAATTGGCGTGCTTGAAGGCGTGGACTACCACCACACCGGCGAAGTGCGCCGGGTCGACCGCAAGGGCATCAACCGCCTGTTGGATGAGCGCTCTATCGTGCTGCTGTCGCCGTTGGGGTATTCGCCCACCGGCGAGATCTTCAACCTGGCCTGCGAAGACGTCGCCACCCGCGCCGCCATCGACCTGGGCGCCGACAAGTTGCTGCTGTTCGGCGCCGATCCCGGTCTGATCGATGAGAACGGCCGCCTGGTGCGTGAATTGCGCCCACAACAAGTACCCGCGCACCTGCAACGCCTGGGCAGCAACTATCAAGCCGAACTGCTCGATGCCGCTGCCGAAGCCTGCCGGGGTGGAGTAGGGCGCAGCCATATCGTCAGCTACGCCGAAGATGGCGCTTTGCTTACCGAACTGTTCACCCGCGATGGTGGCGGTACGCTGGTGGCCCAGGAACAATTCGAACTGGTGCGCGAAGCGGCGATTGAAGACGTCGGCGGCTTACTGGACCTGATCAGCCCGCTGGAAGAGCAGGGCATTCTGGTGCGCCGTTCGCGGGAAGTGCTGGAGCGTGAGATCGAACAGTTCAGCGTGGTCGAGCGCGAAGGTATGATCATCGCCTGCGCGGCGCTGTATCAGATCGCGGATTCGGATGCGGGGGAGTTGGCGTGCCTGGCAGTGAACCCGGAGTACCGCCACGGCGCGCGAGGCGATGTATTGCTCGAACGCATCCAGACCCGGGCACGCGCCCAAGGCTTGAAAACCCTCTTTGTACTCACCACCCGTACGGCCCACTGGTTCCGCGAACGCGGTTTTGTACCCAGCAGCGTGGACCGCCTGCCGTCGGCGCGGGCGTCGCTGTACAACTATCAGCGCAACTCCAAGATCTTTGAAAAGGCCCTGTAAAAGAGTGCGGCTCTGTGTGGGAGCTGGCTTGCCTGCGATAGTGGCGCCTCGGTTTATCTGAAGGACCGAGTTGCTGGTATCGCAGGCAAGCCAGCTCCCACCGAAGACTGTATTTATTGTGTGATGAATTTGTCGGTCACATACGCCGAATAATCCGACAGCACCGTCTCCACCTTCCCCTGTTCCTTCAAGAACTTCGCCGTCTCCTCAATCGCCTTCGCCGTGCCGCCCTTGAGCAGCGCAGCGGTTTGCTGCGCCTGCGCATCCGGAAACGTCGTACCGGCCAAGAGTTCCGGAATGTCATCCGCATTTGAACCTGTCAATTTGGCGATTTTCTGCACTGGCTCGGAATCCACCGTCCAGCTGCCTTTGTGGGCGGCATAGTCGGCAAAGGCATCCAGGGTAACTTTGGCGAACTTGGCCACTACCTCAGGATGTTTTTGCGCAAAATCCTTGCGCGCCACCCACACCTCAAACGTCGGCGCGCCCCATTGGCCAACCTGCGCCGCGTCTGTCAGGGTCTTGCCGCTCTTGCGGATTTCACCCAGGGCCGGGGACCACACAAAAGCCCCATCAATATCGCCGCGTTTCCACGCAGCGGCGATTTCGGCCGGTTGCAGGTTGACCACTTTGACTTGTTTGGTGTCCAGCCCCCAGTGTTTCAGCGCGCCGAGCAGGCTGTAATGGGAGGTGGAGACGAAGGGCGTGGCGATGGTTTTACCGATCAAGTCCTGGGGGTTGTCGATGCCACTGCCGTTGCGCACCACCAGGGCTTCAGAAGCGTTGATCTGTGCCGATACGATAAACGCCACAATCGGCAGGTTGCGCGAGGCCGCCGCCGCGAGCGGGCTGGAGCCGAGGTTGCCGATTTGTACATCACCCGAAGCGATGGCCGTGACTACCTCTGGCCCGCTGTTGAAGCGGCGCCAGGCGATTTTTTCGCCGATGGCTTTTTCATACAGGCCGTCGGCCTGGGGAACCTTGCTGGGATCGATGCCGGTCTGGTAGCCCACCGTCAGGTCGGTGGCGTTGACACCAAAAGAAAGTAATAGCGATACAAAAACTGTAACAAATTGACGGGAGGATGTGCGTTTGGCCATGATGGCGTCGCCTTTTTGATCGTGAGTGACGTATGCAACCGTACGGCAACACTAATCGATCTAAAAAAGCACCAGTAAATACCCTTTAGGAATTAGCTTATGGAGCGGCGCGTCTATCCTGACCGGCCAGCTTCACGGAAAGTCTTATTCCTGGATCGTATGAAAAAGAATGAAATAATTCTTTTTGGGTGTATGAAAAACTCATTACCCTGCAGGGACCAAATCAACTGCGATTAGACGAAGGTAGTAGACACACAAGGTTACGATTGACTTGGTGGTCACTATCTGGCGCTAATCGCGCATCTGTGGATCGAGGGCGTCAGACCCGAGACCAAAGAAATACAAAAATTAGAAATGAGAGGAGCGGTACATGAAGAAGTCCACCTTGGCTGTGGCTGTAACGTTGGGCGCAATCGCCCAGCAAGCAGGCGCTGCCGGTTTCATCGAAGACAGCAAGGCCACACTGGGCCTGCGTAACTTCTACATCAACACCGATAACCGCGAAGGCACGGCCAACCCGAGCCGCAACGAAGAGTGGGGCCAAGGCTTCGATCTGCGTTTCATCTCCGGTTACACCCAAGGCACCGTCGGCTTCGGTCTGGACGCTATCGGCCTGCTGGGTGTTCGCCTGGATTCCGGCGGTGGCACCAACGGCGCGACTGCCAGCTCCTACGGTGGCACGATCTTCCCGAGCAAGTCCAATGGCGAAGCCGTTGATAACTACTCCAGCCTGGGCCTGACTGCCAAGGCCAAGATCTCTCAAACCGAACTGAAGTTGGGTACCTTGCAGCCCAAGCTGCCGGTCATCGTCACCAACGATGGTCGTATGCTGCCGCAAACCTTCCAAGGTGGCCAGATCACCTCCAGTGACATCAAGGACCTGACCCTGGTCGCGGGCCAGATCGAAAAGGCCAAGGGCCGTAACTCCAGCAACAACGAAAGCCTGTCCATTTCCGGCGCCAACAGCCGCGGTGTGAACTGGCGTTCGAGCAACAAGTTCTACTACGCCGGTGGCGACTACAAGATCACCAAGGATCTGACCGCCCAGTACTACTACGGCAACCTGGAAGATTTCTACAAGCAACACTTCCTGGGCCTGACCCACAACTGGGCCATCGGTCCTGGCGTGCTGAAGTCTGACCTGCGTTACTTCAACAGCTCCGACGATGGCAACAACGGTAACCAGTCCGCTTATTTCTCGACGGGCAACTACAGCGGCGTGAACTCCGGCCGTGGCAAAGTCGACAACAACCTGTACAGCGGCCTGTTCCTGTACTCGGTGGCCGGTCACACCTTCGGTGGCGGTTACCAGGTCAGCAACGGCAGCAGCGACTTCCCTTGGCTGAACCAGGGTGACGGCTCGTCGGCTTACATCACCACCGACATGCAAATCCAGAAGTTCGCCCGTGCTGGCGAGCGTACCTGGCAAGCTCGCTACTCCTACGACTTCGCCAAAGTCGGCGTGCCTGGCCTGACCGCCGGTGTGGTTTACCTGAAAGGTGATCATATCGACACCGTCGCCAGCAACCGTACCGAGTTCACCGGCCAGTCCGAGTGGGAACGTGACATCACTGTTGCCTACGTCGTACCGGAAGGTCCGCTGAAAAACGTCGGCGTGGCGTGGAAAAACGCTATGTGGCGCAGCGACATCGCCAACGCGCGTAACCAGGACGAAAACCGCTTGATCGTCAGCTACTCGATCCCGCTGTTGTAAGACTGTAAAACCTTGCCCGGCGCAATGCCGGGCAAGGTGTCTTGCTATTCAAGTCGGGCTCAACCCCCGCAAGCCCTTCCTGAATCCCTCTTTTTTGCAGCGTCTCAAGGCCTTCTCGAACCTTGAAGGCGATGTTGGCCTCAGGCCGTTCCCAAGTCCAATGAACTGATTTTTAATATTCTTTTATCGTCTAGATAAATCGATATTTATTCTTTTTAAATCACAAAAAATCCATGCACAGTGGGCTCCATAAGCACTCATCAGGAGCCACACCATGAGCCTAAGACTGGGCGACATCGCCCCCGACTTCGAACAGGATTCCAGCGCCGGCAAGATTCGCTTCCACGAATGGCTGGGCGACAGCTGGGGTGTGCTGTTTTCCCACCCTGCGGACTTCACGCCGGTGTGCACCACCGAGCTGGGTTTCACCGCCAAGCTCAAGGATGAATTCGCCAAGCGTGACGTCAAGGCCATCGCCCTGTCGGTAGATCCGGTGGACTCGCATCACAAGTGGATCGACGACATCAACGAGACGCAGAACACCGTGGTCAACTTCCCGATCCTGGCCGACGCCGACCGCAAGGTCTCGGACCTCTACGACCTGATCCACCCGAATGCCAGCGATACCCTCACCGTGCGCTCCTTGTTTGTGATCGACCCGAACAAGAAGATCCGCCTGACCATCACCTACCCGGCCAGCACCGGGCGTAATTTCCATGAAATCCTGCGGGTGATCGACTCGCTGCAGCTGACCGACAACCACAAGGTGGCAACACCGGCCAACTGGCAGGATGGGGATGAGGTGGTCATCGTGCCGTCACTCAAGGACGAGGAAGAGATCAAGAAACGCTTTCCCAAGGGCTATCGCGCGGTGAAGCCGTACCTGCGTCTTACCCCACAACCCAATCGTTAAGGCATCACGGACCATGCCTCTGTAGGAGCGAGCTTGCTCGCGAAAAACGTCAACGATAACGCGTGCTTCCTGAATGAACGCGGCGCCTGTGAGTTTTTCGCGAGCAAGCTCGCTCCTACCAAAAAGCACTGACTCACAGCAGGGGTTTTCAGGCCGTTTCCACGGCCTTTTTTTTCGCCTGGGGATTGATCAATCGCTTATGTTTTTATGGAATAAACAAATGAATAAATAAGATTTATAGATATATAAATCTGCTGATAAGGTCTATCCCATCTTGGCGCCATCGCCGTACAGCGAACCGCCGACACTTGCTCAAGGAATCTCCTGCATGCTGGTCGTAACACTTGGAGGCAGTCCCAGCCAGCGTTCCCGCTCCGGGGTCTTGCTGGATAAAACCCGTCAGTGGCTGCAACAGCAGGGCGTGGAAGTGGTGAGTTACCAGGTACGGGACTTCCCGGCTGAAGACTTGCTGCACGCACGCTTCGACAGCCCCAAGGTCATTGACCTGCTGCAACAAGTCGCCAATGCCGACGGCCTGGTGATCGCCACGCCGGTGTACAAGGCGTCGTTTTCCGGGGCGTTGAAAACCGTACTGGACCTGCTGCCGGAGCGTGCGCTGGCCCATAAGGTGGTGTTGCCGATGGCGACCGGCGGCAGCATCGCCCACATGCTGGCGGTGGACTACGCCCTGAAGCCGGTGCTGTCGGCCCTCAAGGCCCAGGAATTGCTCCACGGTATTTTTGCCGAAGACAGCCAGATCGCCTATGGCGAAGGCAGCGTGCAGGCGCAACTGGTGCCGGTACTCGAACAGCGTCTGCACGAAGCCCTGGAGCAGCTCTACAGCGCCATGGCGCGCCGGCCAAAACCGCTGGACCCTGACGTATTGAATGAACGTTTGTTGAGTGCTCGCTGGAGCATCTGAGCCTCACCCCAGAAACCTGGAAACACTCACCTTACTCAGCCGACAACGGCCAAGCAGGTGCAGCCAAAACCCTAATCGCACAGTTGGAGAGAGCGCCATGCGCACTGTCATCTTGCGTCGTGGTCTGGTCGCACTCTTTGCTGCGGCTGTGTCCTTCGGCGCCATCGTTCAAGCCCAAGCCGCCGAGACCTTGCGGATCGGTTATCAGAAGTACGGCACCCTGGTGCTGCTCAAGGCCAAGGGCACCCTGGAAAAACGCCTGGCCGACCAAGGCGTGCAGGTGCAGTGGACCGAGTTTCCCGGTGGCCCGCAATTGCTCGAGGGCCTGAACGTCGGCTCCATCGACTTCGGCGTTACTGGCGAAACCCCACCGGTGTTTGCCCAGGCGGCTGGCGCCGATCTGCTCTACGTCGCCTACGAACCACCCGCGCCTACCAGCGAAGCGATCCTGGTGCCCAATGACTCGCCGATCAAATCGGTGGCCGAGCTCAAGGGTAAAAAGGTCGTGCTCAACAAAGGCTCCAACGTGCACTACCTGCTAGTGCGTGCCCTGGAAGATGCCGGCCTCAACTACACCGACGTAAAGACCGTGTTCCTGCCCCCCGCCGATGCCCGTGCTGCGTTCGAGCGTGGCAGCGTGGACGCCTGGGTGATCTGGGACCCGTACCAGGCCGCCGCCGAGAAGCAACTACAAGCGCGCACCCTGCGAGACGGCACCGGGATTGCCGACAACCATCAGTTTTACCTGGCCACCAAACCCTACGCCGAACAGCACCCGCAAGTGATCAAGGCGTTGGTGGAAGAGGTGCGTGCGGTAGGCGAATGGTCCAAGGCCAACCCGCAGGAAGTGACTGAGCAGGTCGCCCCACTGCTCGGCCTGCCGGCAGATATCACCCTCACATCGGTGAAACGCCAGGGCTACGGCGCGCTGTTCCTGACCCCGGCAGTGGTCGCCGCCCAGCAGAAAATCGCAGACACCTTCTACCAACTCAAATTGATCCCCAAGCCCTTGAGCATCAAGGACGTGATCTGGACGCCACCCGCCGCGGTTGCCAAAGCGCCGTAATCCGACTTCATTCAGGAGACAACTCCATGAGCCTCAATATTTTCTGGTTCCTGCCCACCCACGGCGACGGTCATTACCTTGGCACCGCCGAAGGCGCCCGCGCTGTCGACCACGGTTACCTGCAACAAGTGGCCCAGGCTGCCGACCGCCTGGGTTTTGGCGGGGTGTTGATCCCTACGGGCCGCTCTTGCGAAGACTCGTGGTTGGTGGCCGCCTCGCTGATCCCCGTGACCCAGCGCTTGAAATTCCTGGTTGCCCTGCGCCCTGGGATCATCTCCCCGACCGTGGCCGCGCGTCAGGCCGCGACCCTGGATCGCCTGTCTGGTGGCCGTGCGCTGTTCAACCTGGTCACCGGTGGCGATCCGGAAGAACTGGCTGGCGACGGATTGTTCTTGAGCCATGAAGAACGCTACCAGGCGTCGGTGGAATTCACCCGCATCTGGCGCCGTGTGCTGGAAGGCGAGACCGTGGACTACGACGGCGAGCACATCAGCGTCAAAGGCGCAAAATTGCTCTACCCACCGATTCAACAACCACGCCCGCCGCTGTATTTCGGGGGTTCCTCCGAAGCCGCCCAGGACCTTGCGGCCGAACAGGTCGAGATGGTGCTGACCTGGGGCGAGCCGCCGGCAGCCGTTGCGGAAAAGATCGCGCAGGTACGCGCCAAGGCTGCAAAACTGGGACGCACGGTGCGCTTTGGCATTCGCTTACATGTGATCGTGCGCGAAACCAACGACGAAGCCTGGAAAGCCGCCGACAAACTGATCTCCCACCTGGACGACGAGACCATCGCCCGCGCCCAGGCGTCCTTGGCGCGCTTCGATTCGGTGGGCCAGCAACGCATGGCAGCCTTGCACGGCGGTAGCCGTGACAACCTGGAAGTCAGCCCCAACCTGTGGGCCGGCGTCGGCCTGGTACGTGGCGGCGCAGGAACGGCGCTGGTGGGCGATGGCCCAACGGTTGCGGCGCGGGTCAAGGAGTACGCGGACCTGGGTATCGATACCTTTATCTTCTCCGGTTATCCACACCTGGAAGAGTCGTATCGGGTCGCCGAGCTGTTGTTCCCGCACCTGGATATCGAACGTCCCGAGCTGCCAAAAAGCGCCGGCTACGTCAGTCCGTTTGGCGAGATGGTGGCCAACGACATCCTTCCCAAAGCTGCGTCACAGAGCTGAGGCGCCGTTATGGACTTAGAAAAAATCAGCCATCGCGTGGCGCCCTGGGTGCTGCCGATCTTATTGCTGGCGGTGTGGCAGTTGTCGGTGTCGGCGGGTTGGTTGTCGACGCGCATTCTGCCAGCGCCGAGTGCAGTGATCGAAGCCGGGGTGAACCTGGTGGTCAGCGGCGAAATCTGGACGCACCTGGCCATCAGCGGCTGGCGCGCCGGCCTGGGCTTTGTGATCGGAGGCAGCATCGGTCTGGCCCTGGGCTTTATCACCGGCTTGTCGAAGTGGGGCGAGCGCTTGCTCGACAGCTCCGTGCAGATGATCCGCAACGTGCCGCACCTGGCGCTGATTCCGCTGGTGATCCTGTGGTTCGGCATTGATGAGACCGCGAAAATTTTCCTGGTGGCCCTGGGTACCTTGTTCCCGATCTACCTGAACACTTACCACGGCATCCGCAATGTCGACCCGGCACTGGTGGAAATGTCGCGCAGCTATGGCTTGTCCGGTTTCAGCCTGTTCTGGCAAGTGATTCTGCCGGGCGCGCTGCCGTCGATCCTGGTGGGGGTGCGCTTCGCCCTGGGCTTCATGTGGCTGACGCTGATCGTGGCGGAAACCATTTCGGCAAGTTCCGGCATCGGTTACCTCGCGATGAATGCCCGTGAATTCCTGCAAACCGACGTGGTGGTACTGGCCATCGTCATGTACGCCATCCTCGGCAAACTGGCCGACCTGGCAGCCCGTGGGCTGGAACGTGTGTGGCTGCGCTGGCACCCGGCGTATCAAGTCAAAGGAGGTGCAGCATGACGGCCCAACAACCTCCGCGTCTGTTGAAGGGTATCCCACTGGCGGTGCGCAAATTGCGCAAGGCCTTTGGTACCCGCGAAGTGCTCAAAGAGATCGACCTGCATATTCCTGCGGGGCAGTTCGTGGCTGTGGTCGGCCGCAGCGGTTGCGGCAAAAGTACCTTGCTGCGCCTGTTGGCGGGGCTGGACAAAGCCAGTGGCGGCGAGCTGCTGGCCGGCTCCGCGCCACTGCACGAAGCGATTGAAGATACGCGGTTGATGTTCCAGGAAGCGCGCTTGCTGCCATGGAAGAAGATCATCGATAACGTCGGCCTGGGCCTCAAGGGCGACTGGCGGCCCAAAGCGCTGGATGCGCTGGAAGCGGTTGGCCTGGCCGAGCGCGCCAATGAATGGCCGGCGGCGTTGTCCGGTGGCCAGAAACAGCGCGTGGCACTCGCACGGGCGTTGATCCATCAGCCGCGCCTGTTACTGCTCGATGAGCCGCTGGGCGCACTGGATGCCCTGACCCGCATCGAGATGCAGCAACTGATCGAAAACCTGTGGCGCAAGCACGGTTTCACGGTGTTGCTGGTGACCCACGACGTCAGCGAAGCCGTGGCGATTGCCGACCGCGTAATTCTGATTGAAAACGGCGAAATCGGCCTCGACCTGAACATCGACCTGCCACGCCCACGGGCCCGTGGCTCACACCGCCTGGCCGCGCTGGAAGCCGAAGTGCTCAACCGCGTGCTGTCGCTACCCGGTTCCCCACCGGAACCCGAACCTGTTTCACCGCTGCCGACGCAATTGCGTTGGGCTCAATAACTCACACAGGAAAAACACCATGACTATTAAAGCCATCAACGTGCGTAACCAGTTCAAAGGCACCATCAAGGAAATCGTGGTCGGCGACGTGCTGTCGGAAATTGACGTGCAGACCGCGTCCGGCATTGTCACCTCGGTGATCACCACGCGTTCGGTCAAGGAGTTGGAGCTGGTGATCGGCAGTGAAGTGATTGCCTTTGTGAAATCCACTGAGGTGTCGATTGCCAAGTTGTGATAACCCCACTGATCGTTCCCACGCTCTGCGTGGGAATGCCGCCTGGGGCGCTCCGCGTCCCGCTGTGCCAAAGGTGACGCAGAGCGTCACGGGATGTATTCCCACGCAGAGCGTGGGAACGATCAGCGCTTGGGCAGATAGGCCGGCAAATAAAGCCCCACATACGCATCAAACACCCGCATCCCTTCCTCCGCCATGCGCGGCGTAATCAGCCCATGCTGATGCACCGAGCGCGCGTACACGCGGTCGCTCAACTCCAATGCCAGGGCAAACACGTCCACATCGCCCGGTAGCGTTGGCACTTCAAAGTGGCGATTGAACACCGCCAGCATCAAGTCGCCCAATTCCAGATCATGCTGGCGATCGGCCTGGGTCACTTCGGTCAACCCATGCTGGGCCAGGATCAACTGGCGCGCCGCGGCATCGTTGCTGTAGATGCTGAGCATGCGTTGTTCAACGATGTAGGACAGGTCGCGCCAATGCTTGAGAGATTCATGCTCGATGGGCGCCTGGATGGCAGCGCGAAAGGCTGCGTGAACGTCAGCGGTCAACGCCTCCAGCAACGCCGGCACACTGGCGAAAAAGTGGTACACCGATGACGGTGGAATCTGTGCCCGTTCGGCCACGCTGTAGATCGACAAGCTGGCCACACCTTCGGCGGCCAGCAAGGTGCGGGCGGCGTCGAGGATCGCGTCGATCCGGGCCTGGCTGCGGGCGCGGGGTTTGCGAACAGTGGCGGGGCGGGTGGTCATGGATGTCTCCTACAAGGCAGCAGGCATTGTATGAGCAGGAATCTGTGTTGTCTGCCAAGCCGCTATCGCAGGCAAGCCAGCTCCCACATTTGACCGAGTTCCAACCTTGAAATGCGTTCCACTGTGGGAGCTGGCTTGCCTGCGATGAGGCCAACCCGGTTTCCCAAAATAAACACATAAAAAAACGCCACTGACCAAAATCAGCGGCGTTCTTTTATTGCAGCAACCGCTTACACGGTATGCAGGTACCAGTTGTACTCAAGGTCGGAGATGGAGTGTTCAAACTCCTCCAACTCACTTTCCTTACAGGCGACGAAGATATCGATGTATTTAGGATCGATGTACTTGGCCATCACCTCGCTGTCGTCCAACTCACGCAGCGCATCGCGCAGGTTGTTCGGCAGGCTCTGCTCGTTCTGCTCGTAGCTGTTGCCTTCCACTGGAGCGTTCGGCTCGATCTTGTTGGTCAGGCCGTGGTGTACGCCCGCCAATACCGAGGCCATCAGCAGGTAAGGGTTGGCATCGGCGCCAGCCACACGGTGTTCGATACGCACGGCATCGGACGAGCCGGTGGGTACGCGAATCGCCACGGTGCGGTTATCCAGGCCCCAGCACGGCGAGTTCGGCACGTAGAACTGTGCGCCGAAACGACGGTAGGAGTTGACGTTGGGGCACAGGAACGCCATTTGGGCGGGTAGGGTCTCCAGCACACCGCCGATCGCGTGACGCAATGCGGCGTTCTGCTCGGGATCCTCGCTGGCAAAGATGTTCTTGCCGTCCTTGTCCAGAATGGAAATGTGTACGTGCAGCCCGTTGCCTGCCTGGCCTGGGTAAGGCTTGGCCATGAAGGTGGTGTCCATCTCATGGTCGTAGGCGATGTTCTTGATCAGGCGCTTGAGCAGTACCGCGTAGTCGCAGGCCTTGATCGGGTCGGCGACGTGGTGCAGGTTCACTTCGAACTGCGCCGGGGCACTTTCCTTGACGATGGCATCGGCCGGAATGCCTTGCTCCTTGGCACCTTCCAGAATGTCCTGGAGGCAGTCGACGTATTCGTCGAGGTCGTCGATCAGGTAGACCTGTGTCGAGTGCGGGCGTTTGCCGGAGATCGGCGAGCGGGGCGGTTGTGGGCGGCCGTTCACGTTCTCCTGGTCGATCAGGTAGAACTCAAGCTCGAAAGCGGCGCAGATGGTCAGACCGAGGTCGTCAAACTTGGTGACAACTTGGCGGAGCACTTCGCGCGGATCGGCGAAGAAAGGTTCACCTTCAAGTTCGTGCATGGTCATCAGCAGTTGCGCGGTGGGGCGCTTTTGCCAGGGTTCATTGCACAGGGTGTCGGGGATTGGATAACAGATTCGGTCAGCATCACCGATGTCCAGGCCCAGGCCGGTGCTTTCCACCGTAGAGCCGTTGATATCCAGGGCAAATAAAGAGGCAGGCAGGTTAATGCCCTTCTCGTAAACCTTGTGGAGGCTGGTGCGTTCGATGCGCTTACCGCGCACCACACCATTCATATCCGCAATTAGAAGGTCTACGTACAGAACCTCAGGATGATCCTTAAGGAACGCGTTCGCTTCGTTAAGCTGAACGGCACGCGGGGGTACCGACATGATGCAACACCTTTGTTGTTAAAAATATCAATCATTGATCTTTTCTGGTTTCAGTCAACCCGAACGGCCTGCCGAAGTCAAGCGAGGCATTTTTTGCCCTAAAAAAGCGCCATGAAGCCTTTTTTGCGGGGTTTTGGGGCGGTTTTTTGGGTTTTAGGGGCTTGGGACCTGCAGGCTTGAGCGGGCCGTGTAGGATTTTTTACGGGGGTGTTGTGTAAAAAAATGAACAAGGCTAAGCTCGATTCAAACCCATAACAGCAATAATACCGGGGTGCTTCATGTTTCACCTGCCGCCAATCGGCGTCTCTGCCTGCTCCAGCCAGGCGTTGTCCGCAGCTCGTTCGCCCCGTGTGAATGCCCAGGCACCGGCCAATATTCTTGACGGCCCGGCCGATCTCCTTTTTGCCATCTCCGACGCCACTGAGCGACCCTCATCCGCCGTGCCGATCATAATTGCGCACAACTTTGGCCTGAGGAATGCAACCCATGGGCAAATGGCAGGTAAGCTCCTACCCTGAATGAAAAAACGACGCGGATGCTGCGTCCACCAACGCCTGGCCTTTAATGGATGCCAGGAAACCCAGCCCAGAGGCATTTATGAGTAACAACCTCGACCAGCTCACCGATTGGTTGAAAGACCACAAGATCACAGAAGTCGAATGCATGATTGGCGACCTCACCGGTATTACCCGGGGCAAGATCTCGCCGACCAACAAGTTCATTGCCGAAAAAGGCATGCGCCTGCCCGAGAGTGTTCTGTTGCAGACCGTGACCGGCGACTATGTCGAAGACGACATCTATTACGAATTGCTCGACCCGGCCGACATCGACATGATCTGCCGCCCCGACCAGAACGCGGTATTCCTGGTGCCCTGGGCCATCGAGCCGACCGCCCAGGTGATCCACGACACCTACGACAAGCAAGGCAACCCGATCGAGCTGTCGCCGCGCAACGTGCTCAAGAAAGTCCTCAAACTCTACTCCGACCGCGGCTGGCAGCCCATCGTGGCGCCGGAGATGGAGTTCTACCTGACCAAGCGCTGCGAAGACCCGGACTTCCCGCTGCAACCGCCGATTGGCCGCTCCGGCCGCCCGGAAACCGGTCGCCAGTCCTTCTCTATAGAAGCAGCCAACGAATTCGACCCGCTGTTCGAAGACGTCTACGACTGGTGCGAACTGCAGGAACTGGACCTCGACACCCTGATCCACGAGGACGGCACCGCGCAGATGGAAATCAACTTCCGTCACGGCGATGCCCTGTCTCTGGCCGACCAGATCCTGGTGTTCAAGCGCACCATGCGTGAAGCCGCGCTCAAGCACGACGTGGCCGCCACCTTCATGGCCAAGCCCATGACCGGCGAGCCCGGCAGCGCGATGCACCTGCACCAGAGCATCATCGACATTGCCACCGGCAAGAACGTCTTCTCCAATGAAGACGGGACCATGAGCCAACTGTTCCTCAACCATATTGGCGGCCTGCAGAAATTCATCCCTGAATTGCTGCCTTTATTCGCCCCCAACGTGAACTCGTTCCGCCGCTTCCTGCCCGACACCTCGGCGCCGGTGAACGTGGAATGGGGCGAAGAAAACCGCACCGTCGGCCTGCGCGTACCGGATGCCGGCCCGCAGAATCGCCGCGTGGAAAACCGCCTGCCGGGCGCCGACGCCAACCCGTACCTGGCGATTGCCGCCAGCCTGTTGTGCGGCTACATCGGCATGGTCGAAGGCCATAACCCGAGCGCGCCGGTGGTGGGCCGCGGTTACGAGCGACGCAACCTGCGCCTGCCGTTGACCATCGAAGACGCCCTGGAACGCATGGAAAACAGCAAGACCATCGAGAAATATCTGGGGCAAAAATTCATCACAGGCTACGTCGCGGTCAAGCGGGCCGAGCATGAAAACTTCAAGCGCGTGATCAGTTCGTGGGAGCGGGAATTCCTGCTCTTCGCCGTCTGATGCGCCGGGCGCGCCCTTCAAACGGCGCGCCTTCACTGAAAAGTCTAGGAGATTGGTATGTCCAGCAACAACCCGCAAACCCGTGAATGGCAAGCCTTGAGCAATGATCACCACCTGGCTCCGTTCAGCGACTTCAAGCAATTGAAAGAGAAAGGCCCAAGGATCATCACCAAAGCCCACGGCGTTTACCTGTGGGACAGCGAAGGCAACAAGATCCTCGACGGTATGGCCGGCCTGTGGTGCGTGGCGATCGGTTACGGTCGCGATGAACTGGCCGATGCCGCCGCCAAGCAGATGAAAGAACTGCCGTACTACAACCTGTTCTTCCAGACCGCACACCCGCCGGTATTGGAGTTGGCCAAGGTCATTTCCGATGTCGCGCCGGCTGGCATGAACCACGTGTTCTTCACCGGCTCTGGCTCCGAAGGCAACGACACCATGTTGCGCATGGTCCGCCACTACTGGGCGATCAAGGGCCAGCCCAACAAGAAAACCATCATTGCCCGCAAGAATGGCTACCACGGCTCTACCGTGGCCGGCGCCAGCCTGGGCGGCATGACCTATATGCACGAGCAGGGCGACTTGCCGATCCCGGGCATTACTCACATCGCGCAGCCCTACTGGTTTGGCGAAGGCGGCGACATGAGCCCCGAGGAATTCGGTGTGTGGGCCGCCAACCAGTTGGAAGAGAAAATCCTGGAGCTGGGCGTGGACAACGTCGGCGCCTTTATTGCCGAGCCGATCCAGGGTGCCGGTGGCGTGATCGTGCCGCCTGCCACGTACTGGCCGCGCATCAAGGAAATCCTCGCCAAGTACGACATCCTGTTTGTCGCCGACGAAGTAATCTGCGGCTTCGGCCGTACCGGTGAGTGGTTCGGTAGCGATTTCTACGACCTCAAGCCGCACATGATGACCATCGCCAAGGGCCTGACCTCGGGCTACGTGCCCATGGGCGGCCTGATCGTGCGTGACGAAGTGGTGGCGGTGCTCAACGAAGGGGGCGATTTCAACCACGGCTTTACCTACTCCGGCCACCCGGTGGCCGCGGCCGTGGCGCTGGAAAACATCCGCATCCTGCGCGATGAAAAAATCGTTAACCGTGTGCACGACGAAACGGCACCGTATTTGCAAAAGCGTCTGAGGGAACTGGGCGATCATCCGCTGGTGGGTGAAGTACGCGGCGTCGGTATGCTCGGTGCGATCGAGCTGGTGCAGGATAAGGCGACGCGCAAGCGTCACGAAGGCAAAGGCGCCGGCATGATCTGCCGAACCTTCTGCTTTGAAAATGGCCTGATCATGCGCGCCGTGGGCGACACCATGATCATTTCGCCGCCACTGGTCATCAGCAAGGCTGAAATCGACGAGCTGGTAACCAAGGCCCGCCATTGCCTGGACCTGACTTTGGCAGCCTTGCAGGGCTAAGTGCTAGGCTCAGTGCGCGGTGCACCGGGCAGTTAAAAATGCAGGGGCTTTGGTTGAAAGCCGGCCCCTGAACTTGCCAGACTGTCGCCCTGTTTTGTTGCCCTTCGGTTGGGCCGTAAAACATACAACGCTTGTGGCCCAAAAAAGAAAAAATTGGAGCATCACCAAATGAAGGCATTAGGTTTGAAGAACGCTGGCAAGACCCTCCTCGCCTTGTCCCTGATGGGTGCAATGGCGGGCGCGGCCCAGGCAGACAATAAAGTGCTGCATGTCTACAACTGGTCCGACTACATTGCACCGGACACCATCGCCAACTTTGAAAAAGAGTCGGGCATCAAAGTGGTGTACGACGTTTTTGACAGCAACGAAACCCTGGAAGCCAAGTTGCTGGCAGGCAAGTCCGGCTACGACATCGTCGTGCCGTCGAACAGCTTCCTCGCCAAGCAGATCAAGGCCGGTGTCTACCAGGAGCTGGACAAGTCCAAGCTGTCCAACTACGGCAACCTGAACAAATCCCTGCTCAAAGCCGTATCGGTCAGCGACCCGGACAACAAGCACGCCTTCCCGTACATGTGGGGCTCGATGGGCATCGGCTACAACCCGGAGAAGGTCAAGGCCGCACTGGGCGTGGACAAGATCGACTCGTGGGACGTACTGATGAAGCCGGAAAACATCGCCAAGCTGAAAAGCTGCGGCGTGAGCTTCCTCGATTCGCCAACCGAAATGCTGCCGGTAGCGCTGCATTACCTGGGCCTGCCGACCGACACTACGAAGAAGGCTGATCTGAAACAGGCCGAAGACCTGTTCATGAAAATCCGTCCTTCGATCGGCTACTTCCACTCCTCCAAGTACATCTCCGACCTGGCCAACGGCAACATCTGCGTGGCTGTGGGCTACTCGGGTGACATCGAACAGGCCAAAACCCGCGCGGCTGAAGCCGGCGGCAAGGTCAAGATCGCCTATGACATTCCCAAGGAAGGTGCTGGCAGCTTCTTCGACATGGTCGCCATTCCCAAGGATGCTGAAAACGTCGAGGCTGCCTACGCATTCATGAACTACCTGCTCAAGCCAGACGTCATGGCCGCGATCACCAACAGTGTGCGTTTCCCGAACGGTAACGAGAAAGCCACTGCCCTGGTCGATAAAGACATCACCAGCGACCCGGGTATTTATCCGTCGGCCGAAGTGCAATCCAAGCTCTACGCCATTGCCGACATGCCGGCGGCAACTCAGCGTGAAATGACCCGTAGCTGGACCAAGATCAAGTCCGGTAAATAACGCACAAACCTGTAGGAGCGAGCTCGCTCGCTAAAATCGTCAACGATAACGCGGGGCCTCTGATAGCCCGCGTTGCCTGTGAGTTCTTCGCGAGCAAGCTCGCTCCTACAAACAGTGGCAGCCGTACAGAAAATAAATGACAGAAAGTTTTGCCGGATCGGTTTATCGACGGTAAGTTGCGCGCCGGTTTTGTTGCCGGGCAACAACTTCAAGGCCCCCAACTATTCAAGAGGACCTCCACTTGCCAATTTCTTTATTTCGCAAAGCCATGCTGGTGGGTGCAGGTATCACGCTGGCTGCCAGCGTACAGGCCGCACCGACGGTGCATATTTATAACTGGTCGGACTACATCGGCCCCGACACCCTGGCCAACTTCGAAAAGGCCAGCGGTATCAAGCCTGTGTATGACGTGTTTGACTCCAACGAAACCCTGGAAGGCAAGTTGCTCGCCGGGCGTACCGGCTACGACGTCGTGGTTCCGTCCAACCATTTCCTGGGCAAGCAGATCAAGGCTGGAGCGTTCCAGAAGCTCGACAAGTCACTGCTGACAAACTACGCCAACCTCGACCCGGTGCTGCTCAAGCGCCTGGAAAAGAACGACCCGGGCAACCAGTACGCGGTGCCGTACCTGTGGGGCACCAACGGCATTGGCTACAACGTCGACAAGGTCAAGGAAGTGCTGGGTGTCGACAAGATCGACTCTTGGGCGGTGTTGTTCGAACCGGAAAACATGAAGAAGTTGGCCACTTGCGGCGTGTCGTTCATGGACTCGGCCGATGAAATGCTACCGGCGGTACTCAACTATATGGGCCTGGACCCCAACAGCACCAACCCGGCCGACTATAAGAAAGCCGAGGAAAAACTGCTGAAAGTGCGGCCCTACGTGACCTACTTCCATTCCTCCAAATACATCTCGGACCTGGCCAACGGCAACATCTGCGTGGCGGCCGGTTTCTCCGGCGATGTGTTCCAGGCCAAGGCCCGTGCGGCGGAGGCGGGCAAAGGCGTGAACATCGCCTACACGATTCCCAAAGAAGGCGGCAACCTGTGGTTCGACGTGCTGGCGATTCCCAAGGATGCCAGCAACGTCAAGGAAGCCCACGCCTTCATCAACTATTTGCTGCAGCCTGAGGTGATCGCTCAGGTCAGCGATCAAGTCGGTTACGCCAACCCTAACCCAGGGGCGGACAAACTGATGGAGCAATCGATACGCACCGACGCAGCGGTTTACCCACCGCAGGCGGTTCTCGAGCGGACATTCGTCAACTTTGAGCTACCCCCGAAAGTGCAGCGTTTAATGACCCGTAGCTGGACCAAGGTCAAGACGGGCAAGTAAGGCTAAAACTATCCAAGGCTGGCCCGCATTGGGCCGGCTGCACAGTTTTTTTTGGGAGTTTCGTAAATGGCAGTTGCCTCCGGCGCCTATAAGAAAGCCCTCGAGGGCGACCAGACACCGAAAAAGGTGCTGGTCAAAATCGACCGGGTCACGAAGAAGTTCGACGAGACGATTGCCGTGGACGATGTGTCCCTGGAAATCAAGAAAGGCGAGATCTTCGCCTTGCTCGGCGGTTCGGGTTCGGGCAAATCCACCTTGCTGCGCATGCTTGCAGGTTTCGAGCGCCCAACCGAAGGTCGCATCTACCTCGACGGTGTGGACATCACCGACATGCCGCCCTACGAGCGGCCGATCAACATGATGTTCCAGTCCTACGCCTTGTTCCCGCACATGACCGTGGCGCAGAACATCGCCTTCGGCCTGCAACAGGACAAGATCCCCAAGGCTGAAGTCGACGCACGCGTGGCCGAGATGCTCAAGCTGGTGCAGATGAGCCAGTACGCCAAGCGCAAGCCGCACCAATTGTCCGGCGGCCAGCGCCAGCGTGTGGCCTTGGCCCGCTCCTTGGCCAAGCGCCCGAAGCTGCTGCTGCTCGATGAGCCGATGGGCGCACTGGACAAGAAGCTGCGCTCGCAGATGCAACTTGAGTTGGTGGAGATCATCGAGCGCGTTGGGGTGACCTGCGTGATGGTGACCCACGATCAGGAAGAGGCCATGACCATGGCCGAACGCATCGCGATCATGCACCTGGGCTGGATCGCTCAGATCGGCAGCCCCATCGATATCTACGAAACTCCCACCAGCCGCCTGGTGTGCGAGTTCATCGGCAACGTCAACATTTTCGACACCCAGGTGGTGGACGACGCCGAAGGCCACGCAGTGCTCAAGTGCCCGGACCTGGACCGCGACATCTACGTAGGCTACGGCATCGCCACCTCGGTGGAAGACAAGTCGGTGACCTACGCCATTCGCCCGGAAAAGCTGTTGGTGACCACCGAAATGCCGACCTGCGAACACAACTGGTCCAGCGGCAAGGTGCACGACATCGCCTACCTGGGCGGCCACTCGGTGTTCTACGTGGAGCTGCCGAGCGGCAAGCTGGTGCAGTCTTTCGTCGCCAACGCCGAACGCCGTGGCCAGCGCCCAACCTGGGGTGACCAGGTGTACGTGTGGTGGGAAGACGACAGCGGCGTGGTACTTCGCTCATGAACATGAAGAAATTCAAGCGGCGCTTGGATCGCATCGTGCCCAATGGCAAGCAGGTGGTCATCGGGATTCCCTTCCTCTGGCTGTTCCTGTTTTTCGCACTGCCGTTTTTCATCGTGCTGAAAATCAGCTTTGCCGAAGCCGATGTGGCGATCCCGCCCTATACCGAGATCTATACCTACGTTGAGCAAAAGCTGGAGGTGGTGCTGAACCTGGCCAACTACAGCTTGCTGGCGGGCGACGAGTTGTACATCGCCGCCTACCTGGGCTCGCTGAAGATGGCGTTTTTCAGCACGCTGCTGTGCCTGCTGATCGGCTACCCGATGGCCTACGCCATTGCCACCGCGCGCAAAGAGATGCAGACCGTGCTGGTGCTGCTGATCATGATGCCCACCTGGACCGCGATCCTGATCCGGGTGTATGCGTGGATGGGCATCCTCAGCAACAACGGCCTGCTCAATGGCTTCCTGATGTCCATGGGCTTGATCAACGAGCCGCTGCAGATCCTCAACACCAACATCGCGGTGTACATCGGCGTGGTCTATTCGTACCTGCCGTTCATGATCCTGCCCCTGTACGCCAACCTGGTGAAGCACGACCAGAGCCTGCTGGAAGCCGCTTCGGACCTCGGTTCGAGCACCTTCAACAGCTTCTGGAAAATCACCGTGCCGCTGTCCAAGAACGGCATCATCGCCGGTTGCATGCTGGTGTTTATCCCGGTGGTGGGCGAGTTCGTGATTCCTGAACTGCTCGGCGGCCCGGAAACCTTGATGATCGGTAAGGTGTTGTGGCAAGAGTTCTTCAACAACCGTGACTGGCCGGTGGCGTCTGCCCTGGCGGTGGTGATGCTGGCGATCCTGATCGTGCCGATCATCCTGTTCAACCGCAGCCAAGCCAAAGAGCTGGAGGGCAAGATATGAAGCGCTTTCGTTTCTCCAGCTTCATGCTGGTCGCAGGCTTGTTGTTCATCTACCTGCCGATGTTGATCCTGGTGATCTACTCGTTCAACGAATCCAAGCTGGTGACAGTGTGGGGCGGTTGGTCGATCAAGTGGTACGTGGGCCTGTTGGACAACACCCAGTTGATGGGCTCGGTGGCCCGCTCCCTGGAAATCGCCTGCTACACGGCGGTGGCGGCGGTGGCGTTGGGTACCCTGGCCGCCTTCGTGCTGACGCGCATCAGCCAGTTCAAGGGCCGCACGCTGTTCGGTGGCCTGGTGACGGCGCCGTTGGTGATGCCGGAAGTGATCACCGGCCTGTCGCTGTTGCTGCTGTTCGTGGCCATGGCGCAGATGATCGGCTGGCCCCAGGAGCGTGGCATCGTCACCATCTGGATCGCCCACACCACCTTCTGTGCGGCGTATGTGGCGGTGGTGGTGTCGGCGCGCTTGCGTGAGCTGGACCTGTCGATCGAAGAAGCGGCGATGGACCTGGGCGCGCGGCCGTGGAAGGTGTTCTTCCTGATCACCATCCCGATGATCGCGCCATCGCTGGCAGCGGGCGGCATGATGTCGTTCGCGCTATCGCTGGACGACCTGGTACTGGCCAGCTTCGTGTCGGGCCCCGGTTCCACCACCTTGCCGATGGAAGTGTTCTCGGCGGTGCGTCTGGGGGTTAAACCCGAGATCAACGCCGTGGCGAGCCTGATTCTGTTGGCGGTGTCGCTGGTGACCTTCCTGGTGTGGTTCTTCAGCCGTCGGGCCGAAGAGCATCGCAAGAAGGCTATTCAGCAAGCGATTGAAGAAGCCGCAGCGGATGGCTGGCAGCAGCCGGACAAGCGCCGGGCGCCAGCGCCGGTCTAACTGCCGACGCGATCCACTGTAGGAGCGAGCTTGCTCGCGAAGAACGTTAACGATGACGCTGGGTACCTGACACCCAGCGGCGCTCTCAGGTTTTTCGCGAGCAAGCTCGCTCCTACAGTGGGGTTTAGCTATGCAGCCCACGGCGACGTGCGGATCACCTGCACAAAATTCATCGGCTTGAACCCCGGCTCCTGGTCCACCAGCACGTCGGTCTTAACATTGCCAAACGTGGTCTGCGGGCGATGGCGCAAGCCGTCGGCGAACGCGCAGATAATGCACTCCTTGAACCCCTCACCCCGTGGATGCGCGTGCACCACCGCTTCGCGCTGCACCGTGGAAAATGCGGCGTAGTCCATGCCCAACACGTCCATTTCCACCCCGGCGGTTACCAGTGCTACGGTGGGGCGCAGGTGTTGCGGCACACCCGGCGTGGTGTGCAGGGCGATGGACAGCCACACTTGTTCGATATCGTCATCGCTCAACCCATAGGGCTTGAGAAATGCGGCGGCGGCGTTGGCGCCGTCCACTTCAAAACGCTCGTCGTCACTGCGGTGGCCTTCCACCAGGCCCAGGTCATGGAACATCGCGCCGACGTAGAGCAACTCCGGGTTGTAGGCCAATTGCTTGCGCTCACCGCTCAAGGCGCCGAACAGGAAGACGCGGCGCGAATGGTGGTAGAGCAGGTCCGATTCGACGTCGCGGATGTATTCGGTGGTGGCCCTGGCCAAGGCGCTATCAGGGATCTGAATACCGGCTATGGTGATGCTCATGGTGGATCTCCTCTGGAAAGACTTCAGTCTGGTCCCATGACCCTGAAGCGGCTATTGCGACAGGGAGGCGATCCCGGCCAATGTGCCGCCACATCGTGCCAAGCATGTAGGCGATCCCCTGTGGGAGCTGGCTTGCCTGCGATAGCATCACCNCCCACAAGGGGGGCGCGTTTATCCAGTTGGAAAAAGGTGTTTGTGACCATGGGCAAAACCGTCGCCATCCTGATCTTCCCCGGTGTCCAGTCGCTGGACGTGACCGGGCCGATGGATGTGTTCTGCGAGGCCAACCGCTTCCTGGCGCCCGAGGATCACTATCGGCTGGAAGTACTCGGCTTTGGCCACGGCGCCATGGCGGCCTCCAACGGTTTGTCACTGCAGGCGCACAAGCACTACAGCGAAGCCCGGCAACCCTATGACCTGTTGCTGGTCGCCGGCGGCCCGCAGTTACCCTTCGAGGATTTCGGCTTCGAGTTTGACGCTTGGCTGCGCGCGGCCGCCGCGAAGGCGCAGCGCTTCGGCTCGATCTGCAATGGCGCCTTCATGCTGGCCCGCGCAGGTCTGCTGGACGGCAAGACCGTCACTACCCATTGGAACGATGCCGCCAGCCTGGCGCGCCTGTGTCCCTCGGCCCAGGTCGAAGCCGACCGTCTCTATGTGCAGGACGGCAAGCTCTACACCTCCGCCGGGGTCACGGCAGGTATCGACCTGTCGTTGTACTTGCTGGCCCAGGATCACGGCCCGGAAGTGGCCCTGAGCGTGGCCAAGCGCCTGGTGGTGTTCACCCAGCGCTCGGGCGGGCAATCGCAGTTCAGCCCGTTCCTCACGCCCCATGCCGAAACCACCTCGGCGGTGGCGCTGGTGCAGCTGTACGTGCTGGCCAACCTGACGGGAGACTTGACCATTGCCGACCTGGCCAAGGCGGCCAATATGAGTGCGCGCAATTTCTCCCGGGTGTTTGCCCGTGAAGCGCGGATTACGCCGGCGGAATTTGTCGAGAGGGCGCGCGTGGATGCGGCGCGGGTGATGCTTGAAAGCAGCCACGCACCGCTTAAAACCGTGGCCTATCAATGCGGCTTTCGCGACGCCCAGCACATGCGCAGTGTGTTCAACCGCCGGCTGGGCGTCACGCCGCAACAGTTCAGGCTTAACTTTGCGGCGCCGGTTTGAGCGTGTCGTAGGCTTCCAGGGCGCGCAACGAGTAGATGTAGGCCGCGCCTGCATTCAGCGAGATCGCGGTGGCCAGCGTGGCCGCCACTTCTTCGCGGGTTGCCCCGGCCTTGATCGCGGCATCGGCATGCACGCCGATACAACCGTCGCAGCGGGTGGTGATCGCCACCGCGATGGAAATCAGTTCACGGGTCTTGGCGTCGAGTACATTGTTTTCCTCGGCAGCTTCCCCCAGCGCCATGTAGGCTTTGACCATCTTCGGGTTGCTCTTGCCCAGTGAGCCAAAGGCTTTCTTCACGGTAGGTAGCAAGTCGGACCAGTTATTGAACATTGCGGTAACTCCTGAACAGATTGGGTGTGAAGCCAGTCTGTAGCGTTGAAGGCTACGGCTATTGTTCAATCCGCTCATTTTTTTGACCGATGCTCGCAAATGAATGCCATCGACACCCTTATCGCGCTGGCCAACCTGCGCGGCAGCCTGGATTTGCGTTGCCAGTTCCAAGGGGACTGGGCGTTGGACCATGCGCCGGAAAACCTCGGCGTGGCGCCTTATCACATCGTGCTTAGCGGCACCTGCCGCGCCGAGTTGTCTGGCGGGCAATATGTAACGTTGGAGGAGGGCGATATCCTGCTGATGCCCGGTGGCGGTACCCACTTGCTGCGCAGCCAGGGCGCGCGGATCCGCCCGATGCAGCCTCGCGTTATCGAAGGGGGTGCGCTGACCGTGCACCGTTTGGGCGGTGAACAGCCGGATGTGGATATGCTGTGTGGCAGCTTTCACTACAACCGCCAATCGCTGTTGTTCGATGCGTTGCCGGACTACCTGGTGGTGTCCAGCCGCCAGTGGCAAGGCGATGGGCAACTGGCGGCGTTGATAGCGTTGCTGCGCAGTGAAGCGGACGGGCAGCAAGTGGGTGCCCGTTCGTTTATCAATGCGCTGTCGTCAGCCCTGTTCACCTTGATCCTGCGCAGTTGGCTGAGCGACCAGGCGCCAGGGGCGGGAACCTTCGCCTTGCTCGCTGACAAGCGCTTGAGCAAGGCCTGGCAAGCCATGCTGGCCGAACCTGGGCATGAATGGACCATCGATGGTCTGGCGTCGGCGGCCAGCATGTCCCGTGCGACCTTTATGCGTGCGTTCGTCAAAGTGGCAGGTGTATCGCCCTGGGTGTTGCTCACCCAATTGCGCATGGAGATGGCGTTCAACCTGCTGCGCCAGTCACGCCTGAGCCTGATCGATATCGCCGCCCAGGTGGGTTATCAGTCCCAGGCGGCGTTCAGCAAGAAATTCAAGGACACCTACGGCCAAGCGCCAGGGCGCATGCGGGCTCACACCCGATGATCGTTCCCACGCTCTGCGTCCCGCTTCTAAGGGCGGACGCGGAGCGTCCATGGCTGCATTCCCACGCGGAGCGTGGGAACGATCATCGGGCGGGTAGCAGTTTCAAGGTGCCGCGGGTATTGGCCGTCACTTCCTCCTCACTGAAGTGCGCCTGCTCATACCTGCCCTCGATATAGCTCTGCGCCTGGTCGCCATAGTGCGTATCAAAGGGCACACCGCTTTGCCCCACCGGGTTGATGGTGAGGGCGTGGGCCGGGTCGGCGAAGTCGATCAGGCGCCGTGTCGACGGGCCGTAGGTCACAGGCCACGGCGCCGGGCCAATCGGGGCGGTCTGGTTGTTCGGCACTTCGTGGCTGCCCGGTGCCGGGAAGGGGCCGACGTTGAAGATTTTATCCAGCGGTTTTTGCAGGCCCAGCGGGTGGCCGTGGGTCAGGGTGTGCGCCTTGCCCCACTGCCACTGTGCCGGGTCATCGCCGAACGTAGCCTTGAGGTGGGCCAGGCTATTGTCCCAGGCGAGCTTGACGGTGTCGGCCCGATTGCCGTTCCACCAGGGCGAGTCTGCCGACGCGGCCAGGCGGGGCAATGCGGCGTCGATCACGCGGGTGCCGAGCAGGGTCTTGAACAAGGCATCGCCGAGTTTGGGGTGAAAGGTTGCGTCGCTGAGGTTGAACAGCAACTGGTTGAACAGCGTGGCATTGGTGGAGTCCAGCGGGTAGTCACCCTTCCAGTTGGCAAGCTGCTCCACCAGTTTGAGTTGCGCCGGGTCCTTGACCACCTCGCGCAGCACCGGCAACAGCGGTGCCAGCAGGCGTGGGCCGTAGGCGGTGGTGGTGCCCAGTTGCAGGGCCTGGCTGTTGGTCACATCCCACTTCACGCTTGTGTCGCTCAACTGCGCGTTCAACTGCTGGCCGCGGTCAGCCAAGTTGTAATAACCGGGGATCGGCATGCCGGTGGGCGATGCCGGCTGGGCATTGGCGGACACCACATAGCCGCGCGGCGGGTTTTCTTCCTGGGGGTTGGCACTGAAGGGGTAGAAACCCAGCTTGTCGGCCTGGGCAGTGCTACCGTCGAGGATGAACGCCGGGTTGACGCCGGCCGGGCGGATCGGCAACTGCGCTGCCGCCCACCAGCCGATATCGCCTTTGGCATTGGCCCACACGATGTTCAGGCCTGGCGCCGACACCTTGGCGGCTGCGGCACGTGCCTTGGCCAGGGTGTCGGCACGGTTGAGCTGATAGAAGCCATCGAGGATCGGGTTTTCACTGTCCAGGAACGCCCACCACATGGCAATCGGTGTGCTGCCGGCGTTCTCACCGAGCACGTCGTTGATGATCGGGCCGTGGGGCGAACGGCGCAGGGTGAGGGTTACCGGCGCCTGGCCCTTGACCTGGATCTGCTGCTCGCTGCTGCTCATGTCCACCCATTGGCCGTGATACCAAACCTGGTTGGGGTTGTCCGGGTTGACCTTCTCGGCGACCAGGTCGAGGTCGTCGTTCTGGAACATGGTCAGGCTCCAGCCGAAGTCCAGGTTGTGCCCCAGGAACGCCACCGGTACCAGCGCGTTGTGGTAGCCGTACAACTCGAAGCCTGGCGCCGACAGCTGCGCCTCGTACCAGACCGAAGGCACCGAGAAACGGATATGTGGGTCACCCGCCAGCAACGGTTTGCCGCTTTGGGTATGGCTGCCGCTGACGGCCCAGGCATTGCTGCCTTCGAACTGCGGCAGGCCGTTGTCGGCCAGGGCCTTTTCGCTCAGGGCGGCGATGGCGCCAAGCGTCTGCCAATCGCTGGCCGCCAGGTTGAGGGCGCCCTTGGGTTGCCAGTCGAGATCGAAGACGTTCAAGTAGGCGCTGCCCAGCCGGTCGCGCACGTAGGTCAGTACCGGCTCGGTACGAAAGGCTGCGGCAAAGCTGTAGGCCATGTACCCGGCGACGCTGATGCTGTCTTCGGCGGTAAACGGGCGCTTGGCGATGCCCAGCACATCGAATTCCATGGGGCTGGCGTGGCTGTCCTGATACTGGTTGATCCCGTCCAGGTAGGCTTGCAGGGCCTTGGACGAGGCTGAGCCAGGGTCCATGTGCTCCACATAGCTCAAGGCACGCTCGCGAATGCGCAGGCTGCGAAACAGTTTGTCGGTCTCCAGCAGCTTGGGCCCCAGCACCTCGGCCAGTTCGCCACGGGCCAGGCGCCGCATGATCTCCATCTGGAACAGGCGGTCCTGGGCATGCACATAGCCCAGGGCGCGGTACAGGTCGGCTTCGTTTTCGGCGCGGATATGCGGTACGCCACGGTCGTCGTAGCGCACCGTGACCGAGCCTTGCAGGTGCGCCAGCGTCACCGTGCCCTGGCGCGTGGGTTGTTTGCTGTAGACGTACCAACCGACGCCCAGGGCGACCAGCACAATCAGCACCGCAAAAACCTGCAAGACGCGCTTCATGAACATTCCTTACCAAAGTGGACGGACTACAGATCCTTAGGCCACGAACAATAGCAGCCTACCGCGAGGGTGTGAGTGGCATTCACTTCGCGTCCGGCTCCGAGGGCCTTGAGAATTGGCTCGATAAAACTGTTGCTGGCGTTGCACGTCAGGCCTTCGCTGTAGGGGCCGAAATACGCCAGCTTGCCGGTGGGGTCCCAAATGCCCACGGCCGGGCTGGCGGGGATCTGGTCCGCGCCGGGCAGGGCATCGAGGACTTTCAGATGGCGCAGGTTCTCGGGCAACTGGCCGTGGCTGCCGGGTTTTTGCAGGGCATAGAACTCCACCCCTTGGGGCGCGTACTGCTCGATCAACTCGCCCAGGTGTTGCTGGTTACCGACATTGCACGGGCAGGCCGGGTCCCAGAAGTGCACCAGGCGAATCGGGCCAGGGCCGCTGAGAGCGGCGGGCAGTTGCAGCGCATCGCCGGAAAATACCGCGGTGTGTTCGCTGAAGGCGCGCAGGTAGCGGCCCTGGAACCAGTCATAGGCCGCCCACAGCACCCCGGCGCAGATAACCAGGATCAGGCTGGCGAACAGGGCGTTACGGTAGGGCGGTCGCATTGGATGTATCCTCGCAGGTCGCGTAGCTTGCCATGCTTGTCCTGACAGATGAATATCGCAGCTCGATATTCATCTTCACCGCAAGTCTGGAAGCCTTTATGCCCGTCACCTTTGACCCTGATCATCTGCGCGAAAGCTTGCGCCCCCTGGTGGATGCGCAGCCGCTGTCAGCCGAGGCGAGGGTTTACCAGCGTTTCTACGGGCTCGACCTGGCCGCACGTCAGGTGCCGGCGGTGAGCCGCCTGGGGCGCTTGCAGGTGGATGGGTTCGAGGTGGTGGCCCAGGTCTGGTGGCCGCCAGCGCCAGTGGCGACGATGTTCCTGTTCCACGGTTTCTACGATCACATGGGGCTGTATCGCCATGTGGTGGATTGGGCGTTGGACCAGGACTTCGTGGTGATCGCCTGCGACCTGCCTGGCCATGGCTTGTCCAGCGGCGCACGCGCCAGCATCGATGACTTTGCGGTGTACCAGAGCGTGGTGCAGGCCTTGTTCGTCGAGGCCAAGGCGTTGCAATTGCCGCAACCCTGGCACCTGTTCGGGCAAAGCACCGGCGGCGCCATCGTGGTGGACCATCTGCTCAACCACGGCGCCCAAAGCCCGGCCCAGGGCAAGACCTTCCTGCTGTCGCCGTTGGTGCGGCCGCGTGCCTGGGGTTGGTCGCAGGTCAGCTATTACCTGCTGCGCCCGTTCGTCAAAGGCATCGCCCGGCGTTTCAGCGATAACTCCAACGACCCTGCGTTCAAGCCGTTCCTGGAAGCCGACCCGCTGCAGCCTCGCCAATTGCCTACCGCCTGGGTGGGGTCGCTGGCGCGCTGGATCAAACGCATCGAAGCCGCACCACGCAGCCCCCGGCGCCCGGTGATCGTGCAGGGTGAGGAAGATATGACGGTGGACTGGCAGCACAATTTGCAGGTGTTGCGAGGTAAGTTCGACCGGCCTGAGGTGTTGATGCTCAAGCAGGGGCGGCATCACTTGGCCAATGAAATTCCGCAGATTCGCGAAGCATATTTTAACTTCCTCACGGATCACCTGAGATAACGCAGTCCAAATGTGGGAGCTGGCTTNCATCGCAATCGCAGGCAAGCCAGCTCCGACAGGGTTTACTGCGTCAGGCTTGAGGTGCTTTGACCAACGGCAAGCCCTGCGCGAATGGCTGCAAGGGCGGCCTGGTAATACGCCTTGCCCTCCGGCGACTCGGCAAAGGTGGCGAACTCTTCCAGCTCCGGGTCGGACAAATCCCGATAGACATACAGCAGGGTATTGTTCAAATCCTTGTCGATCTGCTGCATCAACCGCTCGCGCTGGCCATTCAACATTCCTTGCGCCTGACCGCCGCCGAGCAGGCCTGGGATCATCTGGCTCAAGCTGTCGGCCGCCACGCCAGCAATCGCCAGGCTGACCTCGGCGCCGGCCTCGCGGGCGGGCAGGGCCTGGGCCAAGTGGCCGATGATCAGGCTGCGGGTGGCATCGGCTTCAAGTTTAGGCAGACCCTGGGCGTTTTTTGCCAGTTGGTCGCGGCGCGTGGCCAGCAACTCGGCGGCGACGATCTTGCGGCCCAGGGGCGATTGGAAAAACGCCAGGGCAGGTTTCGGGTCGGGCAAGTGCTTGCGCAATTGCGCCTCGGCACGCTGGTCCATGGCCTGGGCGGCAAAGCGTTTATTACTGTTGTCCACCAGCGCCTGGTACACCACCGGCGGCAGGCTATTGCGGTAGCGCTGCTGGGCGGCACTGAGGGCGTCATTGAAGTGCGCACGTTGTTCGGCCCAGCCGGCGACCTTGTACAACTGGTCATGGCCGTCTGCCCAGGCGGGCAAAACGCAGAACATCAACACAGAAAAAAACAAACGACGCATAAGGACTCCTGTCAGTCGGCCACTATTGTCCGTGTCGGGCGTAGGATTTGTCGAGAAGTCCTATCAGTCACCTGACTAAAGTGTATTCAGACGCTCAACGGCGCTGTCGGATTTTCAGGCGTATGGATACTATGCGCGCCATGCAAATACCCCTCGATCACCCGCTGCTGCAACGCATCGTCGACGACCTGGCCGAAAAAGGCTGGTCGCAGCAAAATGGCTTCCTGCCCCAGGCTCTGACCCTGGAGCTGGCGGCTGAGTGCCGTAAACGTGCGGCACAAGGTGAACTGGCGCCCGCAGCGGTAGGTCGTGGGCCGGCCCAGGAGATTCGCGAGGGCATTCGCGGTGACCATATCCAGTGGTTGGAGGAGGGGGACGCGCCTATCTGCGATACCTACATGGGCGTGATGGACGGCCTGCGCCTGGCGATGAATCGCAGCCTGTTCCTGGGCCTGGAAGATTTCGAAAGCCACTTCGCGATGTATCCGCCGGGCGCGTTTTACCTCAAGCATGTAGACCGTTTTCGCGACGATGACCGGCGCATGGTCTCGGCGGTGATCTACTTGAACGACGCCTGGCTGCCCGAGCATGGCGGCCAACTGCGCATGTACCTCAAGGGCGGTGTCGAATACGACGTGGTGCCCACCGGGGGCTGCCTGGTGGTATTCCTGTCGGGCGAGGTGCCTCACGAAGTCCTGCCCGCTACGCGCGAACGCCTGTCCTTGACGGGCTGGTTTCGCCGGCGGGGCAACGAGCCGTTTTAAACATGGAAAAGATTCTGGTCAGCCGCTGCCTGCTCGGGCACAAGGTGCGCTACGACGGCGGGGCCAGCGGCCCATTCGACCCACTGGCAGCGTGGCAAGCTGAAGGCCGCGTGGTTGCCATCTGCCCGGAAGTGGCGGGCGGCTTGCCCACACCGCGGCCATCGGCCGAAATCCCAGGCGGGCAGGGCATCGACGTGTGGGAAGGCCGCGCCCAGGTGCTGACGGCCGAGGGCGAAGACTTCACCAGCGCCTTTCTCGACGGTGCCCGCCAAGCCTTGGCGCTGGTGCAACGCCATCACATCCGCATCGCCATTCTCAAGGCCAACAGCCCATCCTGCGGCAATCTGTTGACCTATGACGGCACCTTCAGCGGGGTGAAGGTCAGTGGCGAAGGCGTCACGGCGGCGCTGCTCAAGCGCCATGGTGTGCAGGTGTTCAGTGAGTTGCAGTTGCCTGAGGCGGCGGCGGCCCTCACGCAGCTTTAAGAAGCTTAAACAGATCAAATGTGGGAGCTGGCTTGCCAGCTCCCACATTTATTGCACCTTGAGCCATTTCTGCGCCAGCGCCTTCAACCGGCCATCGTCCTTAACCCGCTTCAACGCCCCGTTCAAACTGGTCTTGAACGCCGGGTTGCCCTTCTGGAACGGGATCGCCAGTGCCGGCTTCTGGTGATAAGGCTCACTGAAATCGAAACGATCCTCAAGCTCGGCAGTCATAGCCATATGGTTAATGGCCACGTCGTACTTGCCGGTTTCCACACCGGAAAGCAGGTCCGCGTTATCGGTGGTGATAAACGAGGAGCGCACCTCCATTTCCTTGGCCAGCAGTTCACCCAGCTCCACTTCAAAGCCTGCGAGTTTGTCGCCCTCTTTGAAATTGTACGGCGGGGTATTGGCTTCCAGGGCTATGCGCAGTTCACCGCGATCGTTTACGTCGTCAATCAGTTCGGCATGAGCCAAGGGGCTCAGAAGAGGAAGCAACAGCAACAGGCCAGGCGAAAAGCGCATGGTCACTCCTAAAGAATTCGTACAGGCGAGGCGCCGTTCAGCAACGTTTTGTTATGGTGTCGGGTGCCTTGGACCGCAATTTATCGCGAAGTTGTCATAACCCTACAGATTTCACCGAAAAAATGGAGAAGCGAATGAAAGCCCTTTTGTCCCGTGCAACGATTGCCAGCCTTTTGCTGGGTACCTCGATGTTGGCCAGTGCCGCAGACCTTCCTCGTACGCCTGCGCCTGAAGGTGCCGAAGTGTTCATCGTCTCGCCGAAAGATGGCGCCACCGTTGATAAAACCTTCACCGTCAAATTCGGCGTCAAGAAGCTGGACCTGGAACCGATCGACAAGCAAGTGCCTAACGCCGGGCACCACCATCTGTTGGTAGACCAGAAGGTGGAGTCGCTCAACGCCAATGAGGCGATCCCGGCCACGCCTACCTCGATTCACTTCGGCAAGGCGCAGACCGAAACCGAGCTGACCCTGACGCCAGGCAAGCACACCCTGCAACTGGTGGCCGGCGACAACGTGCATCGCCAGTTCGAACCCACAGTCGCCTCGAAAGTGATCACCGTTAACGTCAAATAAGCGTTATTCGGGCAAAAAAATGGGAGACCCCTGCGGGTCTCCCATTTTTTATCCAGCGCTTGAAGCCTTAGAACAACACGCGGCTACGAATAGTGCCGTTGATGTGCTGCAGCTTCTCTTGCGCCAGGTCCGAGTACTCGGCGTCGACGTCGATCACCACGTAGCCGACCTTCTCGTTGGTCTGCAGGAACTGACCGGAGATGTTGATGCCGTTTTCCGCGAAGACCTTGTTGATCTCCATCATCACGCCAGGGATGTTCTGGTGGATGTGCAGCAGGCGGTGCTTGCCCGGGTGAGCCGGCAGGGCCACTTCCGGGAAGTTGACCGACGATACCGAGGTACCGTTGTCGCTGTACTTGACCAGTTTTTCCGAGACTTCCAGGCCGATGTTGGCTTGGGCTTCAGCGGTGGAGCCGCCGATGTGCGGGGTCAGGATCACGTTGTCCAGGCCACGCAGCGGGCTTTCGAAGATGTCATCGTTGGAGCGCGGCTCCACCGGGAACACGTCGATGGCAGCGCCGATCAGGTGCTTGTCCTTGATCGCGTCGGCCAGGGCATCCAGCTCGACCACGGTGCCGCGAGCGGCGTTGATCAGAATCCCGCCTTTCTTGATCGCGCGGATTTCCTTCTCACCGATCATCCACTGGGTCTCGGCCGTTTCCGGAACGTGCAGGGTGACGATGTCGGACATGCCCAGCAGCTCGGTCAGGCTGGCCACTTGGGTGGCGTTGCCCAATGGCAGCTTGGTCAGGGTGTCGTAGAAGAACACCTGCATGCCCAGGCCTTCAGCCAACACCGACAGTTGCGTGCCGATCGAGCCGTAGCCGACGATACCCAGCTTCTTGCCGCGGATTTCGAAGGAGTTGGCCGCGCTCTTGATCCAGCCGCCACGGTGGCAGGAAGCGTTCTTCTCAGGGATACCGCGCAGCAGCAGGATGGCCTCGGCCAGCACCAGCTCCGCTACGGAACGGGTGTTGGAGTACGGTGCATTGAACACCGCGATGCCGCGCTCGCGCGCTGCATTGAGGTCGACCTGGTTGGTGCCGATGCAGAAACAGCCGACAGCCACGAGTTTCTTGGCGTGGTCGAAGATCTCTTCGGTCAGCTGAGTGCGGGAGCGAATGCCGATAAAGTGCGCGTCGGCGATCTTTTCCTTGAGCTGGGCTTCCGGCAGAGAACTGGTGATGTACTCAATGCTGGTGTACCCGGCGGCTTTCAGAACGTCGACAGCCGATGGGTGGACGCCTTCCAGAAGAAGGAACTTGATCTTGCTCTTATCGAGAGAAGTCTTGCTCATCTGCGTAAACCTGTATCCCGGAGAAAATTGGCAGGGAGTCGAGCAGCGCAAGCTGACCCGGACGGCAGGAAAGCCGTCACCGCAGAAACGCCCTTTGGGTCTGTCCTGCGGGGGCGGTATGCTAGCATACGCACCCCGCTAAACACCTATTCCTGCGACGTGAAGCGTTCTCAGGATGACCATGAATTGTTCGAGAGTTCTGTCGATGACCCATCCTGCCCTGATTGATGAGCTAAAGACCCTGGTTGAGCCCGGCAAAGTGCTGACCGACGCCGACTCCCTGGAGGCTTACGGCAAGGATTGGACCAAGCACTTCGCTCCCGCACCTAGCGCCATCGTGTTCCCCAAGACCACCGAGCAGGTGCAGGCCATCGTGCGGTGGGCCAATGAGCACAAGGTGGCGCTGGTGCCATCGGGCGGGCGCACGGGCTTGTCGGCTGCTGCCGTTGCCGCCAACGGCGAAGTGGTGGTGTCGTTCGACTATATGAACCAGATCCTCGACGTGAACCTCACCGACCGCACCGCCGTGTGCCAGCCGGGTGTGGTCACCAAGCAACTGCAGAACGTCGCAGAAGAAAACGGCCTGTATTATCCGGTGGACTTCGCCTCGTCCGGTTCCAGTCAGATTGGCGGCAATATCGGCACCAATGCCGGCGGGATCAAAGTGATTCGCTACGGTATGACCCGCAACTGGGTGGCCGGCATGAAGGTCGTCACCGGCAAAGGCGATGTGCTGGAGCTGAACCGCGACCTGATCAAGAACGCCACCGGCTACGACATGCGCCAGCTGTTTATCGGCGCTGAGGGCACCCTGGGCTTTGTGGTCGAAGCCACCATGCGCCTGGACCGTGCGCCAAAGAACCTCACGGCGATGGTGCTCGGCACGACTGATTTCGATTCGATCATGCCGGTGCTGCACGCCTTCCAGAGCAAGCTAGACCTGACCGCCTTCGAATTCTTCTCGGACAAGGCCCTGGCCAAAGTCCTTGGCCGTGGCGACGTGCCGGCGCCGTTCGAAACCGAGTGCCCGTTCTACGCGTTGCTGGAATTTGAAGCCACCACCGAAGAAGTCGCCAACCACGCTCTGGAAACTTTCGAACATTGCGTGGAGCAGGGCTGGGTGCTGGATGGCGTGATGAGCCAGAGCGAAACCCAACTGCACAACCTGTGGAAACTGCGCGAGTACATCTCCGAAACCATTTCCCACTGGACGCCGTACAAGAACGACATCTCGGTGACCGTGTCGAAAGTGCCAGCGTTCCTGAGCGAAATTGACGCGATCGTCGGTGAACACTACCCGGACTTCGAAATCGTCTGGTTCGGCCATATCGGTGACGGCAACCTGCACCTGAACATCCTCAAGCCGGAAAACCTGAGCAAAGACGAGTTCTTTGCCAAGTGCGCCACCGTGAACAAGTGGGTATTCGAGACCGTCGCCAAGTACAACGGCTCGATCTCCGCCGAGCACGGCGTGGGCATGACCAAGCGCGATTACCTGACCTACAGCCGTTCACCGGTTGAAATCGAATACATGAAGGCCGTCAAAGCCGTGTTCGACCCTAACGGGATCATGAACCCCGGCAAGATCTTCGCTGTTTAACCGCACCTGAAGGAGTCGTTCCATGAGCTACCAGCACAAGTATGTCGACGGCACCAACATCCACTTCCCGGTGGGTAAAGTTGTGTGCATCGGGCGTAACTACGCCGAACACGCCAAGGAACTGGACAACCCGGTGCCTACCGAGCCACTGCTGTTCATCAAGCCGGGCAGCTGCGTGGTGCCGTTGGAAGGCGGTTTTGCCATTCCGACCGAGCGTGGTTCGGTGCACTACGAAGCGGAAATCGCCGTATTGATCGGCAAGCCTTTGTCCGCCAAACCGAGCCGGGAAGAAGTGCTGGACGCCATCTCGGGCTTCGCCCCGGCCCTGGACCTGACCCTGCGCGACAAACAGGCCGAGCTCAAAGCCAAGGGCCTGCCGTGGGAAATCGCCAAGTCTTTCGATGGCGCGGCGGTGATTGCCCCCTTCGTGGTCAGCAGTACCTTTGCAGACGTGACCGATATCGGCATTCGCCTGAGCATCAACGGTGAAGTGCGCCAGGACGGCAACAGCGCGCAGATGCTCAACCCGATTGTGCCGATGATTCAGTACATGGCGGGTTGCTTCTCCCTCCAAGCGGGCGACGTGATCCTGACCGGCACCCCGGCGGGCGTTGGCCCGTTGAATGTGGGGGATGAAGTGGTGTTGGAGCTGGCGGGTGTCAATCGCTTCGAAAGCGTTGTGCGCTAAATCACTGCCAAACTGCAATTAAACTGTGGGAGCGGGCTTGCCC